>DAIUED010000001.1:0-53456 GCA_036845295.1 Bacteroidota bacterium
TTTAGTTAAGAAATAACCGACGCCTTTCCAGAACATTAAAAATCTCCTGCCGAAAACAGGAGATTTTTTTTGCCTGTGCTATTCTGCTTTGAACGCAAACTCCCGAAACACCTCCCAACTGTTTGAATTGTGTTTTAAGAGGCAAAAGGATTGGCATTCAAACGCCGCCTGAAAGGGCTGATGCTGGTAGTAGTCCCAAAGACGGTAAAACACCGCTTTCTTGAGATCCCGGAATGCTACTGTAACATGCGGATGAAAGCCACGCCTGTCGTCGCTTTGGTTAAACAACTGAAGATTCTGCCTGGCGCGTCGCACCACGGCCTGCTGCAAATCCGCCAACGGCTCACTATTCTCTACCCCTATAAAGATCACGCGTGGTTCAAAGCAATCGTAGTTGTGGAGACGAAGAGTGAAAGGCCCGCCCGAAAAGCACGCAGAAAAGGTTTCGATCAAACGGTTCTCTTTGGCTTCTTCCCAGCTGAAAGGCATGTGCAATGTGATGTGGGCCGGCGAACGAAGCGCTCCTTTGGTTCCGTAACTATCTGCGATCTGCTGTTTAATACCGCGGATTTCCGACAACAAGGGTTCGGGCGGAACAATGGCTATAAAGTACTTTTGCAGCATCAGATCCTAATGCCAATAACCAAAACGTCATCCACCTGCTCCTGGCTTCCTCTCCACTCTTCGAAGCGCTTTTCGAGAATGGCGGCGTGGCTTGCCACAGGCTCACCGGCCAGCGACACCAGAAGTTCTTTGAGCTGGTTATACTTGAATTTTTTCCCTTTCGGCCCACCGAACTGATCGGCATAACCATCGGTATAAATATACACGAGATCGTTTTTCTGTAACGCAAATGTGTGGTTTGTGTATGTATCGGCCACGCCATCGGTATTGCTCCCTATTGGCAATTTATCGGGCCTTATTTCCAGGAGATCGCTGCCGTAAAACGCTTCCCGGGGTCCGACGGGACGGTAAGTATTGGCTATGTTTTTGCGGATAATGCAAACGCCGTTAAAAGCACCGGCATATTGCAAACGAAGCGTCTTGTAATTGATGCTGCACAAAGCAAGGTCCATTCCATCTTTCACGGCATTAGCGTCGTACGACTGCCTGAGGGTGTCGTTAACGGAAATATCGAGATGGCGCAGGATCTCGCTCGGTTGCGCCAATTGCTTGTCCTGCACCGCCTGGTTCAGCGACTTAAGGCCTACCACGCTCATCATGGCCCCCGGAACGCCGTGGCCGGTGCAATCAACGGCAGCCACCAGCACTTCGTCGCCGAGTTGCTCTACCCAATAAAAATCGCCACTTACAATATCCTTCGGCCTGTAAAACACGGCGCTTTGCGGGAGCAGAGCTTCCACGCGCGAGGCTGTAGGAATAATAGACATCTGGATGCGAAGCGCATACCGGATACTGTCGGTTATTTCCTGCTCCTTATGACGCAGGGCTTCTGTTTGGGTATAGATGCGCTCCTGCAAGTCGCGTCGCGACTCGTGGTGACGTTTCCGTTCTGAGGCAAGCATGGTTGTTACCACGCCAAGGCCCACTGCCAGAACAGCTGCAACTGAAAACCAGAAAACGGAAATCTCAAACATACGAACGAGGGCTACGCAAAACGCTTATCTTTGTTTTATTATAAAATTATACATTTTAATTTAATTCGCACATTATGGCCGAAGACCTGCTGATAGAAGGTTCTACGAAACAAGAAAGATACGAGTCGCTGATTCCGCAAATCCGCGCGTTGCTGCAAGGCGAAACCGATCCTGTAGCCAACATGGGCAATATCTGTGCTGCCCTGAAATACGGAATGGATTTTTTCTGGGTGGGCTTTTACCTGGTCAACGGCAACGAACTCGTGCTCGGGCCATTCCAGGGTCCTGTGGCCTGCACACGCATTACCAAAGGCAAAGGTGTTTGTGGAAGTGCCTGGGACCAGAACGACGTGCTGATCGTTGATGATGTAGAACAATTTCCCGGCCACATCGCCTGCAGCTCGCTTTCGCGCTCCGAGATCGTGATTCCGCTACACGACAGCCTGGGCGTAGTGAAAGGCGTATTGGATGTAGATAGCAGTGACCTGGCTTCCTTTGATACCATCGACTGCCATTACCTTCAACAAATCTTGTCGCTGCTGCAACTTTAACATCTTGCTATGTGACGACCAGCACAAGGTTTGCTGCAATTTCATTATCTTTAAACAAACTAAATCCGTGATATGGAAGTAACACGCCTCTTCGATATTCTTGATCTATACAAAGGCACTTATACCAAAGACGATCTGCTGTGTGCCAAAGAAAAAAGCGACGCCGGCCGCGGCTGGAAAAAATACAGCAGCGATGATTTTATCGACCGGACCAATTGGGTAAGCTACGGTCTTTTTGCTCTTGGTCTCGAAGAAGGAGACCGTGTTGCTATCATTTCCAACAACCGGCCCGAGTGGAATTTCTGCGATTTTGGCTGCCAACAGGCCAATATGATCTCAGTACCTATTTTCCCGACCATCAGTGGCCACGACCTTCAATATATTTTGAACCACGCCGGCGTAAAAGCTGTTTTTATTTCCGACAAACTGATATACACGCGCCTGGCGGCAATCGAAAAAGAAATTCCAGAAGTAAAACATGTGATCAGTTTTACACCGCTCGATGGCATTATGCCTTTCAGCGATTTTCTGGAGCTTGGGAAAAAACAAGCTATCCCCGATAAAATAGAAGGCATCAAAGCAAGGGTAAAGCCTGATGACCTGATGACGATTCTTTACACATCGGGTACTACCGGCACTCCAAAAGGTGTGATGATATCCCATCATAACCTGGTATCAAACGTAAAAGCCTGCCAACACCTGGCGCCATTCCAACTCAACTGGCGCGCGCTGAGTTTTTTGCCGCTCAACCATGTGTATGAACGCATGATCAGCATGCTATATTTATATAAAAGCGTTTCGATTTATTATGCCGAAGGTGTAGAAACCATCGGCGACAACCTGAAAGAGATCAAACCACACATCTTTGTTTCGGTACCCCGGCTCATCGAACGTGTGTACGAAAAAATAACTGCCACCGGCGAAAAGCTGACTGGCTTTAAGCGAAAGATCTTCGATTGGAGCTTGCAGCTTGCGCAACGCTATACGCTTCCCAATAACAATGGCGCCTGGTATAACATTCAGCGGAAAGTGGCTGATATGCTGGTTTATAGCAAATGGCGTGACGCACTCGGTGGCGAATTGGTGTGCATCGTTTCCGGCGGCGCGGCGCTCAATCCTAAGCTCGAGCGGGTTTTTTTATGTGCAGGCATTACTTGTTTACAGGGCTATGGTCTCACGGAAACTGCGGTAGTGATCAGTGTAAATCATTATGGTGGCGACAACATCCGCATTGGCACTGTAGGCCCGGTTATCGAAAATGTACAGGTTAAAATCTCGCCCGACGATCACGAGATCCTGATAAAAGGACCTAATATCATGCTTGGCTATTACAAAAATCCGGACGCCACCAAGGAGGCCATTGATGCTGAAGGATGGTTTCACAGTGGCGATGTAGGAGAGTTTGTAGAAAACCGCTTTCTCAAGATCACAGACCGCAAAAAAGAAATCTTCAAAACCACTTCGGGCAAATACATAGCTCCGCTGATGATCGAAAATAAGATTAAGGAAAGCCGGTTTGTAGAGCAAAGCATGGTAGTTGGTGAAAATCAGAAATTTGCCTCGGCTCTTATTGTGCCTTCGTTTGCCAATTTCAGAGAATATTGCAAAGATCACGGCATTGCCTGGACCTCCAATGACGAAATGAGCCAGCACGAAGCATTACGGAAACTCATCAACGACCACATTAAACAAATCAACAAAGTGCTTGCACCTTATGAGCAACTGAAACGGGTAAGTATTCTGAAAAAAGAATGGACCGTGGAAGGCGGGGAACTAACACCTAAAATGAGCCTGAAACGCAAGGTAATTAAAGAAAAATACGTCGCTGACATTGCGGGTATTTACGCAGCAGACGAATCATGAAGAACGCGCACCCTGTTTCCAAAAAGCTGATTACCTGGTATAAAACGCATCAGCGGGATTTACCCTGGCGGAATACCGACGATCCTTACCGGATATGGCTTTCGGAAATCATTCTGCAACAAACACAGGTAGCGCAAGGCTTGAGTTACTACCTCAAGTTTACCGAGCACTTTCCAACAGTGAAACATCTGGCCAATGCGCCCGAAGATTTGGTCATGCGTTTATGGCAGGGACTAGGCTACTACTCGCGTGCGCGCAACCTGCATACGGCGGCTAAAACGATAGAGGCGGTACACCGGGGCAAATTCCCTGATACTTTTACAGGCATCAAATCACTTAAAGGCGTTGGCGATTATACAGCCGCAGCCGTTGCCTCTTTTGCCTACGGCCTGCCGCATGCCGTGCTCGACGGCAATGTGTACAGGGTATTATCGCGCCTGTTCAACATTCATACACCCATCAACTCAGGAGCCGGCAAAAAAGAATTCCAGATGCTGGCCGATATGTTGTTGGACCCGAAACAGGCAGCACTTCATAACAGTGCCATGATGGAGTTCGGCGCATTGTGGTGCCGGCCACAAAACCCGAAATGCCACGATTGTCCAGTACGCGAACATTGCCTGGCTCTGGAAAAAGGAACGGTAGCCGAACTCCCGGTAAAGGCTAAAACGGTAAAAATACGACCCCGCTATTTTCATTATCTTATCCTGAATTATGGTAATACGGTTTACATTCGCAAGCGCACGCAGAAAGATATTTGGCAAAACCTTTACGAGTTTTACCTCATCGAAACGGATGGGCCGGCATCTGAAAACCTTATACTGACTGAACCGTCACTCCGGAAACTGACAGGCCGCTTTCGCGTGGACGCGATAAAAACCCTTAAAAAGCACGTGTTGTCTCATCAGGAAATATTTGGCACATTTTATGAACTTAGTCTGGAAAGAGCGCCGCGAGACCCAGACCTTTTGGCTGTGAAACGTGATGAGCTAAAACACTATGCCCTTCCGCAATTGCTTATTAAATATCTGGCCGGGGCTTGATAGTGTGCGTAAATTTATTTTATTTTGATAAAGCACCTTGAAAATCGAAACGATGAAAACAAAACAAAATCCATCCGGAAAGCTCCGCGCTATTCTCTGTATCCTAACCCTTGCTTCTGCATTTGGAACTGCACAGGCCCAGCTGTATAAAAACAAAGCGGATGGAGGCGTGATCTCCTTTTTTTCAAAAGCACCACTGGAAGATATTGAGGCCGTCAACAAAAAAGTAACGGTGGTGATGAAAACAACGACCAGCGACCTGCAGTTTGGAGTTACCATGCTTAATTTTAAGTTTTCGAAACCGCTGATGGAAGAGCACTTCAATGAAAACTATGTGGAATCGGAGAAATACCCGACCTGCACTTTCAAAGGAAAAATTGCCGAAACGATAGATTACAGTAAAGATGGCGAATACCGGGTAACGGCCAAAGGCACCATGACGCTACATGGTGTTTCGAAAGAGGTAGAAATTCCGGGGATGCTCACCGTTAAAAGCGGTAATATTCTCCTGAACGCCAAGTTCAAACTTAAGGTGGCAGACTATAATATTAAAGTACCTTCGATGTATGTGCAGAATATTGCAGAGGAAGTCGAAATTACTGTAAATGCAACGCTTGAACCTTTCGAAAAAAAATAAAGCATTTTAACCCCCTCACAAGTAAAAACGGATGCCCCCGGGGTTTCCGTTTTTTTTGTATATCTTTGAAAATCAAAATCCGAACTATATGGTAAGACCTTTTATGTTTTGTTTGTTATGTTTTGCTTCTCTCGCTTCGTTTGCGCAAGACGATCTTTTGGACCTCGTGAAAGACGATGTAAAAACGGAAGCACCCCGCAAGGTGTACGCAACATTTAAAACCACCAAGATCGTGAGTGCGCAAAGTACCGAAACGGTAAAAAAACGCAACCTTGATTACAGGATCACACACCGCTTTGGCAATATTTACAACAGCTCTACACCAAACCCACTCAATGATGCTGCTCATACAGCGTTCGGCATGGATAACTCCACCGACATACGCATGTCGTTCGACTATGGCATTACCGATGAGCTTACGGTAGGCATTGGACGCAGTAAGTTCAGAGAAATGAACGATGCGGTGGTAAAATGGCGTTTTCTGACACAACGTGTCGATAACAAAATTCCGGTATCGGTATGCTTCTACGGCAATGTGGGATATACGTCGATGACGCCTTCTAACTTATATGCAGGCACCATTCGTCCGGCTAAAACCAACGAGGCTCACCGCTTCCAGTATTGCAGTCAGCTTATTATTGCCCGCAAGTTCAACAACAGCTTGTCGTTGGAACTGATCCCGACATACGTGCACCGAAACTTCATCAAACAACAGATCAATGCCAAAAACGGCGTTCAGGATCAAAATGGGCTTTTTTCGCTCGGTATTGGCGGACGCGTAAAACTGAGCAAGCGTTTTGCGCTGGTAGCTGATTATTTCTACAATTTCTCGGATTTCCAAAAAGGCAACCCAGCCGGATATTATAATCCCCTTTCGGTGGGTGTAGAAATCGAAACCGGCGGACACGTATTCCACATCAACTTTTCCAATTCTCCTGCCATCCTGGAAAGCAGCATGCTCACCGCCACACAGGACACCTGGACGAAAGGCCAGATTAAACTGGGTTTCAATATTTCGAGGTGGTTTGCGCTGTAAAGCTTATCCATGTTGGTTGAGCAAGTACGCGATACAGTAGGGCAAGCCACGGTTTCTATCTTTAGCAACCATGCGCTCCCGGCCGTAGATGCTGCTCCGGTTTTCAGGAACGGAACACCGTACTACTGGCCTATTGTATTGCTCTTCCTGGTGTTCAGCATCTATGTTTACCTCAACTTCACCAATCCCAAAAAGCTACTACAGGTATTTGTGTCGGTGTATAGCAACCAGGCGGCCAAACAACTTTACAGGGAAGATTACCGTCTCACCAAAAGCATGTCGGTACTTCTTTCAACAGCCTTCGTGATGGTTATGGCTTTTCTTCTGCATGTTGTCAACAGCTATTTCGGCTTTATCTTGCCGGATGTCCCGCCACTGAAACAATTCCTGTTTTTTACAACTGTCATTCTGGTGATGTATATCGTGAAACTATCTGTGAATTATTTCATCGCATTTAGCACGCTCAACCAGGAACTGTATAATGAATACACGTTCAATGTCTTTATTTTTTCGCAAACTTTAGGAGTCATCCTTCTTCCCCTGGTCATTTGCATCCAATTCTCCAGATATCCTACAGAATGGTTTCTTTACCCGGCTATCGTGCTATGTGGATTGTTTTATCTGTTGCGCTTTGTCAGGGGCTTTATTCTATCTGTAGCCGAACAAAACGTTGGGATTATCTATATTTTTTTGTACCTTTGCGCACTTGAAATCTTACCTCTTCTTGTACTAACAAAATTTTTACTGGTTAATTTTTAATATGGCTATCAAGAAAAAAAAGGCTGTTACCGTAGTTTCAAAAGCTAAAACCACGAAAGGAAAAAATTCGACAACGGGTAAATCCACGAAGAGTGTAAGCAAAAAAATGCCGGCAACTAAAGTGCCTGCTGCCAAAAATGCCGTTAAAAAAGCGGCGCCGAAAAAAGAAGCTCCTAAAAAAGCGACGGCCAAAGCGCCTAAGAAGGCTGTAAAAGCAGCGCCGGTTAAAAAAACGGTGAAAGTAGCGCCAAAAAAGGCAGCTAAACCTGTTGCCAAAAAAGCAGCGGCACCGGCTAAAAAGCAAGTTGCCCGCCCGCTTACCGAAACTAAAGCCAACAAACAAGTTCATGCAGAAGTAAAAAGCATTGCCGAAACAAGCAAGCCTGTTGCCGCCGCAGAAAAGATCGTGAAGGTTGGCGTTAAAACAAAAAAACAGCTGGTGGCAGCTGCACCGCAACCGGCGATTGAGGTATCCAATCACCCAAAAAGCAGGGTGAAAACGATCCTTATTTCGCAGCCGAAACCTGAAACGGAAAAAAGTCCATATTACGATCTTGCTAATAAATACAACCTGATCGAAACATTCCGTCAATTTATCAAGATCGAAGGTCTGCCGGTTAAAGATTTCAGGGCACAACGCATCGATATTCTTGAACATAAAGCGGTGATTCTTACCAGCCGTATGGCTGTCGATCATTTCTTCAGAATGTGCAACGAAATGCGTGTGACCGTTCCGGAGTCCATGAAATATTTCTGCATCAACGAAGCAACCGCATACTACCTTCAGAAGTATATCCAGTACCGTAAGCGTAAGATTTTCTTCGGGCACCAAACCATCCAGGATCTGGTGGACGTGATCCGGAAAAACCGGGATGAAAAATTCCTGCTGCCTGCTGCCGATGTGCAAAAGGAACAGATCGTGGATTTTTTAGATGCCCTTCATATCAAATACACCAAAGCGGTAATGTACCGTACTGTAAGTGCCGACCTGAGCGACATTAAAAACCTCAACGAATTTGATGTGCTGGTGTTCTTTACGCCGGCCGGTATCCGTTCGCTGAAACATAACTTTCCGAATTTTGTACAGGGTAATACGCGTATCGCCTGCTTTGGCGTAGCTACAGCCAATACACTTATTAAAAACGGCTACCGGCTCGACATTTATGCGCCGAATCCGAAAAACCCGAGCATGTCTGGCGCGCTGGATGCCTATATCAAAGAGGCTAACAAACGCTGATTCCTGCTCCAACGTGCAACCGGCGCGCCTCGTTATGAGGCGGTAAAACAGGCACTGTATTTATAGCTTTCATGGATTTTACTTTTGATAAGGCCGAACGGTTATGCAGCAAAAAGGCATTAGACGCCCTTTTTTCGGGTGGAAAATCCAAGAGTCACTTCCCTCTCAAACTTATTTTCAAAGAAAGTGATTATGAAAGTGCATTTCCTGCCAGGGTTGTATTTATTGTTCCAAAGAAAAAACACCGGCGGGCAAACAAGCGCAATACCATCCGCCGGCGCATGCGCGAGGCCTACCGCCTCAATAAACACGGTTTATATCAAAGCCTGGGCGAGCGCAAACTAGACCTGATGTTTGTTTACCTGAGCACCGACATGTCAACCTACGCACAGATAGAATCTGTTATGCAGAAGCTCATGGAACACCTTGCTGCGACATTGCCCATCAAAGCCACAGAGTCCTGATCCTTTAACTGATACGTGGCGTCCCATTGGGCTGCGTTCGATATACAAAAAAAGCCATTCGCGTTGCGAATGGCTTCCAAACAGACTTATCTGCTGTTTTTAGTTGATTTTGATGCAGCCGTCTTTGATCTCGATGTTGGCGCCATCTTTAATTTTTACTTCGCCGCAGCTCGTAATGATTACAGCTTCCTTGGCGCCGCCCTGAATGGTTACGCTGGATGTTTTACTGCCATCGAAAGTTACTTCTTTCGTGCTGCCGTCGATTTTTACTTTAAAAGTAACCGACTTAGAGTCTTTGTTGTAGTAGCGGATGGTGATGGCGCTGAACGCTGTTGAAATTGCCATTCCGAGAATAGCCACTGTAAGGATCAATTTTTTTTTCATGTGCTTTGGGTTTTGTTTTGTAATTACGTTTTTATAAATATATAAATAATACCTAAACCCCGCAAAACAGAGAGGGAAAATCACTAGACGTTGCCTAAAAGACACATGGTGTCAAGGCTTGGGCTCGGACTCCCGCCATAGGCTTCGATCGTTACTGCAAACGCTTTGGCGCCCGTAATGGGTTTCATCTTCTGAAAAACAACGCCGTTTTCGAGTGCAATGACGCCCGCATCCACCGGTTTGCCATCGACAATTGCCCAGAGTTGGTATTGTTTATCGCCCGGGCTTGGTGGCAAGGCCGTTGCATTAAAATAAAGGTCGTTGGTTTCGGGATTCCAGTGAACCATGGCCGAACGGGTTGCCAGCGAATTCATGCCGTTAAGCGGAATGGCTTTCATGCCAGGGTCTGAAACAATGCTGAAGTTCGCTGCCAATTTATGCATCGATTCTTTTTCAGCGGCCATCTCAACAGAAAGCATGGTATTGGAAGCACTGGCATCGGCCAGGCGGTTCTCCAGGTCAGACACCTGACGGTGGAGTGTGTAAATATAAACGCTACTGGCTATGAGCAAGGCTACACTGGCAGCAACAGCCAAGCGGTAGCCAAACGATTTGCCGGCAACAGGCTCCACACGATTCAATGGAACAACTCTGGCTTCGGGTTCCGCATTGCTGAACTGAATCTGAGAGGCGATCCGGTCTTTGAGATTATCGTTAGGCGCTGGCGTTTGTTGTGATCCTAACCCTATCAGAGCCGATTCGATCTGCTGGATCTCTTCGAGAAGTTCGGGATGTTTCACACATAGGTCCCTGACCAATGCCGATTCTTCTTCGGTGGTCATTCCCAGCACATAGCCTTCCAGCAAGCCCGAGGATATGATCTGCTCTACGTTCACTGCAAAATCTCCTTTTTGGTTAGTTCGCGTAACATAAGAATAGCCTGCCGCACTTTGGTTTTAACAGTTCCAAGGGGCATGCCAAGCCGACCCGCAATTTCCTCCTGGGTAAAACCCTGGAAATAGGCCATGTCGATGATCTGCTGCTGATCTTCTTTCAAACCGGCAATAAGCGTTTTGAACCCAATGGTCTCGTGGCTGCTATTTTCTGTGTACATGCGATTTCGATGATATACGGTATCGCTTGCCTCCTGGATTTTGTTTTTAACTTTTTCGTGTTTCGAGCGGGTACTATCGATCGCCATATTTCGGGCAATATTCAGCATCCAGGTGTAAAGCCGGCCTTTTTGCTCGTCGTAGGAAGAAAAATGATTCCAGATTTTGACAAATACGTTCTGAAGCACGTCTTCGGCCTCTTCCTGATCATTGGTGATGTGGTAAATAACACCAAACAGCGCTTTGGAGTAGTTATCGTACAGGTAAGAAAAAGCCTTTTGGTTTTTCTCCCTGATCAATACAATAAGCTCGTCCTGAGTATAGGTAACTTTTTTGATGGACCGTTTGTTTTCACGAAAATAGGAGATTATTCCCACAAAAAAAAACGTGTTCCTGGCATTGTATCAACTCTTATCTCCATCCAGCGCGTCGGCAACCGTAAAGGTACTTCCGCCCACAAATATTAAGTCCTTGGTAGTTGCCCGTTTTTTAGCACTTGCCAGCGCGTCGGCCACTGTGCCGAACACGTTGCCTTTAAGGCCGGCCTTTTTTGCCAGTTCTGCCAATTCGTGCTCGTCCATAGCGCGCGGAATACTCGCCTTACAGAAATAATACAGCGCATCTTTTGGTAGCAGCTTCAGGATCTTCGACACGTCTTTATCGTTTACCATCCCCAACACGATGTGCAGATTACGGAATGTATAACGTGACAGGTTGGCCAATACTTCGCGGATGCCATCTTCGTTATGACCTGTATCGGCAATCACCAAAGGCTTTTCCGAGATAAGCTGCCACCTTCCGCGAAGGCCGGTAATTTTCTGTACCTGGCGTAGTGCGTGGGTTACTTCCTTGTCTTCGATCATAAAGCCCTTGCTGCGGAGAACATCCACCATGTTGAGCACGCCTGGCAGGTTCTTAAGCTGGTAGCTGCCTTGTAAATCGAGTTCGTAAGTAACCTGTTGATTAAGCCTTTTGTTAAGAACCGTAGCGGCCAGAACGTTCCCGGAATAGGCATGAGATAAGACTTTATAGTTTTTATCGGCAAACTCTATGGGTGCTTTTAGTTCTTTGGCGCTAGCATTAAAAACGGAAATTACCTCCAGTTGGGTCTGGCTAATGACAACCGGCACGCGGCTTTTGATAATGCCTGCTTTTTCGGTAGCAATTTTTTGAAGGCTGTCACCCAGCAGGTTCATGTGGTCGAGCCCGATGTTGGTGATAAGGCAAGCTACCGGGTTGATCACGTTGGTGGAATCGAGCCGGCCACCTAAGCCCACTTCGATCACGGCAATGTCCACTTCTTCTTTCACAAAATGATCGAAAGCCAATCCTACCGTCCATTCAAAAAAAGACGGTTCTATTTCTTCGAAAGCCTCTTTGTACTTTTCTACAAATTTAACCACGTCGGCTTGTGCGATCATTTTGCCGTTCACCTTGATCCGTTCCCTGAAATCGGTGAGATGTGGCGAAGTGTAAAGACCGGTTTTATAACCTGCCTGTTGCAGAATGGCAGCAAGCATGTGCGACGATGACCCTTTGCCGTTGGTTCCGGCAATATGAATGCATTTCAGTTTTTTTTCCGGATTACCCAGCTTGGCGCAAATAGCCAAGGTATTATCGAGATTGGCTTTGTAAGCCGCTGCGCCCACGCGCTGATACATGGGTAGCTTGGTAAAAAGGTAGTCGAGGGTTTGTTTATAGGTCATTGCCTGATGCCTTGTGAGACCTGCCGAACGTATTAAAATTTAAAGACGATAGTAATGGTTCCTTTCTGCTCCTCAAATTCGCCGCTCACATTGAAACGCGTTGCCAATGCCGCCTGACGGGCTTTTGTTTTCAGGATCGGGCTGTTGGTGTCGGTTCCTCTACCTGTAGGTTCAGCTTTGATTACTTTCCCGGTTTTATCGACGGTAATTTCCACCACCACAGTGCCCTCTTCCTGAGTGTCTTTACTAATAGGTGGCGGCGTTACGATGGAGCGATTTCCTAAACTGTAGCCAAATCCTCCGGGGTCGTTGCCGCTACCTGGTCCTTTCCCAGGGCCCGTTGATCCGCCCTGGCCGCCGCCCGTGCCACCATCGCCGTGCACATTCGGCTTGCCGTCGGGCCGTCCTTCATCGCCGGCCTGCCCGCTGTTTCCATCGCCGCCAGCACTTTTACCCTGATTTTTCTTCGCAGCCTCGGCAATTTTTTCTGCTATGGTTTTTTCTTTGGGCTTAACCGGTATAACGACTGTCTGTGCCGGCTTATTTTCGCTCTTTTGTATATCCGACTCTTCACCGTTATCAGAAGTTACAAATTCTTCTGTGGGATTCTGAGGCTGTGGCGGAGTTGTTTGGCTGCTCTCGACCACTTTTACAGCTTCGCCGATACCATTGCTGGGATCTACATTCCCGGTGCCCTCGATCATGTTACCGATGTTGAACTCCAGGCCACCGCCTCCCGCCGACGTTACCGGAAAAGGCGGATTTGGCGTTACAATGATGAATAAAATAAAAAACAGGAGCAGCAGAGCAAAAATTGCGACGGAAATTCCCCAGGATATGAGTTTATGCCTGGTTTGTTCTGATTGTGATAAAACCATAACTATTCGTTTTTATTTGCCGTTTGAGGGCTTGGTTGCCCAAATCATCTTGCACTTGAGTTTATCCAGGATCACCATTACATCCACGGCGTCTTGTATGCTCAAATCTTTATCCATCTGTAATACGACGGTTGGCTCCGGATTGTTTCCGATTTTTCCAGTTAAAACAGACTCCAGGGAGCCGAAATCTACCGGCTCTTTTTCTACAAAATAATTCCTGTCGCTCGAAACGTCCAGGTGAATAGGATGTTTGTTGTTCTCAACCGGTTTGGTAGGTTTAGAGCTTGGCAAATTTACCTTGATAGCATTCGGGCTTACCATGGTTGACAGGATCAGGAAGAATAGCAGGAGAAAGAACATGATGTCGTTGAGCGACTCTGTACTTACTTCCGCTTCCCGGTGTGCTTTTTTGCGTAGTCCCATGGGTTAAATCAGATTGAAACGTTACTTTGGTGTGATGTCTGGCCGCTTGGCTATAGCTTATTTACTAGGTTCGTTCAGGATATCAAGAAAAGCGATCTGCGATTCTTCCATGCGATGAGCCAGTTTGTCGATGCGGGCATTAAGCCAGTGGTAGCCTACAAAAGCAATCACACCAACAACGAGACCGCCGCAGGAAGTGATCATTTTCTGGTAAAGACCGGAAGAGATGACTTCAATTTCCACGGTTTTGGCTACCGAAATATCATAGAAGATCTTGATTACACCAATGATGGTTCCGATGAAGCCGAACATGGGAGCGATACGCCCGGTGATGTTCAGGATGCTCATGTTTTTCTCGAGAGCGGCCAATTGCGCCGATCCTGATTTATCCATGGCCTCGCGGATTTCACTCATCGGCTGACCGATGCGGGAAATGCCTTGTTCAAGCATCAGTGACTCGGGCGTATTGACGGTTTTGCAGAGGTTGCGTGCGCTATCCAGGCTTCCTTTGTTGATCATTTCTTTGACATTGGGCAGCAGCGTAGGGTTTTTCTTGGATGCTTTGGAAATGAGCATCAAACGCTCGATCATGACATACAAGGAAAGCACCAGCAACAGGGCCAGTGGTATCATGATCACACCACCTTTCACGATGATATCGAAGAGAGAGATCTCGTTGGGAGGCAGCGCTGGCACCTGTTGGATACCGACAGCACCCGATTGCGCGCCCGCCATAGAGTCTGACGCAATGCCCGCCACAGAATTGGCGGTTTGAAGAATGAAAGAAAGCATGTGGCTTATTATTAATTATACGAAGTTACTTTAGAAAGAAACGGGTAAATTAAGCCATAAGCGATGTTTTTAAACAGATTTGTGTTAGTATAATAGTACACTTGCCCAAAAGATACAATTCCAATCAACTTTTCTTACCACGGCTCCTGAAGCCTGTTTTGTCGCGATCACACCTCACATCAGGCAAATTTACACAGCTTTTTTGTCCCATTACCAGGCTACTTTTGCTACCATAACCCATTTAAACCGCTTAAACGCCTTATGACGACACAATCTGTTTTTATTAACCTGCCTGTGAAAGACCTCGCCCGCTCCATTGCTTTCTTTACCGAACTGGGCTATTCGTTCAACGCTCAATTTACCGACGAACAAGCAACCTGCATGGTCATTAGCGACACGATCTTTGCGATGCTGCTTACCCACAAGCGTTTTGCCGATTTTACCCGCAAGCCCATTGCCGATGCCACCAAAACTACGGAAGTACTTATTGCCTTATCGGCAGAAAGCCGCGAAGCCGTTCATCAACTGGTAGAAAAAGCATTGGCAGCAGGCGGCAAGGAGGCGAGCGATCCGCAAGACCATGGCTTTATGATCAGCCGCAGCTTCGAAGATCCTGATGGCCATATTTGGGAGATTGTGTGGATGGATCCTAATTTTGTACAGAAATAATTTATTAATTTTAATTGTTATATGACTATCGTTTTCATCTCTATCGGGGCACTTATTGCCCTTGTGCTGATCGCCGCGGCCTTTCAAAGCAACCAGTTCAGCATTTCGCGCAGCGTGCTTATCAACCGGCCTGTTGAGCCGGTATTCGACTACCTGCGCTACCTGCGCAATATGGAGCGCTACAATAAATGGGTGATGACAGACCCATCTCAAACGGTGCACACCACTGGCATAGATGGCCAGGAAGGGTTTATTTACGCCTGGGAAAGCAAGCATAAAAATGTTGGGAAAGGGGAGCAGGAAATTAAAAGCGTTGCGTTGAACCAAAAAATCACCACTGAGATCCGTTTCGAAAAACCATTTAAAGGCATTTCGGAAGCGGTATTGACTACCGAGTCGGCCGGCAACGGTCAAACGAAAGTAACTTACACATTCCAGGGGCCAAAAAACTTTGGGATGAAAATCGCGCACCTGTTGCTTGGCCTCGAGAAAGTGCTGGGTAAAGACTTGCAAACAACTGTCGATAATCTAAAAAGCCAGCTCGAACAATAAGTTTATTTGTTTCTCGAAACCCCGCCCAATGCGGGGTTTTTTTATGGGCTTTTTAGCCCCCGTCTGTTTGCAGGACCGCCGTGACGTTGGCACCTGCTTTGAACACTTGCCGTAAAACCAGTTATGGCACTCACCAGCTATCGAAAAAAACGCAACTTCAAGGAATCGCCAGAGCCTACGGGTGGAAAAGCCGATACGCCAAAATTACGTTTCGTGATCCAGAAACACGATGCGTCGCACCTGCACTACGACTTCCGGCTAGAAATGGAAGGTGTGCTGAAAAGCTGGGCTGTTCCAAAAGGCCCATCGACCGATCCCAGTGTAAAACGCCTGGCCATGATGGTGGAAGACCATCCGTATGATTACCGCAATTTCGAAGGCATCATTCCAAGCGGCTACGGTGCCGGAACGGTTATCGTATGGGACGAGGGCTTCTATGAACCGGCAGATGCTGGTACGAAAGACAAAAAAACCATGACCCGGGAACTGATGGCCGGCCTGAAAAAAGGAAAGCTGCACATTGTGATGAAAGGCAAAAAGCTAAAGGGTGAATACGGCCTCATCAAAGCTTTCGGGCGTGGTAAAAACAGTTGGCTACTATTTAAAGCCAAAGACCGCTATGCATCTACAGATGACATTACATTGAAGGACAAATCGGTGATCTCAAAAAAAACGCTGGCCCAGGTTGAAAAGACCACGACGAACTTCTACGGATCGAAGCGTGTAAGGGAAAGCTCCCGTAAAAGCACCAAGGAAAAAACCCTGAACGGTCGAAGTGACGTCGAAGTAGCGAGCGCTAAAAATGCTGCCGAAAAAAGAGGACGTAGAAAAACTGCCGCGCAAGGACGCGAAACGACAAGTCTCAAAAAGGTCGCCGCGAAAAGCCCTTCACGGAAAAAAAGCAGCGGCAAAGCGGAAAGCACGAAAGCGCCTGTCCGCAAACGCCGAAGCGCCGGAATGGCGAGTATTCTGAAAAAAGCACCGAAATCGGCCTTCCCTGCCAAACTGAAACCCATGCTGGCTACCCTGGTGGACAAACCTTTTGACGAAGCCGGTTGGCTCTATGAGATCAAGTGGGATGGCTATCGCGCCCTTGCGTTTTCCCACAATGGCGTGGTGTCTTTAAAATCCCGGAACGACAAGTCGTTCGACGAAAAGTTTTACCCGGTGAAAGAAGCAATAGAGGCCTGGGGACCCGAAGCAGTAATCGACGGTGAGATCGTTGTGATCAGGGAAGACGGCATTAGCAACTTTGGCGATCTGCAAAACTGGAGAAGCGAAGCCGATGGCGACCTGTACTATTATGCCTTCGACCTGATCTGGTACGAGGGAAAAGACCTCAGCGATCTTCCACTGTCAGATCGAAAATCCATATTGAAGTCGATCGTACCGCCGGAAGGATTGATCCGCCTCAGCGACAGCTTTTCCGAATCGGGCACCGAGTTCTTTGAAGCGGCAAAAAAAACGGGACTGGAAGGTATTATTGCCAAACGCGCCGACAGTATATATGTGCCGGGCGACCGCAGTAGCAATTGGCTAAAAATCAAGGCGAACAA
The DNA here is from genome assembly GCA_036845295.1 of Bacteroidota bacterium. GTDB lineage: Bacteria > Bacteroidota > Bacteroidia > B-17B0 > Aurantibacillaceae > UBA4416. The sequence goes on from DAIUED010000001.1 coordinate 17,261, forward strand.
GCGGCAGGAAGTCGTGATCGGTGGCTTCACAAAAAACGACGATTCAAGCAAGCTGTTCAGCTCCCTGCTGGTTGGCTTCTTTGAGAAGGGTAAACTGATATATACCGGCAAGATCGGAACAGGCTTCAATGCACAGGATCAGCGCGACATGATGAAGCAGTTTAAGCCGTTGATCGTGAAAACCGCGCCTTTTTCTGAATTACCCGACGTGAACAAACCTTCGCGTTTCAGGCCTGATCCGCCACACGCCAAGGCTACCTGGCTAAAGCCGGTGCTGGTCTGTGAGGTGAGCTATACCGAAATGACCAGTGACGGCGTGATGCGCCATCCATCGTTTGAAGGCATGCGCATCGACAAAGACGCTGGCGATGTGGCGAAGGAAAAACCCAAATCCACAACCAAAACGGTAAAAGCGGCCAAAACTTCCCGCAAACCGGTAGTTACTCAAACGCCCAGGCGCGACCGGAAAACACTTCTCAATCCTGGCGACGAAACACAGGTAAGAAAGGTAAACGGACACGAGCTAAAATTTACCAACCTCAGTAAACTCTACTGGCCGAAAGAAAAAATAACCAAACGCGATCTGATCAACTACTATTACCAGGTAGCGCCTTACATCCTGCCCTATCTCAAAAACCGGCCGCAGTCGATGTTACGGCACCCCGACGGCATTGGCAAATTCAGCTTCTTTTATAAGAACATCAAAGGGAAAGCGCCCGATTGGGTGGAGACGTTCGATTATCTCAGCGAAAGTGATGGAGAGGAAAAAGAATACCTGGTAGCGAAAGACGAAGCCAGTTTGCTCTATATGGCTTCACTGGGCTGTATTGAAATGAACCCCTGGCACAGCCGAGTGGAAAGTGAAGATTTCCCGGACTGGTGCATCCTCGACCTCGACCCTGGAAGCAAGAGCAGCTTTGAACATGTTATCCAAACGGCTCTGGTTTGCAAAGATATTCTGGATAGCTTAGGCGCCGACGCTTATTTGAAAACGAGCGGATCGACCGGTATGCATATCTATCTGCCACTTGGCGCCAACTACAGCTATGAGCAATCGAAAGAATTTGCGAGGGCCGTAGCACATTTGGTTCATGAACGACTTCCGCAGATTACCAGCATTGAGCGTACTGTAAAAGACCGAAAGGGAAAGCTATACATTGACTTCCTGCAAAACCGGCCACAAGCCACCGTGTCGGCACCTTATTCCCTCCGGCCCAAGCCCGGTGCCACCGTGTCAATGCCCTTGCATTGGGATGAGGTAAAACCAGGGCTGAAGATGAGCGATTTCACCATTTACAATGCCCTCGAGCGCCTCAAACGCGAAGGCGACCTCTTTAAACCGGTTCTAGGGAAAGGTATCAAACTTGAACGTATTGCTTCAACATTCCATCCGGGCACATGAAACACCGATCTGTCAACCCCTACTATAACGTTTACAGGCTTATTACCAACCGCAGGGAACGCCTCTGCGTGGCAATATCCAAAACATTTGAAACGCTTATTGATGAGGCGGTGAAACGTTATGGCTCCATTCAAAAAGTGCCGGTAGAAATAACCGTTCGCGGCATTTTTATGGAATGCCACGAAAACCACAACTATACATTTGATGCCGAGCGGCAGGAAAGCGATGTGGTCATGAATCAACTAAGACCTTATGCTTACGATTAAGCGTAAATCTCCGTATGGAATTTTTTACACAGCTTGGCCGGAATTGCCTTTAAAACAGCAGGCACGGAATTGAATTCGGATTTTACGGAACTTTAATACTTACGGCCATGGGGAAAAATCCTTTCAAGAAAAATCCAGCGGATGCGTATATGATCAATATGAACGAATCTTGGGAAATTATTTACTGGTGCAAAAAATTCAATTGTACACGCGAGCAACTAACCAAAGCGGTACAAACCGTAGGAATAGATCCTGAAAAAGTAAGGAACTACTTTATCAATCTCTTTCGCTATAATTAGCATTTAAGGCAACTGCATATCACCGGTGGATGGTATCCGCAAGGTGTGCGGTAGCCGTGTCCACTGCTACTTTGGTATGATCTTTAGGGTCTTCGGCTGTTACAGCAGGTATTTGGTGATGATTGGCTTCGAAACGGTTGCAGGCGCCGTTCAACATGACTAGCAAGAACAAGGTAAGTGGAATAAGGTGTTTCATGAGGACGATTTTTCAAAGCCTGTGCCATTACTCACCGCACTGCCATAGCATTACTTTTTCAGGCCTGGAATAATGGTAATCCGGCTGTGTGAGTTCACTCATATAATAGATACGCAGTTCGCGAAGAGGTGCGTCGCGATGGGCCTCGTTCCAGATGCGTTTGTAGTAAGTACAAAAATACCCGCGTGCATATTCGTTGTAGGATAGAATAAAGTTTTCGGAGTACTTTCGCCAGCGATCGTTTTTGAACATCGATACTACACTAGCCGGCTTCCGGTAATCCACCGGTTCACCGGGCCTTAATACATTCACCACTCCCCCTTGTGCTGTGATCCCTTCCAATACATACCATCCGTCGTCTTTAAACACCCCAGGGGCAAACATTCCCCAGTTCTGGTCGAGACGTAAGCCATAACCGATGAACCGCAGCCGATCGGATAGTTTACTGGTAACTATGGAAATATTACTGAAATTCCAGTCGAACACGAATACGGTAAGAAAAATCAATGAGGCTGTGCGAACCCTATCCCATGCTGGGGACAGCTGGTAGGATGGCTGTTTCCATGGCAAAAAGGGCAACAGGAATGTAGCATATCCGCGAAACGACTCCGACACGCGCTGTTTCAAACCCCGGAAGCGCTGCTCGAGTGTATCCATCGCAGACGAAGGAAGAAGGCCCGTCACCGTAACGCACCCTATCAGCGGGAACAAGCCTATCATAAGATTGAAACTATTGAAAAGGTGAAATATCAGAATAAGCACGACACCAATGCTACGAAAGCGTTGGTGGGCGAAGGGAATAAACAATAACAAAGGCACGAGCAACTCGAAATAATACGCCAGGAATGTCATGCCACGCAAAAGATCGGGATAATAGTAGAACAACCGCGTGACGGGATAAGCGATCTGATCGAGGCTATACGCATAATACAACGCGGTAAAATCAGTATGCCATTCAGGCCCTTTCAGCAAGGCTGAACCCGAATAGATATAACAGATTTGAAGAAGGTAAGCAATGGTAGCTACCGTAAGGATAGCCGGAGGCAACCCCGCTGATGGCCGTTTGTCGAGAAGCCTGTCGCAGGAATAGCGTGCTCCCCAGGGAATAAACATGGCCCAGAATAACACCATGCGCAACAAATCGTCGCCGCCTTGAAGTATCAGTGTATTACGGTTGTGCAACGACAAAAGCATCACCCAACTGATGACCGTAAAGAGCCGGGTCCGGTAGCCAATCAACAACATTGCGGCACTAAACCACGCAAAAATGAAGAGTAAAAGCTGTACCTGCCATAAACCGCTTATTGCATGAAACGAAATGAAATAATCGTTCCACATGTGCTCAAATAGCATGGTAAGCGGCACAGCACCGCTATTGGAATAAAATGCTTCCAGGTCGGAGACCCGAATAGCCAGATCCAACATGAGGATGGCCGCCAGCCCCATGCGCATCACTGCCAGGGCTCTTAAATCGCAAAACAGATATTTCATGATGGATAAAGCACATCTGACTACATCGTCGTGTTTCCGGTTTTCCCGGTGCTTGTGGTAGAAGATGTACTGCCTGTACTCTGGGTTGTTGAGGTCATAAACGTGGTGCTGGTGTTCGCCGTCAGATTAGTCGTGCTGGTTGTACCCGTGGTATTATTAGGTGTGGATGGCGGCAAATTGCCGTTGGTCGTGTTGGTGGACCAGGTGGTGTTGGTTGTTGATGTAGTACCTGTTGTGTTATTAGGGGATGACGGCGGCAAATTGCCGTTGGTGGTATTGTAGGTACCTGTTGTGCTTCCGGGCACGTTTCCATTGGTAGTAGCTGTAGTGCCGGTATTGTTGGTGGTGCCGTTGGAATAAGTTGTTTCCGTCATGGCAGTTGTCCGGGTAGAACTTGTAGTGGGATCGTAGGTAGTGGATGTCGTCGTTTGCTTATCGGCAAGAATGGGTTTTGTGTTGCAAACACGTCCAAACGAGAGCAACGCCGCCGAAACAAGCAGACATGTTGCAATAAAAAGTTGATTCGCTTTCATAATATCAGGATTTATAACAGGTGCTTCCAATGCCATGCCAGCGCAATACCGGATCAACGCACAGGACTACAGGCATTAAAATTGTTTAGCTCTTGTTATCTCTTAAAAAAATACATCATGGCAAAATATTCCAAAAAAGCCCAGGAAAAGGTTGAGAAAACCATGCACGAACGCAAAAAAGGCACATTGAAAAGTGGTTCTGGAAAAAAAGTAACCAGCAGGAAACAGGCAATTGCTATTGGCTTATCGGAAGCCAGGGAAGAAGGCGCTAAAGTACCTGCAAAAAAATCGGCATCTAAAAAAACCGGAACTAAAAAAACAGCTGCCAAAAAGGCGGCCAAGAAAAAAAGTGCGGCCAAGAAAGCCCCGTCCAAAAAAGCCGGTAGCCGTAAAAAGAGTGCAAAAAAAACAAGCAGCAAGAAATAGAAAACCCTGCACTTTCAAAAAAAAGGCATCACGCGCTACTTCCGTGACTTATTTCTCGAATCCGCGGCTAAGACTCCCGGATGGCGACGGCATTGAATACCCAGCTATAGATCACGAAAGAAAAGATATAAGCCGTGGCGAAGCTATTGACGACTTCGCCACCCGACAGGAAAACAAACATAGCCGCAAGACCGAGAGCGACCATCGTGATGGTGTACAAAACGAACAGTTTACGGATGCGCGTGCCGTGAGGGAGCCGAAAGACCGATCCCAGGGGAATGCACATTGTAAGACAGAAAAAGCCGCTCATCAGGAATAAGTCTTTGTCTGTTGCAAGGTAAACAAGGCCACTAATAAGCGATAATAGAAGGCTGGTACCAAGCCAATTGGATTGTCTGACTTCTTCCGGGCTTAGCGCAAATTTGCCGTAGTTATTGAGCCTCAGCAACAGATTGGAAATAGGGTCAATGATCCAGGTGGTGAGGGCAAAAAAGAAATAAAGCACGATAAGCGGGATGGTGATGAACGAGACTCCGGGAAAAGTGTGATTGATGCGTATTAGCAGCCGTGAGCCGACATAAAATCCAAGAAGAATCACCCATTGCATGGTGCCGCTCTTGCTTTGCATCCACACACTGTAATTCCAGAATATCCGATAAAACCAATAACGCGCTTTCAAAGCAAGCAACATGCCTTGCTTAGCAGTTTTGTTATAAGGCATACAGATCAACGCCTCTTTGAAATGCTCAAGGGCCTGGCGGTTGTCGCCGCTCTGCAGGGAGGCAAACCCCAATGCCGTTTCTTCTTCCGACCGCTCGAGATCAAAGACATAATGTTCTTCTTCCATGCGGCAAATATAGCAAACTATCGCCGTAGCTGTCGTTTACTCAGGCCTCCGGTAAAGATCGATCACGCGGCTTTTGAAAAGGCATTCGTAGCGGGCATTGATGAGTGCGGCAGAAGACTTATCGAAGTTGTTTTTGGCAGCAATGTAATCCACACTGTTGATGGCGCCGTTTTCAAATTTAGCCGATGCGATGCGAAATGAATTTTCATAGTCATACACTTGTTGCAACAACACCATGTAGCGCTCGTAGGCGTTGCGGTGTTCGTTGATGAGCTGGCTGAGCAACGAGGTATAACGGATCAGGGTACTTTGCTCCTGAACCTTCGCTTGCCGGTAGGCAATTTCCGACTGCACGTTCTGCGTGCGGGTCCGCAGGCCGTTGAACAGAGGTATTTGTAAGCTCAGGCCGATGTAGCTGTTGAAGTTATTCCTGACCTGATCGTTGAAACCGATCCTGGTACTCCGGTAACTATTGCGCGTTTCATAGACGGGAAGTAGCGTCCCGGCGGCGTTGACATAGGCACCAGTGGGCTCTTCGGTAAAGCCGACCGCTTGTTGCGACAAGGCGGCGCTGGAATAGTTGGATGCAAGGGCACCGTTCAGACTAACGCTGGGAAAGAGCGCCCCGCGAGATACACGCCACTTTTTCAAGGCACTGCTGCTGCGAAGTATGGTGGCACGAACGGCTGGCAAAGCGTCCGCAAGCGTCCCCGCAGCGAGATCATCTTCACGCGCACGAAGATCAAATTGAAATTCTGTTTTTTCGAAACGGGCATCTTCAGGTATAAGCACATTCAGCAACTGACTCATGGCCAATTTGGCATTAACGAGCGCTCCCCGCGCCTGAATAAGGCTGAGCTTATCGTTCGACAGCTGCGCGCGGGTATCGTATAGCAGTGAGGGACTTACGGCTTCATGGGCCTGCAATACCTGCAACCGATCGAGTTGTGCCTGGCTGGCTGCCATTTGCGAAAGGGCCTGGTTCATCAGTTCTTCGCAACTGAGGATTTGCAAATAAGCCTGGGTTACCTGGATGCTGACATCCATCCTGGCCTGCGCCAGCTCCATCTTACCGGCCTCGCAGGCAAGGGCATTCTGGCGGATGGCCTGCAGGGTACTAAAGCCGCTAAACAATACCAGGTTTGCATTGAGGCCGTACTGCCCTGTGCCCACTTCCTGGTTGATAAAGGCATTGGTGTAAGGATTGATGCTTTTTCCGGTGCTGATTCCCTGGTTGGCGTAACCCGAGAGTGAAGGTAGAAGTGAAGCCTCCGACTGCCGGAGCGCCGCTGTGTTGTTCTTTACTTGCAGGTTGGCGTTGATCAGCGTTTGATTTTGCTGCATTGCCAGGTCAATGCATTGAGGCAGGCTGTAAGATGCCGCTTCCTGTGCACAGGCCACTGTTTGCCATGTTACCAGGCACACAGAAATTATGAAGTGTTTAATGTTCAATCCTTCCATCTTCTAAGTGAATAATGCGTGAGCCGTAAGCGGCGTTTTTTTCCGAATGTGTTACCTGGATGATCGTCAGACCTTCCTGGTTAAGTGATTTGAATAGTTCCATGACTTCCAGCCCTTGCTGGGAGTTAAGGTTACCGGTAGGTTCGTCGGCAAGAAGCAAAGAGGGCCGGGAAACAATGGCCCGCGCAATGCCTACCAATTGTTGCTGACCACCCGACAGCTGATGCGGAAAAAGGTCTTTCTTCCCAACAATGTGAAAACGGTCGAGCATGTCGCCTACCATTGCTTTCCTTTCCGAAGCAGTGTAGTTTTTATAAAGAAGCGGCGTTTCTATGTTCTCATACACCGTAAGCTCATCGATGAGATGATAGGCCTGGAATACAAAGCCAATCTGCTCTTTGCACAATGCCGCGCGTTGCTTCTCTTTCATGCTATCGACTGATTGACCGTTAAAAAGATAGCTGCCTTCGTCAGCCTCATCGAGCATCCCGATGATGTTGAGCAAGGTTGACTTTCCGGAACCCGAAGGTCCCATGATCGAAATGAATTCACCCGAATGGATATCGAGGTTAATGTCGCGGAGCAGGAATACACGGCTTCCTCCCTGGTTGACATACTTGTAAAGATGTTGAAGTGTGATCATCTGTTATTTGATAAAAAATAGTATTGGTGCAGCTGTTTATAACGTTTTACTCGGTTCTGAGATTTGCGGCGGGTTTGGAAGTAGCCGCTTTTAATGCCTGAAAAGCGACCGTTAGCAAAGCGGTTGCTACGGTGAGAAGCAATGTAGCGACGCCGATACTCCAGCCAATACCGATGTGAAATGCAAAGTGTTCGAGCCAGCTCGTCATAAGTAACCAGGATAACGGTAGGGCGATGGCGCCAGAAAGCAGCACCTGTAATATAAATCTCCTCGAAATGAGAATAAGAATCTGCGCCACAGAAGCACCGAGCACCTTCCGAAGACTGATTTCCTTCAGACGTTGCTCGATCATGTAAGCCGATAAACCAAACAGGCCAAGACAAGCCAGCAGAATAGCAAGCCCCGAAAACAGGAAGACCATGTCGAGGGCTTGCGACTCGCGGGCATACAACGAACGCAGAAATCCGTCAAGAAATACCTGATCCAGGGCGGCGTGCGGAAGGTGTTTCGAAAAACGGCTACGGACTTCCGCCAATGTGGACGCCTCCTGACCACCACTCATTCGCACCATCAGGTAAGCACAGTTCTCGGTGGCTGCGTTATGAAAGGCGTAGGCACCAATAGGTTGATGCAGACTTTGGTAATGAAAATCTTCCACTACGCCCACGATTTCATCGTTTTCCCCGATCAGGCTAACACGTTTTCCGATAGCCTCTTCGGGCGTATAGCCCAGAAAATCGACAGCTGTCCTGTTCAGTATCAACTGGTGACTCTCCGCGTCCTGGCCAGCAGTTTCTCTGAACGTTTTTCCGGCAAGCAGTTTCAGATCCAGCACAGAAAGCACCTCTTTCGAAGAGCGACAGGTGATGATTTCTTTGTATCGGGCGGGGTCGTTGGATTTATAAAGCGTCCGCAAACTACCATCTCTGCCCGGATAAGTCTGCGACAGGCAAACGGCACCGATGCCGCTTACCCCTTTAAGGTCCGTCATCAACCCTTCCATTTGCTTCTCTGTTTCGGCCCCTGATGTATTGAAGCATACCACGCGTTCCGGTTGAAATCCAGGGTTTTTGGACTCAATGTATTTCAGCTGCCGGTAGAATACGATGGTGGAAAATATCAGGACGATGGATACCGAAAATTGGATCACCACCAGGCCATAGCGCAATATACCGTTGAAGCGATCTGCCCGGAAACTGAAACGGAACAAGTCCTTGGGATTGAACGACGACAGGTATAGCGCCGGGTATAAGCCTGAAAACAAGATGATGGCCAGCAGGCAAAGACTGATCGATCCGGGAGCTACACCCTGAAGCAGCTGTCCGGCTTTGAGCTGAGTATGCGCAAAGGTATTAAAGTACGGCAGGATAAACAGTAGCAGCAGGATCGAAACCACAAAGGCAATCAACACCATCACCGCCGTTTCGATGTAAAAATGACGAACAAGCTCTGTGCGACCTGCACCCAATGTTTTACAGATTCCTACTTCCCGAAAGCGCTTTTGCGACCGGGCAGTGGAGAGGTTCATGTAATTGATCGAGGCGATCAGCAAAATCACAAATACCAGAAGGCTGGCGATACGGCAACTCTGTCGGCTACCTGTATTATCAACATAAGTATTTTGGATATCTTCCGAACCAAGATGGATGTCGAGTAAGGGTTGAAGCGAAAAACTGAGCCAGTTGGATCCGGCAGGCTTCTTTTCTTTCGCCACCCGATCGATCTCCTTCTCCACGTTCTTATAGTCAGCGCCTTTCTGTAATAAAAAATAGGTTTCAAAGCTGGCGTTACTCCATACCAATGGACTATTCATCCAGGCAATGCTGCTGATCGAACCCATCATGTCGGGCCTGAAGGACGATTGTTCGGGTATATTTCTATAGACGCCTGTAACCAAGCAGTTGACCTGGTTATCAACGACCAGCTCGGATCCGAGAGGATTCTGTGTACCAAAGTATTTTTTAGCAACGTCTTCGCTGATGATGATGCTATGGGGTTTACTTAGCGAGGTGAGTGCATTTCCACTGATAAAGTCGAGGTCGAATACACGGCTTACCGACGGATCTGTCCAGAATACACCAGATTCAATAAAAGCTTTCTCATTTGCGCGGACATTGGCCGGTTCTCCGAAGTTATGCTGTATCATGCGAACATGGGCTTCGATGGAAGGAATTTCGCTATTGAATGCATCAGCGGCAACATTCGGGGAGCAACCCCACTTTTCGGGCTTATCGCCAAGTGTCGAATGACTGATGAGCCGAACGATGCGATCAGCCTTAGACTGAAAGGCATCAAAATTCTGTTCATAATCAAGGTACAGAAAGAGAACCATTGCAATCGTAATACCAATAGCAAGCCCGCCAATGTTGATCAGCGAGAATAACCTGTTCCTGTAAAGGTGCCTGAAGGCGCGTTTTAAATAGCTATGCCACATTATTTACTCTGTTCTTAATTGATTAATCGGATTAGACCGTGCGGCCCTGAGAGCTTGTGCGCCTACGGTGAGAAAGGCAATGAGCATCACCGATAGCATTGCGGCGCCAAACATCAGCGGATGCAGTGCTACGTGGTAGGGATAATTTTCGAGCCAAGCAGTGGCCGCCAGCCAGGCCAATGGCAACGAAATGCAGGCAGCCAGCAGCACCAATGCCAGAAAGTCGAGCGAGATCTGACGCACGATGCCCGCTACCGAGGCTCCAAACACTTTTCGGATACCGATTTCACGAGCACGCTTTTCCGCCGACAGCGAGGCGAGTGCCAGCAGGCCAATGCAGGAAATGAACACGGTGAGCATCGATGCAAACGTGATAATCTGCTTCCAGCGGGCTTCACTGCTGTAATGACCGGCGATGAGGTCGTCGAGAAAATCGTAGCGGAAAGGCTCTTCGGGATACAACTTCCTGAGAACGACACGGGCATGCTCTACCGCCGCCTGCCTCTCTCCTTCCTTTACCCTGAGGTGCACGTTCCGGTAACGGAAATTCGGGTTCATACTGAACAATTGCGGGTTGACCTTTTCGAAAAGCGAAGAATAGTGGTAATCTTTGATGACGCCTATCACTGTAACTTTGCGGTTATCGTAAAAAAAATCGACGGTTTGGCCGAGCGGATCTTTCCAGCCGGCAGCATTTACAAAACTCTCGTTCACGATCACCGAGTTAAGGCTGTCCGAAGGAAATTCAGTAGAAAAATTGCGGCCATTCAGCAGCGGGATCTTGAAAAAAGAAAAATAATCGGAGCTGATGTGCCGGATATCGAATTGCTGCTCGACACTGCCATTGATCCTGGCAATGGTTGTCCATTGTCCGCCAGCTTCGGCACTCGATTCGGTAATAGAGGGACTTTTCAAAAGCTCCTGCTTAAGCGTTGCCAGCTGAAGCGGGGTAATGCTCGCTGTTTTCAGTCGAAGCACCTGGTGGTGGTCATATCCCAGGTCAAAATCAAGAAGATAGTTGAACTGTGAATAGATAACGATGGTGGCCACGATCAGGAACGTGGTTAGCGAAAACTGAAAAACCATCAAGCCTTTCGAGAGGTAGTTTTTCCCTCCGAGACGGAATTTACCGTACAATACCTGCACGGGTCTGAATGCAGACAAGACCATCGCTGGATACAACCCGGCAAGGAAAGCCGTTACGAGGAATAGTGCGATATAGACCAAGATCAACTTGACATCGAGCAGGTAGGAAAAAGACAGTTGTTTATTCACTAAGGTGTTGAAGAGTGGCAACAGAAGGTTGGCAATACCGATTGCCAGAATAAATGCCAGAAAAGTAAGCATTGCCGACTCGCCCAAAAACTGGTATATCAGCGAGCGCCGTTGTCCGCCAATGGCCTTGCGAATGCCAATCTCTTTCGAACGTTTCAATGAACGGGCCACTGTCAGGTTCACAAAGTTAATGCAGGCAATAAGCAGGATCACGACCATGATGCTGAGGAGAATATAGGAATATACCGGGTTGCTGCCGGCAACCACACCATTCTCTGCCGGATAATCCGCATTGAGGTGGATGTCGGTAAAGGGTTGCAGGTGGTAGCTGATCTTCTCGTTAACCCCATATTCTTCCGACAAAGCCTTGATCTGGTCAGCTGCTTCATGCTGGTAAATCCGGTTCATGGCCGCATCTATCTTTTGAAGATCGGCGCCCTCCTTCAATGTAATAAAGGTATTGAGGTAAAAATTGGTCCATCCCATCTGCCTGCCCGACTGTTTGCTTTCCTGGAAAGCCATCGGCACAAGCATCTCTGGCCTCAACGACGAATTAAGAGGTGGGTTCCGGATAACGGCCGATACCGTGAATGGCTCCTGCTTGCCTTCGGTATTAAGCTGCAGAATGCTGCCAACAACATCCGTTCTTCCGAAATACTGCATGGCGAGTTTTTCCGAAAGAACCACCGAATGCGGGTCTTGTAAGGCTGTGCCCAGGTTGCCATACACCGCCGGAAAGGAAAACATGGAAAAGAAATCCGGGTCTGCAAATAACGCCTCCTGCTCAACGACCTCCGCGCCGTGCCGGATATAAAACGATGTTACTTCGATACGAACCGCTTGTTCCACTTCTGGTAGATTGACTTTAAGCCGCGGCCCCGGAGACATTCCGGTACTCGATTCTTTCGATACCTGCCCGTTAGGAGAACGCATTTCCGCAACGATCCGGTATATTTTATCTTTTTTGGGATGAAAGAGATCAAAGCTAATCTCGTCTTTCGCATACAGGAAAATGAGCATGCAGCAGCTGATGCCAATGCTCAGACCGAAAATATTGACGAACGAGAAAAATTTGTTTCTCCACATATTTCGGAGCGCTGTGATGATGTAATTCCTAAGCATGGTGATAAGGCGTGATGTGGTTCTTAATTGAATTTTTTTCTTCCCGGCCACGAACGGCCTACTCGGTTCTCAGACTTTTAACCGGCTTTGTCATTGCCGCTCTAAGGGTGTGAAAACTTACGGTGAATACAGCGATGGCAATAGCTGCCAAACCAACTACAGCAAAGAGCATCCAACTGATTTCTGTTCTATATGGAAAGTTCGCCAACCATTGCGTCATCATCCACCAGGCCAGGGGTGTTGAGATCATAACAGACAAGATGACCAGTTTCAGGAAATCGCGGGTAAGAAACAGGTTGATATTCATCACCGATGCGCCGAGCACTTTTCGGACACCAATCTCCTTGGTGCGCTGACGGGTGAGCAAGAGCGCAAGGGCGAAGAGTCCGAGGCAAGACAGGATAATGGCGACAAGGGCGGAAATACCAAGAAGCACCGACAAGCGTTTTTCTTTCTGATACCAGCGATCGGTATTCTCACCAACCAGTGAAGCCCGGAACGTGGACTGTGGCGCGAGTTCTTTGAACAAGACCTCTAATTGCTTCATAAATGCCACTGGATTACCATTTCCTGTTTTGATAAAAACATAGCGAATCTCACGCTGCGAAGACATATTCAGGGTAAGGGGCTCGATTGTTTCGTGAAGGGAATAGAGATGAAAATCAGGAATGATGCCGACAATCTCGTAGGGCGGCGCATTTTCATCGGGCGAAAACTGTAAACCAATAGGCTCTTTCACGCCAAACTGCCTGGCCATGCTTTCTGTAACCACCACACTCTGTGCCGCATCACTCCCGAACTCGCGGTTGAAGTCTCTTCCTGATTTCAATTCGATACCGAGGGTTTTTAGAAAATCGTAATCAACGGTCATCAGGTTGGTATTGATCACTTTATCACCATGTGTAAATCCCTGGCTCGAGCGTGAGGCACCGCCGTCTTTCCCGATACCGAGGTTGACATCGGAACCACTGATGCTAATAACGTTGCTGTTTGAGGCCAGGCGCTGACGCAGCTGCGCCAGCAACTCGCGGCCTTTATGACCAGGTACCGGCAAACTGATCACAGATTCTTTAGTATAACCCAACGGACTGTTTCGGATAAACTCAAATTGCTTGTACGCGATCAGGGTGCACGACATCAGGATAGCCGCAGCAGTGAACTGAAGAACCACCAGCGAGTTACGGAACATCCCTGGTTTCTTAATAGAGGCATCCCCTTTCAAAACGCCTGAGATCGGAAAGCGGGTTATCATGAGTGCCGGATAACCTCCCGATAGGAAAGAAATAAACAGCACGCTAAGGATCAGCACAACGATGGTAGATGGTTTATAGAAAAATGGCAACGACAAACTGGCCCCGAACAACTGGTTGAAATAGGGGAATACGAACATAGCGGCGATGAGACCGATGATCAGCGCAACAAGGCATACCATCAGGCTCTCGGTCCATAGTTGCAGGAATACCTGCCTCCGACCGGCACCGAGGCAGGCACGTACGCCCATCTCGCGGGTACGTGTAAATGCGCGCGCTACATTGAGGTTCACAAAATTGAAACTGGCAATGGCAAGGATAAAAAAGCTGATGAGGATGATGGTGTAAATATAGGAGCGGCTACTACCAGCGTTGGAGCCTCCTACTTCACGATCAAAGTGCAGATCGGTTACCGGCAGTAGCTTGATTGAGGTGTAATTTCCGTACGCATCTTTATGGTAGCCTTTGGTACGCATGAACGCGGTGTCGGCGGTATTGTATTTCTTAAAGTTATACGCCAGTTGTTTTTCCACGTCTGCCGCCGTTGCGCCATTACGCAATTTAACGTAAACATCGTGGTGCTGAGTGCCCCAGGCGTCTTTATCCTGTGCAAAATCGCTCCGCAATTCTGTGCGGGCAAGCACGTCGTAGTTAACCGACGAGTTGTCTGCGAAATCGGCAATCACGGCACTTACCACCAGCTCCCGGGGTTCTCCTACTACTTTGATCTCTACTTTTTTACCTATCGGATCTTCTTTACCAAAAAGGCGTTTTGCCGCATATTTGGTCAGTACAACACTTCCAAGCTCCTTTAGCGGACTAGCGGCATTCCCGCTCTGCACCGGTATGGAAAAGATCTGGAAGAAATCCGGGTCCACCAGGTTTACCTGCAAATCTATTTTTTTATCGAGGTATTCCACTTGTCCTTCGTTCCACATGAAGCGCGAAGTATATTCAACCAAAGGCGATTCTTTCTTTACAGCAGGCGCCACGGGGTATCCCATGCTCTGCCCTTTCACTTCCCCTTCCGGACCTTGAAGCGAATTGTACAACTTAAAAATGCGATCCTTATCCGGATATTCCTGATCGTAGGATAACTCGTACCAGGCATTCAGGAAGAGTAGCGTACTGCACAAAAAGGCCACAGCAATCCCGAAGATATTGATAAACGCATCGGTGCGGTGTTTTTTAAGATTGCGAAAGGCAATCAGGAGATAATTTTTAAACATGTGTTATTCTGTTCTTAAGTGTTTAACGGGATTGGAAATCGAGACTTTGTAAGTTTGCAAAAATACCAGCGACACCACGAGCAGCATCAGGATGCTGATAGCCAACAGGAAAGGCCATACGGTTAACTCTACGCGCATAGAATAGTTGTAGAGCCAACGTTGAATGAGATAGTAAGCCGGAGGACAGGCCAGCAGCGCTGCAACAAGGCCGGTGATGAGGAATTCGGAAACAAAGAGTTTGCCAATGGAAATCGGGGTGGAACCAAGCACTTTACGCACACTGATCTCTTTGGCGCGTTTGCGGATACTGATAGAAATGAGTCCGATCATGCCCAACAAAACCACCACAATAGCCAGCCCTGCCGCTGCATAAGCCGCTTTCCGTAGCCTTAGCTCCGAACGATAGAGCTGCGCCAACGCGTCGTCCATAAACCGAAGCTCGAAGGGCTCGCCTGGAAACAATTCATGCCACTTGGCGGCGAGGGCTTTGGTACTCTCTTCGATGCGACCTTCCTGTAATCTGAAAGAGAGGTAACGGAAACGCGGAGCCACACCAAGGCTTACAAAACACAGGGGCCGTATCGTTTCTTTCATCGAAGTAAAATGAAAATCGTTTAACACACCGCGCACCACATAACTTTCTCCGGGCGAGGTCCTCAATTCCTTTCCTATCGCTACTGCCGGATCGCTCCACCCATAAGCCCTGGCGGCACTTTCGTTGATCACGACACCTGCGCTATCTTTTGTATCCAGTAAAAAGCGACCAGCTGCCAGCGTCAACCCATAGGTGTCGGCGTACCGGCCGTCGGCTTCAATAGCCGCCATAAGCACCGGTTCAGCTTTTCCAGTTACACTCAACTGTATGCTACCTCCGGTCTTTCCGTCGGGGATAGCATAGGAAATGCTTGCATCAGACACTTGCGGTAATTTCCGGAGCTCGTCGCGCGCCACTTTCAGTTTTGCTACACCTTCCGTCGTCCAGTCTCGAGGTGTAGCAACCGACACCATCAAGTCTTTCCGGTAACCCAATCCCTCGCCAAAGAACAAAGCAACCTGCTGCGATACCACATACACGGAAGCCAATGCACAGGTGGCCACCGAAAACTGAAAACCCACGAGGATTTTACGAAGCCAGATATGCTTTGCAACGCTGTTCAATCTTCCTTTCAGCGAGTCGATGGTTTTATAAGATGATAAAGCGAGGGCAGGAAAAAGTCCGGCGATCAGGCCAACACAAATCGCGGCAAAGGCCAAGATACCATATACCACCAACGGAAACTGGTGAAGGCTATACAGGTTTTTGCCAAACAACCCGGAGAATGCTGTACGAGTAAATTGATACACGAGCAAGGCCAGAACGGAAGAGATGATCACCAGGACAACCGATTCGGAAAGAAATTGAATAAGCAGTTGCTTTCGGTAACCTCCCAGCACTTTCCTTATCCCGATCTCACGAATGCGACGCGTGGAGCTACTGATGCTGATGTTAATAAAGTTGAACACAACCATTGCAAGAATAAAGAGAGAGATCGCGAGCAATGTTTGCAGAAGATTTCGCACCGCAGAACCACCGCTGTCGAGATAATAGGTGTTCAATGGCAGGATCTGAACCCTGAGATTAGCCGAGATATCAGGGTGTGCATGCCTGGCAATAAGCATGCTGGCTGCCTGCCGCACCTGTTGTGGTGACACACCTGCTTTAAGGGTAATATAGCTTGGGATCACGGTATTGCTCCAATCGTTCAACGGCGCACGCCCGAAAAAAGAAATAGCATCCGGCGATAAATAGATTTGAGCCTGGCCCTCGCCGCTAAGCCCGGTCACGGAGTTATAGGGCATCGGTTGCATCACCGCAGTTACTTTAAAGTCCTTTCTTTCATGCGCAAAATTACTAAACGTCAGTATTTGCCCCAGTGCACGGCCGTTCCCGAAATAGCGGGTAGCTGCTTCAGCGGTCAGCACAACCGAAAAAGGTTCCGAAAAAGCGGAGGTCACCAGGCCTTCCCGCAGCTTGAACCCAAACATATCCAGGAAACTGGTATCGCCTATTTGTACCTCTTCGCGGAAGTGTTTATCACCATACGATACCGTAGCACTGATGCCATCCCAGCGGTAGTACTGCTCAATGAGTTGGGGATGTTCACGTTTCATCGTTTCCGCCAGCGGAGCCAGGGTGGTGAGCTCCGGTCCCATATCTGCTTCCTTCCATTGGCTCTGGATAATATATTGCCGGTCGATGTTGCGCAGGCAGCTATTGACCTGATATTCGCCATAAATGTACGACCCTATCACAAAGGTGAAAGTAAGTCCGAGCGCAAAACCGACCAGGTTTATGGCGCTGATTCCTTTGTGTTTCAACAGGTTTCGCCAGGCTATTTTCAGGTAGTGATCCAGCATGTCAGGCTTTGAGGTTTTGTGTAATGATCTGCCCATCAAGCATGTTGATGACGCGATGTGTGTAGCGCGCATCGTGCTCGGAGTGGGTTACCATGATAATGGTTGTGCCTTTTTCGTTCAAGTCGGTCAGTAATTGCATCACGTCGTTACCATTCCTGGAATCGAGGTTACCGGTAGGCTCATCGGCCAGGATGAGCTTTGGGTTATTCACAACCGCCCGGGCTACTGCCACACGCTGCTGTTGCCCGCCCGAAAGCTGCTGCGGGAAATGGTTTCGCCGGTGCGCAATCTGGATCTTTTCGAGCACCTCATC
Organism: Bacteroidota bacterium; assembly: GCA_036845295.1. GTDB lineage: Bacteria > Bacteroidota > Bacteroidia > B-17B0 > Aurantibacillaceae > UBA4416. Next base: position 34,845 of record DAIUED010000001.1, read on the forward strand.
AACGATTTTTTTCCGTGCGGCGGCGCTCACTCCCGTATAAATGAGCGGAAGCTCCACGTTTTCAAATACGGTGAGTTCATCGATCAGGTTGAAGCTCTGAAACACAAAACCGATATGTTGCTTGCGGAGTTCAGCCCGTTTGCGTTCGTTGAAGCCAGCCACTTCGATGCCGTTAAACAGATAGCTGCCCTTATCCACGTCATCGAGCAAGCCAATGATATTCAAAAGCGTGGATTTTCCGCAACCCGACGGTCCCATCATGGCAACGAATTCGCCCTCTTTGATATCGAACGACACGGCATTAAGCGCCACTGTCTCGATCTCCTCGGTGCGGTAAATTTTTTCTAGTTGTTGTACCTGTATCATGATCCGGTTTTTAATTACTGCTTGAGGTGCTGATGGACGTGGATGAAGAACTGTGATTGCGGGCATGTGCAATACTCTGACCTTTGGTGATGTGGTACTTGGTCCTGAATTTCTCCAGCACCGATTCGCTCTGGCGTTGGTTGTTCACAATCAGTTTATCCACCGTCAGCGAAAATGCCAGCTCTTTCTTATCATGAACGATCTTCATGGCATACAAGTCGTTCACGATGTTTTGGATGAGGGCATCCTGGCTTTCTTCCCGCTCCAGAGGTTTAACGATGCTTTCCTGCATGGCGTTGATGTCACGTTGATTTTGGTTCAGCACTTTCTGCATCGCGTTGATATCGCGCTGCTTCCTGTTAAGCTCTTCCTGGAGGCGATTGATGGAGTCCTGTGTGATTTGTGCTGTAGCCGCGCAGGCAATCATAAAGGTTGAGAGCAAGATGGTGATTCGTTTCATGGTATGGTTGTTTATGGTTTTTCTTTTAATATTAATTCCTGTGTATTCATGTAGGCATCGTAACCTGATGTGATGATCCTGTCGCCCGGCTTCAAGCCGCTGAGCACTTCGTAGTAGTCCGGGTTTTGTCGCCCGAGCTGCACATCGACGCGATAGGCCGCTGTACCATCTTCGTTGAGTTTGAATACCCAGTTACCGCCGGTTTGCTGGTAAAAGCCTCCGCGAGACAGCAGAAGTGCCTGGCTTTCGTCGCTGAGTGTAAGCCTTATCTGCAAGCTCTGGCCGCGGCGAATGTCTTTTGGTAAGGCACTTTCAAAGGTCATATCAACCTGGAACTTTCCATTCTTCACCTGCGAATATACTTTATGGATGCGTAAACGGTACTCCTTCCCAGCCAATCCGAACTCGCCCGTGAGACCAGGATAGATCCGCGCGATGTAATGCTCATCGATCTCGACCCTTACCTTAAAACCGGTGATCACATCGATCTGGCCAAGGCGTTCGCCTTTGTTCTTATTCTGCCCCGGCTCGGCCGCCAGTGAAGTCAGCTGCCCGTCCACCGGAGCCCTCACCACAAGGTCTTCTACTTTCCGGCGCATGATCTTCAGGGCTTCCTGCGTGCGCTTAAACGACTCTTTTGCCTGTGCCAGCTCTTCCTTTCCCGAAAGCGAATCTTGTTTGAGGATTTGTTCGGTGAGTTTCTTTTTCTGAAGCGCGTAGTTGTAATTGTTTTCGGATTGCCTGAACTCCTGCAATGAAATGGCTTGCGAACCGTATAGTTGTTTGTTAAGGTCGTACACACGCTTCGCTTCGCGGTACAGGTTCTCCACATCGGTACCCTGGTTCAGTTTCATGATGGTATTCTGTGTAGCAGCATTTCCCGAGATCCGCATTTGCGTGAGCAGATTAAAGACAGATGTTTCCTGATTAGCAAGACTAAGCTCCAGATCGGTATTGGAAAGCCTGAGGATAGGATCACCTTTCTTCATCATAGCCCCGTCTTCAGCGAAAATTTCTTCTACCCGGCCACCTTCCACAGCATCGAGGTAAATAGTAGAGATTGGCATTACAATGCCGTTCACAGGAATGTATTCCCGAAAAGCGCCTTTTTTTACTTCGCTGATGGTAATACGCTCGGTATTAACGTTGAGGCGACTTCCACCGCTTGCGTAATAGATGCTACCTCCTATCAGGAAGGCCACAACCAGGATTACACCGATCGTGATCACTTTTTTTGTCGTCCACTTTTTTTTGGGTATTGCCCTGTCCATATCCTATGCTCGTGTTGATGATGTATTCATTCGGGGGGAGATGCAGAACTATGTTGTCTTCGTTGCTCGTAAAAAAACTATCTGTTTCAGCATCTCTCCCTGATATGAATTGATGCATACCAGAACATAAACTCCGTGCCAAGTCTTTTAACTATTGATTATCAATAAATTACAAAAACTAAAAAACTGTCTGCTTGTGCGTTGGTGATACAATAGTGTCCGGTTTCGATACACTTTTAAAATTTCCTTGTTTATGATTTGTTTGGTGCACAGGCATTTAGCGTTTGGGAATATTTATTGATCTTTGAACAGACAAAACTAGAATATGGATTTAAAGAAAGCGAGTGTGCTGGTGATCGATGACGACCGGGATGTGCTCACGGCGATGGAACTATTGCTGAAAAAAGAAGTGGGCTATATCGCCACCGAAAAAGATCCCGGAAATTTGCCAATGCTCCTGAAGAAACACAGTTTCGATCTGGTGCTGCTCGATATGAACTTCAATGCGTCGATCAATACAGGCAACGAAGGCATTTACTGGCTAAAGCGTGTTCGTGATATTGATGCCAATCTTATCGTAGTGATGATCACTGCGTATGCCGACATCGACCTGGCCATCCGGTCGCTAAAAGAGGGTGCCGCTGATTTCATCGTGAAACCCTGGAACAACCAGGTATTGCTGGATTCGTTGAAAGACCTGTTACAAAAGAAAAGCCGCAGGCAAACCGATGGCTCGCCGGTAAAAGGGCATTACGAGGATGCCGGCATGATCGGGCAAAGCGAAGCCATGCAACATGTTTTCAGTAAGATCACCAAAGTGGCTCCAACCGATGCCAATGTACTCATCCTGGGAGAGAACGGTACCGGAAAAGACCTGATTGCGCGGGCTATCCATCAACACTCGCTCCGGGCCAAACAAGCCTTCGTAAAAGTGGACGTGGGCGCGCTTACTGAAACCCTGTTCGAAAGCGAACTCTTTGGCCACAAGAAGGGCGCTTTCACAGATGCCCGCGAAGATCGCGAAGGCCGCTTCGAATCTGCCGACAAGGGCACACTATTTCTTGATGAGATCGGCAACATTAGTCTGCAGCAACAAGCCAAGCTGCTTACTGTGCTCCAAAACCGGCAAGTGACAAAGTTGGGCAGCAACATACCGGTACCTGTAAATATACGCTTGCTGTGTGCTACCAACCAGCCTCTCAGTGGCCTTGCCGACGAAAATCGTTTCCGGAAAGATTTGATTTACCGCATCAATACCGTCGAGATCATCCTGCCGCCTTTGCGATCGCGAAAAGAAGATATTGCGCCACTCACAGCACACTATTTGAAATTCTACCGCGAGAAATACTTCAAATCATCGCTCGAGATCAGCCCCAAAGCGCTTGATAAACTCCGCGAGTACCACTACCCAGGTAACATCCGCGAATTGCAATACATTATCGAACGTTCTGTGATCATGGCCGATGGTGATGTGTTACAGCCACAGGATTTTATCTTCTCGCCCATCGAATCCCGTGCGACTGCTGACCATCATGCGGAGACTAGCCTGAGTGCTGTAGAAAAACAAACCATCATGCGGGTGATCGAAAAAAATAACGGCAATATTACTAAAGCCGCGAAAGAGCTGGGAATTACACGCACAGCCCTCTACCGCAGACTCGGAAAATATGAACTATAAACAGATATTCAGGCACCAACTCTTCAAAACCATACTTTTGTTTGCGCTCCTGCTCGCGCTCGCTTTTTGTGTGGTGAAAGAATGGTACATGACGGCACTTCCCATCCTTCCGCTCATTGGTTGGCTCCTGTACAACTCGCTCAGGTATCATAACCGGGCAAGCATCGAGATCCGGCAATTTGTTGATGCTATCCAGCACCGCGATTTCTCAAGGCATTTCAACACCAGGGAGGTATCGCCTGAGATCCTGCCGCTGCGTCTGGGCTTCAACCAGATCATCGATACGTTTAAACTTATCAGCAAAGAAAAAGAAACGCAGTTCCTCTACCTCAAAAATATTCTTGATATTGTAGATACCGGCATCCTTTCTTACGAAACATCGCAGGGTGAAGTACTCTGGATGAACGAAGCCCTCCGCCAGCTATTGCACATTCCTTATCTGAAAACGATCCATTCGCTCGAAAAGCGCAACCAGGGATTATATCAGGAGATTGTTTCCCTGGAGCGCGGACAAAAGATCGTAACACGCATCCCAAAAGATAGCAGCTTCTTCAAGATTCAGCTTTCGGCTACCATGTTCGAAAACGAAGGAAAGACCTATAAGCTCATTGCTTTCCAGAATATCAACGACGCGCTGGATGAAGGCGAATCACAAGCCTGGCAAAAGTTGCTGAGTGTGATGACGCACGAGATCATGAATTCGGTGGCTCCTATTGCTTCATTGGCCGAAACGATGAAGAACCGTCTTGCAGAACATAGCCTGCAGGCAGGAAATTACAAGGAAACCCTTGCTGACATGGAAACCGGCATCGTCACGATTAAAAAACGCTCCGAAGGCTTGCTGAAATTCACCGAAACCTACCGGAGCTTAAGTCGCATCAATAAGGTGCATCCTGCGCCGGTATATGCTGCCGAGCTCTTCGAGCATGTGCAGCAACTGTTGCAGCCTGGCATCGACAGCCGCGGCATCGACTTCGAGATCATCCTAAAAGATCCGCTCCTGACGGTAAATGCCGACTCTGCACTGATCGAGCAGGTGCTTATTAACCTGACGCTAAATGCGATGGATGCCGTGAAAGAACAACCTCACCCGCGGATCAGCCTCAGTGCCTCGAGGCAACCACACAAAACCGTGATTCAGATCAGCGATAACGGTTCGGGCATTGCCCCCGAACTTCTGGATAAGATCTTCATTCCGTTCTTCAGCACCAAAAAAAGCGGTAACGGCATTGGCCTGAGCTTATGCAAACAGGTCATGTTGCTGCATAAAGGGCAGATCACAGTGAAATCAACTGAACAAGAGGGAACGGTATTTAGCCTCGTTTTCGATCAGTAGGTACCGGGTGAACTCGTTAGGAATCAGAAGCCAATAGATTCCACCTCATCGCTTCTAATGCTAAGCAGTCCGATGCAGGATCGCGTAAACGCCTCGATCTTTTGTTCGGCCGTGAGAATCTTCAAATCTCTTTGATCTGACTTGGTCAGGTATTGCTCTATATGAGGGAGCGTAGTGCTTTCAACATTATAGTTGAGGCGGTGAGCAATTTTGTTCCTCAAAGAATTCAACTCCGTCAGACCCGGTACAATCATTTCGAAAAAATCGGCAGCTGACGGCAATAGATAAATCTTCTGCCGAAAACCAAGATCAATGGAGGCGTAAGCTCTCTCTGTTAAAGACAGGTGGCGCCTCAATACGCCATCCATAAGATTTTCTATCACGAGATGGCAAACAATGATCTTTCCAAAATGATCGTGCTTCTGCTCGAGCATCCTGGCATTCTCTTTGGTTTTTTGTTCCAGCACATCAAATAGCTTCAACATATCAAAAATAGGTTCTACCAACTTAGGTGAACCGGATCTAGGGTTTTTTCGTTTCATAATTTCTGATCTTTATATAAGACGTTCCGAATCTCCACCAAAATCTCCTCGGCCTTTGCGATGTTTGGCTCCACAGGTAAAGACGATGTTTCGTAAAGTGCCTCGATTTCTGCGATCTTTTCCTGCGCCATTTCTACGAGTACATCGTAATCGAAAGCGCCCGAACGAATCTTCAACAGGAAGTCACGGTCGGAGCGACGCACGTTCACGCGGCCCTCGCGCGCAATCTCTGCAGCCATGCCCAATAAGCGAAACGTATGCATCATGTTTTTAGCGTCGTAGTTTTTGCCGTGGTCGATGGTGTTTTCGTACCGGGCTTCGTTTCGCTTCTCCACCCATTCCCAGTACTCCCGGTAATCGCGGCAATACTTCGAATAACCATCTTTATTGAAACTCATGACACCCAGCGGCGCAATGTTTCTTTCCACGGAACTAAGCAATACGTCGTTGGCCTCGCTGCCGGAGCTGATGCCTTTAAGGGAACGATCCAATAACTGGCTGTTGTGGAAGAGCAGGTACATATCGCGCATGTGTGCGATATGTATCAAGCCACAATCTTGCTGAACAAAACCCTTTCGCTGAAGCCATACCGGCAGTGCCAGCGAACCCTGGCCCTCGACCACGTAACAGAAGTCGAGGATGGATTTGCGTTCCTGTTCCACCGGGTTAACGATCTTTTTATTGAGTCCTTTCGCCTTTTTTATCTGCGATTGGGCATAGCCGGCAAAGGTGTCGCGGCAAAGCCTGGAAAGAAAAAACTCCGGTTTCAAAAGATCCATCACCGGATGCCGGTAGCGCACGCAGTCTTCGGGACTGCTTAGCAACTCCAGGATGTTCGGGTTGTTTTTAACCAGCAGATCCACAAACCTACCGAGTTCGTAATACACTTCATCATTTGTTGCATTATTGAGCTGCTCTGTATAGGAAAGCCCATAGAGCTCCTTTTTCGGAAGCAGGAAAACACCCTTCAAATCGGTGTCCGATTGTGCGGTATGAAGGCCATAGGCCCGACTTCCGCTGACACACTCCAGTAACAGATGTTTGCTGCATTTTATATCCTGTAAGTTCATGTTACTTTTTTATGTATAAAAGTTCTCTGAATAATTCGTCGAGGTTCACACGCGGGTCTTTCCGGCCTTTCAACCCGTCGAATGCTTTCGTTGCGTTGTCAAGTTCGACGGAAATGAACGCATTAAGTTCGGCCTCGGCCGGATGACAGTAGCTTTCGTTCTTTCCGGATTTGAGTTGCACCAGCTCGCGGATACGCCCTTTGAGCGAATGATCGAAATCCAGCTTTCCGACCATTGTGTCGAAGACGATAGGCGGCACACTATCTTCTTCCAGTATCCATTTGCAGCAAAGCGTCGCGCGCAAGGCGTAAAACAATTTTTTGAGCTTTACCTGATCCCTGTGTTCAACCTCCGAGAAGCTGTTCCTTGCCATTCCGAGGTAATGATACATAGAAGCCACGGGTACGAAGCACCGCTGCGCATAAGCATTTAAGAGTGCCTGCACACCAGGTACCTCACTATAAACAACAGGCGACTGTATCCGTTCCAGTAAGGCACCATTGGACTTCCACATCAGTTTTAAGCTCTTACGAATATCCCAACCAGTAATATCAAGCTCTCCATCATCCGACATGTACTCAATACTGTCTTTCTTTTCCGACAGAGATAAGTACCAATCGAGATCGTGCCGGTAGATCATGCGCACGTCATAGTCGCTGTCGGGCGACGCAAATCCCCAGGCGCGCGAACCTGTTTCACAAGCATACAATACTGTAACTCCATATTGAGTCTCGATGTCTTTCAGTTTCTGTTGTATCTGTAGGGTCATGATAATTCGATTTTAAATACATTTGTTTACTTTAAAAATTTTCTAATCCTCCCGGCTTCCGTCATCGGCCATCCGCACCATTTTCGGTGTGAACTTCGCTACTACATCCACCAGGTCCTTTTGTGAAGCCATCACCGCTTCGATGTCTTTATAGGCCATTGGTGCTTCGTCTAATCCAGCTCCTATCAAGGTGACACCATGATCTTTCAAGACTTTCCGCATCTCATCATTCGTGATGTTTTTTATCGCCTGCGTACGACTCATCTGCCGACCTGCACCATGAGAAGCCGAATTGATGGCATCTGCTTCTCCTTTTCCGCGCACCAAAAAACCAGGCGCAGTCATGGAACCCGGGATGATTCCCATCACATCTTTGGATGCCGGTGTCGCGCCTTTCCGGTGCACGATTACCTCTTCTCCATTCCAGGTTTCTTTCCAGGCAAAGTTATGGTGGTTCTCCACCTTAGCCAACACCTGGGCACCTATCGCTTTCGTGATGCGCTCGTGGATCACTTCATGGCAAGCAGATGCATAGTCGCCGGCGAGGTTCATCGCCAGCCAATATTCCTGCCCTTCGGCGCTGTTCAGATCAAGGTAAGCGAGGTTGGCTGCCTCTTTCGGAAGCCTGCACTGTTCTTTTGCAACCTTGGTATAATGCCCGGCAATGGTGGCACCGAATCCGCGCGAGCCTGAATGAGTAAGCAATGCCAGGTATTTTCCCTTTGAGATATTCAATTTCTCGTCGTCTTTCTCAAAGTCGATGATCCCGAATTCAACGAAGTGATTTCCTCCGCCCGAAGAACCAAGCTGTTCCCATGCCTTTTGATGAAGATTCTTCACCAAAGGATTCATTTGGAACAAGGCATTGTCCAATATCTCATGTTCTACACGTTGCTTACCATGCCAGCCGGCACCGGCTCCGAATTTGGTCCAGGCGATGAGTTCGCGCTTATACTTCGATTCGTCAGCCATAAAGTGCGACTCCGGGATATCAAATACGGACAATGCCATCCGACATCCAATATCAACACCCACGCCATACGGAATAATGGCTCCGTGTGTAGCCAGCACACCGCCTATTGGCAATCCATAACCCTGATGCGCGTCGGGCATCAACGCTCCGGCAGCCGCAACCGGTAACTTCATGGCAACTTCCATCTGATTAATTGCGCCCTCCTCGATATGATCAGCTCCAAAAACGGTATAAGGCAACGCCTTTTCTCGGAGCGCAATCACTTCCTCTTGCACATCATTCATTTTTTCCACCAGCGCCTGAGCGAGATCTGCGAGCACCTCGTCGTCGAGGAAACTTTCGGGGTGTTGAATTACTTTTGTGAAGATGGCCAATAGTTGTTCCTTTTCCGGCATAGTGGCATATTGCCTGGCAGCAGTAAGCGCAAGGCCGATGGCTTTCCCTTCGGAATAACCGATCGCTTTGAGATCGGCACCATTGATGTTTTGAGTGTTCATGTATGTTTGTTTAAATGTAACAATACAAAAGAACCTTACAAGTGCGCAGTGTAGTTGCGCAGTTAAATTAAATCTTAGAAATCAATGTAAATTACTGATTTACAGCTGCAAATTTTCAGGCTCGAAAAAGCGGCTCACTAAATAAACAAAGAGACTCACTCAATACAGCATTTGCTATCAACTGAATAATCCTAGCTTAGCGGTGCGGCGGCAGGCTGCATTTGCTTTCATCCACTAAGATCCTAATTCATGAAAACAAAACTCTGTACTCTTTTCTTAAGTCTCGCTTCGTTTTTTTCTTTTTCGCAAGCACCATCATGTGGCGATGATATTATCCGCGATTTCCAGAAACGTCATCACCGGAATTTCGACCGTGATATCCGACTCCAGGACGAGCGCATCCGGTATTACATGCAGCAACAGCCGTCGGGTGCAACTGGAAGACCATCCACTTCCACAAGCTACACCATTCCGGTTGTGTTCCATGTAGTTCACAATGGCGAAGCATACGGCTCAGGCTCTAACATTTCTTACCAGCAGATCTTGTCTCAACTCAATGCCATGAACGCGGCTTTTTCTAAAAACTACCCGGCATACAATAACCAAACGCATCCGGCATACGCGCAAAATACGGGCATTCAGTTTTGCCTGGCGTCTATTGCGATGCCTTCTTCCGTATCGTTTTACAACGGACCTGGAGGTGTGGAGAAAGGCGTGATGCGTTACGCCAATACCTCCTTGAGTCATCACCAGATGGGCAACACCGACGCCACGGCGATGGTCGCGCTCACGCATCCTACCGGCAACCATTTCCCTTTTGACAAATACCTCAACGTGTGGGTAGTGTCTTCTATTGGCGGAAGTAGTTCGGGTATTGTGATGGGATATGCGCCGAGGCCGTTGATGGGCGCTTACCCACTGGATGGCGTGGTAATGCGGTCTGACGTGGTCGGGGATAATTCTACCGGAAATACTTTCGCTCTCGGGTACGGCCTTGCACAAGGCAAAGTGATGGTGCATGAGCTTGGCCATTACTTTAACCTCATGCACATTTTCGAAGGTGGTTGCGCCGGGGCTAATGCCGCCGGCTCTGCAAGCGACCCCTGCGATCTTAACGGCGATATGATCTGTGATATCGAACCCTGCACCACACAGAACATCGCCTGCAATGCCCCTGTGCCCAATACCTGTTCGGCAAGCTATCCCACAGGCACAACCAGCAATGACATGATTGAGGACTACATGAGCTACGCCGACGACGACTGTATGAATACATTTACCCAGGACCAAACCTCTCGCATGCATGCCACCTTAAATGTGTTGAGGCAAGGCCTATGGCAAACATCTAATCTTGCTGCTACCGGGGTTATCGGAGCGGGTGGCTGTTCCAACTCTACACTCTATCTGGATATCGTAAAACCAAGCATTAACTACTGCATCAATACGCCTCTTGTGTTCTCGAACCCTACTGTAGGAAATACAGCAAACTCCTGGCAATGGACACTCACCGGCGGCACACCCGCCAGCGCCACTACCAGCAGCGTGAGCGTTACATACACCGCACCTGGCCTCTACTATGCCAAATTGAAGGTAAGCGACGGCACATTATCCCGTACCGACAGCGTACCGGTAGCGGTAACGAGCTGCACACTCGACCCGAAGAAACTCAACCGAAGCAACTGGCTTTTTGGTGACTCCTGTTCGATTGCCTTTACCACAGGAAATCCGGTAGTGAATGATCTGGTGCTCCGCAAAAAAACGCAACGTGCGTTCGAAGTGGCTGTTTCCATGAGCGATTCGCTCGGCAACCTGCTGTTTTATTCAGATGGTGTGAATCTTTGGGACAATAACCACGTGCAGGTAAACACAACGCCTCTGTTTGGCTGGAATGTATCAACCGGAAGCTGGGATTATAACGGCTCTTCGGTATATGGTTTCACGGCTTTCGAGGTTCCGAAACAGCCAGGTAAATATGCGCTAATCTGCATTCCACCTCAGGAAACCAATGGCGGTGCCATGAACGCCTACTGTAAAATCTCTTCCGTTATATACGACGTCAATACCCATACCGTTAGTGCCTTTCAAAGCCTTACCCATCCTTCTATCTACACACCCGGCAGCAACCGTTTTTCAGAAGATCTCTGCGTGGTACCACACTGCAATGGCGTTGATTATTGGGTGCTTGCCCGCGGTTGGACAAGCAATTTCATGAACGGAAACATTTATGCTTTTCTCTTCAACCAAAACGGTCTAAATCCGACTGCTGCACCTGTAATATCCGGGCCGTTCCAGAGTCCGACAGGCGTGGGTGGCATCAAATCGAATCCTGCCGGCAACAAGATCATTTGCGGATCGGGTATCGGACGCTTCTTATTGTACGACTTCCATGCGGCAACAGGCGTGCTAAGTAACCAGGTAATGCCACCCGTGAGCGCAGCCACTAACTCTATTTGCCTTACCTGTGCGTTCAGTCCTAACGGCCAATACCTGTACCTCAAGTACGGCACTTCCGGGGCAGGGAGTTTTATTGAGCAAGTGGATGTAAATACGCTTAGCGTCGTAAAAACGCTCAGCAACCCCAACCCGAATACCGAACCGCATTCTTTTGGATACATGGAGATAGGGCCGGACAACAACATCTACTATAATGCTATTAATTCCTATTATCTCGGTAAGATTGCCAATCCCGACTCGCCCACGCTTTCGGCGATAGCAGCTCCGGTATCGTTTGTACCGACATACAGCATGTGCAGCACCAACCTCTCGCTTCTTAATTTTATGGAAGCCGACAAACCTGCTGAAGTACCTGCCCTGATGGTGCAAAACAACACGTGCAGCAGCTACTCCTTTGCTGTGAACCCCTGCTGGAGCGTTTACAGTGCCAGCTGGAATTTTGGCGATGGCAGTTCTATCGTTACTGGCGCGGGAGTTTCTCATACCTACAGCGTTACCGGCGTTTATACGGTAAGTCTTACCCTGAGCTACAACGGGCAAAGCATACCAGTATTTACACGAACAGTAAGCGTGAACTCGCCAACAGCTTCCATCAGTGGTCCCAGCGCCATCTGCAAAGGAAACACGTATGTCAACAATTACAGCACGACCAACATTGCCGGCGCCACCTATAGCTGGACGGCATCGAATGCAACAATCTCCGGTCCGGGTACGATCCCTTCCATCAATCTTGTATCTGGAAATACCGGCGTGGCTACCTTATCGTTACAGGTGACAAATGGCGGTTGCATTGCCAGGGCAGTGAAAACGATCGCCATTGATACCATTCCTACGGTTTCCCTGAGCGCTTCTACTGTGGCCTGCACCGGGAGCACGGTGAACCTAAGTGGCACACCTGCAGGCGGTGCTTATACAGGTGTTAACGTCGGCTCTGGTGTTCTCACGCCAACCACCACCGGCATCCATCAGGCATATTACACGTACACGAACGGAAACGGTTGTTCCAACACAGCCTCGGTATCCATAAACGTGAATGCGTGTACAGGCCTTCAAGATGTAGGTTCTCCCGCAGTATTTACCGTTTATCCGAACCCAAGCGATGGCATGGTTTACCTGAACGGAAATGTGTCGATACGTTCCGTTGAGATCTTCAATGCCATCGGGCAACTGATCTGGCAACAAAACGGAGCAGGGGCGGAGACGATGGCTATCGATCTAAGCCAGGCAAGCAAAGGCTTCTATACACTGCGGGTTCACACCGGCGGCGGCATTTATCATCAACGCATCCTGAAGGAGTAGCCTTAATCAGCCTCTACCCAACGGGCAAGAAATGCGTCGTCGTCGCTGATCTTTCCGAGCACACGGTATTTGGATCTTTCCAATACGGAAGATTCGGAAACCTTGTCTTTAACAACTTTAAAAGGAAACCAACCGGTAGAATGGATAAAGTAGTGGTCGTCGCCTTCCACCAGAATAAAGCCGGTATGACTATCGAGGCCGATGATGTAAAGTCCATCACCATAGCCGACAAGCTGTTTCTCAAATTCCTGAAGTGTGGTATTGGAAATATAATGCACATGTTTCTTTGCACTCAGTGAGCGGATCATTTCTTCCGAAGCACATTGGGCCATCTTTACCCGGTTGATGGGAACGCCCATGTCACGGAGGGTTGTGGTGACGAAATACCCACATGCGATGCTTCCCTTCTGCGGCATTTCGGTTGTTCCGTTATAATCCCATTTGGTACCATACCAATACGGGAAAACCTTTTGGGTGATTTGGTGGACAAAGGCTTTGCGTAAGGCGTTCTTGCCGGCGCCACGCTTTTTGAGATCGTGGCGAAGATCGCGGATGGTGTCCAGCTCCGCATGATAGTAGCGGTTGTCGAGGATTTCTTCTTCGCCATCCATTAAGCGGTGGTAAAGCAGCCAGGATCCAAGCCCGAGAGCCGCGAAGATCAAAAGGAACACGACCCGTTTACGTTTGAGAACAGCCATGGTGCAAAGCTACACATTCGGAGGAAATACGCTACGGCTTCAACATAATACCATCAGGCGTTTTCATTGAAAAACCTATCGCTAATCTTTCTCCCAGATGCGTTTTATGCTCCCTTTCTGCCTCAGGATCGGCTGCCGTTGCTGCATCGCCAGCTTTTCGAGCCTTCGGCGGGTCTTCCGTGGATAAAAGAATTTACACCATGTTTTAGGGATGGTATAAGGTTTTGTGATTCCGGCTTTTGCCAGCAAATCATACGTAGCGGCACCACAACGCATGCCAAAGAATGCGTAATCATAAGGACTTTGCGCCATATAAGCCGCAGCCACTGAATCAAGGCGGGCTTTTTGTGTGGCAGTAACTGACAGGAAAACCACTGTTTTTTTCATATTGGCATAGTTCCCTCCCAATATTTCATAGAATGAGACGGTATCATTCGATCCGAACAGACTATTGATGAGGTGACGACTTGAAAAAAAATGAATGGGTGCCTTTGGCTGAAAGTTGATGATTTCACCCGGTGTATATTCTACCCCAGCGTGGCCACCCAGGATACCGCCAAACCAACGGTTTTCTTCATGGCGAAATCGATGCTTGGGTTTGGATCCGTGCAAAAAATGCACTTTGATGATTAACAGGGAATCCGAATTAGCCAGGCCCTGTTGAACCTGGAATATGGCAAAGAAGCATAAGGCGATGAGTAGTCGCCTGTTGTTAGTAGTTGACATTATGATTTCGTATTAAGATTAGGAAAAAGAAATTCTTACCGCCGGAGGCAGTATAACTGGCAGATACCGTCTGCCTACGAAATCAATGATCAGGATAAGTGGTAATAGAAAAAATGGTGTTGCGAACGCAGTTGGAAGTGCCTACGGAGGATCTTCCCTTCTTTAAAAGCGCATTGGTTATAGCGTACATCAAACACAAAGGTAAAGGTTTGACCTAACCAGAAAATCTTTTAAATGAATTTAACAAACAATTAGGTTGACGACACCTAATTGCCGACTTATGTAACATTTACACAAACTCCGAAAAATTGTCACCTGGCAAGATGGGGGCATTGCAAAAAAGGCCCGCACTTAAGCAACCCGTTCATGCGGATTGCCTTTCGCAGCGGCTATCTGCTAATAGATGATCAGCTTTTCGGTAATCTGGTGATCCTTGCCCTTCAGCGATACTGTATAAAAGCCCTTTGCTAGACCTGTGAGATCGATTTCCCGGGCATACACTCCATCATCGATTATCCAATCCGCTCTTTGCACAACCTGACCCGCGCTATTACTTACAACCAACTCCATCTTCTCTTTTCCTTTGGCTGAAACCGTTAGCGTGGTTTTGTCGCGGGCCGGATTTGGACTTATATTCGACGAAAAACCGGCAGCTTGTTGCTTCTGGATCGCCGAAAAAGAGGTGAGGTTAATGTTATCCACGTAAAGTGCATTTCCGTAGTGTCCTCTGTTTTTGAAAGCGAATTGGATTCGCGGATTACCATCGTAAGCACTCAGGTGAATCGTCTCTGTTCGCCATTCGGAGTTATCCGGAATAAACAATTGCTGTTCATCCGGTGCCGTTGCCAAGGTGCTTCCTCCCTTTAAGTAAATACTTGCATAAGACATTCCGCAATCGCCAGATATCAGCACTTCCAGCGAATCCTCCACTCCTGATCCCCATCTGGCATACGCAACATCAAATTGTAATGCAGTTCCCGTAACATTGGCCAAATCGTACCCTTCTGTGACAAATGCATCTCTCTTCGGGCTAACATCCACAGAATAATTATCGAAGTACGAAGACTCGCTGCTGGTACCAAAACCACCAACCGTTGTGTTATGCTGCCAAACGACTCCATCCGAACCGTCATCAACTAAATTCCATCCAACGGGAGGATACGTTCCGGCAAACGCTTCCTGAACCGGTAATACATGAGGCGACGTAACATGTATGTATGCTGTTTTAACAAGTGTATTGTTCCCATTCGTATTGCCTACCGTGAGGGTCACCTGATATACGCCTGTAGCATTATATGTTACCGATGGATTCTGACTGGTGGAACTTGAAGGGCTACCTCCCTGAAAAGTCCATTGCCAGGAGTTTGGTGCAGGAGTTGAAATACTTTGATCGGTAAAGTGAACTGTACTACCCGGACACACATACACCTGGTCTGCGATAAAATCAACTGCCGGCGGCATGCTGGTATTGATCGGCATTTCCCAAACACCACGCCCATAGTAAAAAACCCTTAACAATGCAGAGGCATTGCCAGGATTATACATCGAAAAACCAACGATGTCGGCTACTGTAGGAAGATTATAGGATATATTCTGCCAACTGCTCATGCTGCTGTTTCTATAATACATGCCCTTAGCAGTACATAAATAAACACCTTCATTTGTACTGAACTCCTCATACTGCACTTTTATAATATTGACGCCAGCAGGTAAGCCTGTGCTGATATTGGTAAAGGATTGTCCCCGGTTGGCCGACCGATATACTTTGTTTCCACAACTTACATAAATAACATTACTGTTTGTTCCGATGCTTGTGATGGACGCAGCTACTGCTGTGCCCGCAGGAGCCGGAAACGTAGTATATACAGGACTTGCCGCAAAAATGTTGTCGCATCGATACAGGGTATTGTTCGATCCGAATGCATATACAACTGCTGTATCAGCAAAAGATGAATGCAATGCTACTATACTGGTATTGATGGAGCCCGCCTGGAGCCAGTTTGGGGAAGCCGAGGTTATGTTTTTGCTGACATAAATATTGGTTGATGCTGTAAGAGCTGTTGTCGGCATGTTGCGGTTAAATTCGAGGCATAATTTGTTATCACCAGCAAATGGCAGATTGTAGCTATTTTCAGATCCCAGCACCGTGCGCCTTTTGCCATTCTCATAATAATACACAACATCTGCTTCTCTATAGTTAAAGGTAGATTTACTGCCCCAGTCACCACCACGGTTTGTAAACCAGGAATTTGTACTACCATACAATTCGCCATTGTCCTGCGTTCCAATACTAATTAAATCGCGTCTTATCTGGCTCTGCGAACCATGATATATTTCTGTGGCAGCAATCCCATCGGAACGACTCGTCCAGTTCGCTCCGCCATCCCGACTTAGAAATATGCCTCCATCGTTGACGTTAAACAACATGTTATTATAAACAGGGTGGACACTGATGCCGTGCATATCCGTATGACAACCGTCCCACCAGTCGGTAAGTTTAGTCCAAGTAAGTCCTCCATCAAGGCTTTTCCATACGCAATGTGCCGCCACATATACCACGTTGGCGTCTCCCGGATCACAGGTCATCGAAAAATTATAATCGCCTTGGCCTGAGCTGCTGGCGTCATAACCAACCAGACTTTGTGCAGGGTTATTATACACGGTAGAAAATGTCGTTCCAAAATCGGTCGATTTCAGGATAGTGCCTTCGTCAGCAATCATTCCCACATATACGACATTCGGACTTGCCTTACTCACGGCCAATCGCATTCCCTGACCGTTGCCGCCCGGAATGGTAACGCCGCTCGTGATCTGCTGCCAGGTGTTACCAAAATCTACGGAGCGCCAAATCTGTGATGACGTGACGGCATAGGCGGTATCATTGCTATTTGGCTTCAGAACCATTGCTTTGAAATCGCCACCTGTTTTTACCTGAGTCCAGCTACTTCCACCATTGGTCGTTTTAAAGATCCCGCTATTGGTTGCCGCCAGGAGCGTTTGATTATTGGATGGATGCATGATAAGCTCTATGATAAGGCCGGTGCTGATGCCGGTGGAAAACGATGTCCAGGATGCTCCGCCGTTAGTGGTTTTATATACACCATATCCGCCCGAATAGTAGTTAGGATCGCCTGTGCCCAGGTATATGGTATTGCTATTCGTGGGGTCGAAGCAGACTGATGCGCATTCGGTGCGTGGCAAAAAATCGGTGCCGAGATTGATCCAGGTTTTTCCTGTATCGTTGCTGCTCCACAATCCTCCAGATGCGCTCGTTGTATAAAGCCTGGCCGGATTTGAAGGATTCACTTTCAATTGTGTACAACGCCCGATACCATTGATCTGGCCGGAAACATTAGCTGGGAATGCAATTGGCCCTTTTTCAGACCAGGTGGTTCCGGGTTGAGCCCGAAGGAATATCGTGAGCAGCAAAAAAGCTAGCAAAGAAAATACATGTGATTTCATCTTATCAATATTTTATGTTGAATTATCGGCGGCGTTGTTCTTCCCAAAGTTTAAGTTGTTCTTCGCTTGTAAGAATATGGCCGTCTTCCTGCACATAGGGCTGCACTTGCATCTTCCAGTGCGCGAATTTTTTACACTCGAGGCCATATAGCCGTTGCAGGTCTCTTGCTTTTTTTCGTTCTCTCAGCTCGCGGCGGCTTATGTGCTTGTCCTCTGCTTCCTCGGAAGTGCCTAGTACATCCTGTTCTTCCAATGGCTGAGGCTTTCCTTTCCAGAACAACTCGTACGCCTTGACTACTTCGAAATAGTTGGCCTCAGGATCTTTCATCATCTCGATCCAATACGGGTGATTTCGGTACTCACTGTCTTTGTGTTTTATCTGAGCCTTGGCCAGATTGATGCCCAACAGCAACAAGGCACATATTAAAAAATGTTTCATAAATACTTTATTATGGGCTAAAAGTAGAAAGTGGAAATGAAATCCACTATTTCTAAACTTGCTTTAGATCAGTATTTGCACATCAAATTTCAATCAAAAACGTATGGCTAAGTAACCGACACTCGTTTTGAAACACGAACAAATGCAGATTCTACAAAATAATTCCAACATTGCGGATGGCAAAAACCAGCTGACATTCTCTTTCAACAATGTCATCTGTGCGATTTGGTATTTACCTAAAGGTACAGAAGCGTCGGCGAATATGTCGTTTAAACGACTCCATGAGCAAGAAAAACATTATGATATCGTCGCGTATAAAAAAGCCGTTCCTGATAACAGGAACGGCTCGCTCGGGGGAGATTTGAGTTTGGCAGATGCGGTGTCTTGCATAAGGCTTTTTCGGAACTTTGCCCCTATTGTTATCGGGCGGCGGCCTCTAACCGCTCCTTATGCCTGCACATCAACAAAAACACAGTGACACAACATCATCTGCCAGGCCAGCCTGAAACAGCCCGCCTATGGGATAAAGGAGGATTCGAACCTCTTGTGCGCAGGCAAACTGCACGCATCCA
>DAIUED010000001.1:53466-85487 GCA_036845295.1 Bacteroidota bacterium
AGTATGCGTCTTTATCCGTGATTAGAAAAGCGAGATCGTTAAATAGTGGGCTGCCGTACATCCCACGCAAAGCAACATCGCGTTCGTGGTAGCTTTGGTTGCAAATGGCTCTATCACCAGTCGTGCCAATTTGGAGCTCAGCTAAGATCCCAGCGATCGAAATGCTTCACGAAGATCTTTGCGATATTCACCGCATCGTCGATGCCGCGGTGATGCGTACCGGTGAGCGACAACTTTTCCATGCGCAGGGCCTGACCCATGCCAACCGGTCTTGCGAGCTTCCTGATGCCGGCATACTGGTGTTTGAGACTGATGTGTTTTTTCAGCCAGTCTGTTGGCAGGCCATGCAGGTGACAATCGGCAGCAAACTGAGAGCGGTCGTAGAAGCCCCAACTACAGAGCAGGTACTCTTCATCGGTGCCTATCCAGGACTGAAAACGCTTCAGCACTTGGGGAAACGTGTCGGCTGCATCTACCTGTTTTTGGGTAATGGTAGTGAGTCCCGTGCAAAATTCCGACAAAACGGGATTGAGAATGGGTTTTACGAATTCGGAAAACTGGCTTTCAGTTTGCTGAGCATCGTTGATGCAGACAGCGCCGATCTCGATGATCTCATTTTTTTGGTTGTGGTCTTTCTGCGCCCAACAGGTTGCTTCCAGATCCACGATAATATATTTCATAAATTTTCTTCATTTAATGGTTTAGTGTTGTTGATTAATCTTCTTTGTGTCTGTTTCTGTACGCTACAATGCCTGGCTCGTGCCCATGTATTCGGCTTCTATCGCTTTCCCGAAAATGATACGCGTCCATCCATTTTCATAGCCGTGGTTATTTGCAATAAGAAAGCCTTTATTCGGATCGGTCTTCACGATCTTATGAGCGTCGATGTAACGGCCTTTGACTTTGCAAAATACAATGTCCCTGATCTTATAATGTGGCTCGCGCCTGAAAGTAACGAGCGAACCGCTTTTCAAAAGGGGCAGCATCGAATTTCCGAAGCATTTCATTTTTCCGGTGCCTTCTGTTTCAAGCGCCAGTTGTAATTGTTGGTATTTATTCATTTTTCAAATTTTGTTTTAACATGCCGCTGGTCTTGTAACACAAACCAGCGGCATAGATTAGTTTTTGGTGCCAAACAGCTGCCTGAGCTGTTCACCTATCTGGCTTCCTCCCGACACCGAGATGTTGTTGATGCGTTCTGCGATCTTTTCGACATATTCCATCTCTTTCAGGCGAAACAGCATGGGATTGTCCTCCATGAGCTTCGCTGTGTTGAGGAGACTGCGTGTGGATGCCGTTTCCTCACGTCGCATGATGGTGTTGGCCTGTGCTTTTTTCTCGGCTATCAGTACCTGGTTCATGATCTCTTTTACCTCACCCGGCAGGATCACGTCGCGGATGCCACAGGCATGCAGGCGGAGGCCAAGCGCTTCCAGCTTGTCGGCACTGTATTCTGCTACGTAAGCCGATATGGCCTCTTTGCGTTCCAGCAACTCGTCGAGGCTCAATCCACCAATGAACTCTCTCAATGCAAGCTGCATAAACACATACAGCTGCTTTTCATGATCTTTATGCAGGACCAGCGCTTTGATGATATCCTCCACGCCATATTGCGCATAAAAACTAACACGCAATGCGGCCTTATCCCTGGTGAGGATCTCCTGGCCAGCGATCTCCAGCTGTTGAATACGCATATCGGCCCTGGAAATGAGAATTGTCAGATCATTTTTCAGGAAGTAGTAACTTCCCGCTTCGAGCACACGTTCCAGTTTTCCATTCACATACAGAACGGCTTTCTCATGCGGTTCGATGGCAAAGCTGCGGATATACGGCGCGAGCTCCTTTCGCCCCAGGAGGCCCCGGTCAATAGCGGCAGGCACCTCTATCCCATACAGATCAACGATCTCAAAGTGGTAGTCGATCATCCCTTTCCAGAATACATGCCTTCCGGAGCCAAGCACCGATACAAACAAGCCCTGCTCGTAGTGCAAGGCGATCTCGTGATCCCGCACATCTATAACCGTTACGGCTTCTGCGAATTCCGGGTCGGCAAGCAGCACAAAGAGGTTGAGATTTGTTTTAAACGGCTTTGTCATATCAATCTCAGTTACTTCAGTAAAAGGCCGCAACCAATGGCTACCTTCGTGAAGAAGGCCCATATAACTGCCTTTTTTAGTGATGATGCCTTTTTTGCCGGCATCTATTTTCATTCGTTTCATAGTAATGATGCTTTGTTGTTGTTTTATGTTATAAAAAGAAATAACGGTTCCCTAACCGGGTTCGGGAGCGAGCTTAAGCCTCTGCCTCTGCGGTTGGTTCCTGAGCAGGCCTTTTGGCCTTCTCAGAAAGCAGCTGCTTTGCAAATGCGGTATCCGCCTTTTCCAGGAACAAAATCAGGTGCACTAACATCAAGTCAATGCCGAACAGCGTTATCCCTTTTTATCATGGATGCCCGCTTTTAAAGAAGCCGGGCGCTTCTCTCCAACCAATAGCTAAGTTTTTCAGACTTAGGGCAGGATTCGAACCTGCGCTTTGAGTTGTTGCTCTACCTTGCTGAGCTATCCTTGAAAGGGAACGGGATTCGAACCCGTGACATACAACAATAGTGGTACGCTAAATCATACGTTTGCGGAATATCGGCGTTTCATGAAACGCGACACCATGAGGCTTATCGAAACCTGCATCCTGGCGCCCGCAGACTTACGTACCTGCTTCCCGGTTAGAGAAGATGATTGTCTGATTCACTCAGACTGTTTATTCAAAGAACGAGTTCAGTGATAGCTGATAAGTTTTAAAATCGTTGCCGGAAAAAAACTTTTGTGCATAACGGCATATAATAAGATTGAATGGGTAACAGGCAAAAAAAGCACATGGCGCTCTACGTTGAGCTACAAGGCAATGAGAGCAAGTGAGTTGCCTTGGCGGGACTCGAACCCGCAACCTCCCGATTAGAAGTCGAAGTATCTCTTTTCTACGACACCATTCAAAACAGTACAGTAAGGAAACAGACGACTGGTCTGTAAAAATTGAGCTACACCTTGCGGGGGCAAAGTGGCAGGGTTCGAACCTGCATCCTTTCCGCAGGCCTGCGGAATGCTCTACCGAAGGAAGACCCGGCTACGTCACTCACTGGTAATTTTATTAAAAAAAACAGGCAAAGGTTTTCAAGAGCGCTTGTCTATTGCCTAACCACTCGGCCATCCTGCCAGCGCAGGAACCGGATTCGAACCGGCGTTGATAGTTCCATGAAGTATCTCTTGTTAACGGCACTGTTCTTTTATACAGGTTATGAACTGCAGGACGCGCTCTAGGGTCGAAGTAATTACCGCATACGACACTGTATATACAAGTTACTTAAAAAAACAGGTAATAAGGCCTGAGGCATTTTCATTTTATTGCTCTACCTGGCTGAGCTATCCCGTTAACCGGGAGTGGGATTCGAACCCACGACCCATAAATCCCACGAAGTATTCCTCAGAAACGACAATGTTTCAGAATTTGGAAAGAGCAATAATGCAGCAGATATTACAAGGGATTCGAACCCTTTAGCCTTTCGGCATCGGCCAGACGAAGTAGATCTGTTATGCACGGCATCCTTCCGTTATGGTTTTTATTTTTACTTATCAGATATCAAAGAACGTTTTGGTTACCCGGGCGGGATTCGAACCC
This sequence comes from Bacteroidota bacterium, assembly GCA_036845295.1. GTDB lineage: Bacteria > Bacteroidota > Bacteroidia > B-17B0 > Aurantibacillaceae > UBA4416. The sequence continues at coordinate 57,136 of DAIUED010000001.1, forward strand.
GCAATTTCTTGCGAACAGCATGGCTGTAAATACGCTTCCCTACTTGGGCCAGGCCTTTTCGGTGCACTGTAAATTCTACCCTTCGAGGCGCGGGGCCAGGCCGGGATCTTCCACACACTCCGTGGTTCCGGTAATTTTACCACAGCTTTTCCTTTTAAGCTACCGGGTCTCTTTAGCATTCCCCCTGCCCGGCTTGGCAGGGGGGCAAACTTCTACAGGGCAATTTTTTTGATCTGGTCGATAGCAGAGGCTCCGTTTTCCATCGCCTGCAACACATCGAAGACTTTATCCGACCAACCCGCGATGAGGAACACATCGTCGCGTTCGGCGCGAATGGGTGTATTTCCATGACCAGCCAGATCGAAGAGATACAGGCGTGCCTCTGGGGCAAAGGCTTTGTAGGCTTTCCACGACTTATCGAAATTGGAACCGTCTGCTTTGCTATTCCACATCTGGCAATCGGTGAACATCATCACCTTATCTATTCTCACCCGGCGTTCCAGGAGATCATCGATCACGAGGTAACCATTGGTAGAGTAGCCCACTTCGCCTGCCCGTTTGTAATATTCCTGCACGTTGTTCAGTACCGACCGGCCCGACATATTGATTTCCTTCCAGCGATCACCGAACATTCCGGTGATCACTAATCGGCATTTGGATTGCATCAACATGCCCAGCATCAGGCCAATGTCGTAGAGCATCACCTTGCTCTTTGGCGAAACCGGCATTTGCATGGAGCCTGATACATCGCAGGCGATCAGCACACGGGTGGAGTCTTCGAAACCTTTGAGGTTACGGACACTTGCCTGCACGGCTAATTCCAAAGCATTAAGCACCATGCGCACGTACACCGACTTCAAAACCTGCACTTCCCGGTAAGCTGCCAGGAACCGGAATGGCAACTGTTTGGCCTGAGCAACCGCGGCTTCGTCAGACAACTGGTTGCATACACGGTTGATGTGCATAACAGACACGTCCGCTTCTATGATGTTGCGCAGGTTGCGCATCAGGGCCATATAACCGAGTTTACCGCTTTCGATCAACTCCTCCCATTTTGCCCGAAAGGCTGCCTGCCGTGCGCCTGCATCTTCGTAGCAAACCTGACCCAGAGCCGATAATTCGGTTTCCCAGGTATAAGGCACCGCCAGCTGGTTGGACGCAATACGGTTGAAGATGCCCTGCTGTGCCTCGTCTTTGGCCTTCGGATGCACCAGGAAAAGGGCGTCGCGGAGCTTGATATCCGCATCGCGGTTGTACTTGGCAAACTGGTACTCGTCAAAGCGGTTAAAAGATGCCGCCAGGCCTTTTTGGATCTGTTTCGAGAGCTTGTTCAGTTTTTTGATTCCGGCGCGTTTGTTCGCCATCTGGTAGTAGGCCAGGAGCTCGGTGATCTCATCGGCACGTTTTACCACGCCGTTCACTGTTTTCGCTACCAGACCGTTGCCGGAATTCAGCCGGGCAAGTTCTACTGCCAATACCATTGGCACGCTACGAAGGTACATGGTGTTTCGCGCATATATAGCGAGGCGAGCCACAAATGCCGGATCGTTCTTCAACATCAGCTCCTGTATCCGCGCCAGACGGTCGTCGGCTTTTTCGTAAAAGCCATCGTTCAGGCTGGCGGTTACCACTGCCGCGTAAAGCTCTGCTTCCGGTGAAAGACGAAAGGCTTTTTCGCCCTGGTGGTTCACGACGGTTTGCTGTTTTTGAGTGAAGATGTTGAATTTCATCGTTTCTATTTTTTGAGTGTTTGTGTTCTTAATGGGTTGTTTGTGTTTTCCATTCGAACGGGACAAAGGTTATATACAAGTGCGCAGCGTAATTGCGCAGAAAAATATTTTTTCAGGTTTTAATCTAATCACCTGTTTTTCAGGAGATCATTTTTATATCGTGTGTTTTGAGATCTTAAACTGCGCAAATAGAATGCGCAGTTAATAAGAATTCTTTATCTTTAAAGCGCTCCTTTTAGCCCGAATGACTTATGCCAATCAATAAACTGGCGCTTGTGCGCTATAAAACCATCGATCAATGCCTGCAAAACCACTTCCGGAAATGGACATTGGAAGACCTCATGGAAGCATGCTCCGACGCACTCTACGAGTACGAAGGGATTACCAAGGGCATCAGCCGCCGGGCCATCCAGCTCGACATTCAGAACATGCGAAGTGAAAAACTGGGCTACAATGCGCCTATTGTGGTAGTCGATAAAAAATATTACTGTTACGAGGACAAGAACTACAGCATCACCAATTCGCCACTCACGCAACAGGATCTTGGTACGTTGACCGAGGTGCTCGACGTGCTCAAACAATTTGCCGGTTTCGGCTATTTCCAGGAACTCAATGGCATGGTAACGCGCCTCGAAGACAAATTATACAAGCAACAGCACAAAGGAAAATCGTACATCGAATTCGAAAAGAATGAGTTGCTGAAAGGCCTGAACCACATCGATCCGCTCCATAAGCTGATCATTCAAAAAAAAACAATTGAAATAACCTACCAATCGTTTAAGGCCAGAATGCCTCAACAGATCGTGTTCTATCCGTATCTGCTGAAAGAATACCGCAACCGCTGGTTCCTGCTTGGCATGAACCGTAAGGGAAAAGCTGTGTTGATCCTGGCACTTGACCGCATCGAGAGCTTCCGCGAGTTGCCTGGCGAAAAATACCTAAAGCCGGAATTCGATGTCAGCACTTATTTTCATGACGTGATCGGTGTATCGAAAATGCCAAGTCAGCGCACGCAAACCATTGTGATGAAGATCGTACGTGAACACGCACCATACATCATTACCAAACCGATGCACCCTTCTCAACAAATACTGAAGCAGGAAGACGACGGTTGCATTTTTTCCATTGACGTCATATGGAATTTTGAACTCGAGCGTGAAATCCTTGGTTTTGGCGAACAAATCAAAGTACTCGCTCCGAAACGGCTGGCAAGCCGCATCAAATCCCGGCTAAGATCAACACTAGAAGGCTACCGACCGGAAGATTGAGTTTGAATAGAAAACACCTAAGGCATTACACACGGTTTAACAGCATTCCTATCGCATAAACACTGCGGCCGCAGAGGGTTTGGATTAATGGAGCGGCGCATCAGAGCTAATTGCCTCCGGTTCTTAAACGCTGCCGTACAGCGCTTCATCATTTATATCAAAAATTTTCAGGTTTCGTTTTGAACTAAAATGCAAAAAGAGTTTAGTTGCCGGCATTGTTGCAGTTAATTCTCCCTCCATAAAAAAGGCTTAATTTTAAAACCCCGTTCACAAAATTCCCTTTACTATCAAGGCATTGTAGAGATTTTCCCATTCATTTTTTTTGCGAGTTCGTACATAGCATTCTAATAGTATGAAAAAAAATATCCGAGTTATTAGCGTTTTTGACCGCCGCACCAAGTGGCAAATCCTAAATTGAATTAGTTTTGCCGAAAAATTATCCTCCAAATCGCAAAAAAGACATAACAATAATCTGTTTTTAGCTTTTATAAAAGCAAACTATTCAACTAACACAAACAAAAACCTATGGAATGTAAAACGACGATTAGAAATTTCTTATTTAGATTCTATCTACTGATTTGCGTTGTTGGTTTGGCCCATAAAGGTGGGGCACAACAAACAATTAGTGGGGCTTTTTGCCCGCTATTATGTAACGAGTCCTTTGCAATACCTACCGTAAATGCGGGATCAAATAAATTTGTAAACTGCTACAAAACGCCTGGCATTTGCTGGAAAACAACGGCACCAGATAGCATGATCGAGTTTTGGAGTAGTGGGTTTCTTGGGGTGCCATCGCATTCTGGTGCTCAATTTGTGGAGCTAAATGCCAGTTATGTTTCTACGTTGTACCAAACGTTTCCTGTATCGCTTTCTAACTCAACCGTTACGGTGGGCTTTGCTCACAGGGGGCGTAGCGGAGTTGATGTTATGAAGGTTTCTATTGGACTAAATGGCGGGCCATACACAGCACTTGGCTCGTTTTCGGATGGAAATACCGCTTGGGGAACATATACCGTTTCCTATGTTATAACCTCTCCGGGAACTTATCGAATAAACTTCGAATCTGTGAGTTCTGCAAGCGGCATTCAATCTATTGGGAATTTCCTGGACGACATCAGTGTTAACTACAGTATTCCAAACATGCTAAGTTCTGTGATGTCGAATTCTTTAGTATGCAGCGCAACTGGTACCGGAAACGGATCGGTAACGATTTCCCCCTCCGGTGGAACAGCTCCCTATACCTATAGCTGGACGCCGAATGTCTCTACCTCAAACGTGGCTACAGGATTAGGAGGCGGCACCTATAATTACACAGCGACCATTAAAGATGCTGCAGGTTGTTTTCAAACAGCAACCTATACTTTTTCGCCGGCTCCTTCTTTCTCCATCACATCTACACAACAGAATATCTTATGCAAAGGGGCTTCTACCGGATCGGCAAACGTTAGTTTGTCGGGAGGAAAGCCCTCCTATACATATACCTGGTCACCAACATCGGGAAATACACCCAGCATTACAGGAGTGCCAGCCGGTACATATGTATTTAAGGCTACTGATGCAATGGGTTGCCCGGTTACAAAAACCATCACCCTTACCGAACCTACCAGCAGCCTATCGGCCACTACTTCTTTTACTAACAATACCCGGTGTGTTACACCAAACGGCTCTGCGAGCATAACTGTTTCCGGAGGGATTGCGGCTTATACTTACTCCTGGCAGCCAGGCGGACAAACGAGTCAATCGGTCAGTGGACTATCCGGTGGAACATATACTGTTGTGGCAAAAGATGCCAATGGATGCTCTATAAATAAACTAATTAGCATTGCAAATCCGGCAACACCGCCTATAACGGCAAGTGTAAACTCAACCACGATTTGTTCAACAAATAATGTTACCATCACGCCAAGTGGAGCCATAAGTTATACTATTGTTCCCAGTGTCGGTGCAGCAATCACAACCTCTTCAAATGCTGTGTTTACGCCTACTACCTCTACAAGCTATGACGTGTATGGAATAAATTCGGCTTCCTGTATTAGCAATACGGTAAGTTTAAACGTGTTGGTAAATCCCACACCTACCGTGTCTCTATCTTCTTCCAACCCTATGTTATGCAGCGGCAATTCAATAACGGTAACACCATTTGGCGCTTCAACCTACACACTCACTAACGGTAGCGTCTCGTACAGCACACTGCCTTTTTCATTTGTGCCATCTGCCTCTTCAACCTATACGCTTATCGGCAAGGCCTCAAACAATTGTATATCTGACAGAACCACTACATTGAGTATAACCGTTGACCCAAGTCCTACTATTGCTATCGGCAGCGTCAGCAGTCCAACGATCTGTAGCGGTTTAACGACAACTATTACGCCTTCGGGGGCAAGCACATATACGTTATCAAGTGGTTCAGTTCTTAACACGAGTTTCCCTTTTGTTGTTAGCCCAACGGTTACAACAACCTATACCATTACTGGCAAAAGTCCGGCAGGCTGTGTAGCGGTTAATACATCAACTGTTACAATTTATGTTGGTCCTGGCTCTGTTATTTCATATTCAACGGCAAGTTCTCCAACAATATGCAGCGGACAGAGTGCAACCATTACTCCTGGTGGCGCCACGTCATACACACTAACCAACGGAACAAACGTTTACACCACTCCACCATTTGTTGTAAATCCGACGACTACAACAAACTATACGCTTTCCGGCAACAATTCATCAAGCTGCCAAGCCATTAATACGCCTATTGCTACCATATATGTTAATCAAACACCTACGGTATCTATCAGCAGTGTGGTAACTCCTACCATTTGTAACGGAAGTTCATCTACAATAACTCCTGGTGGCGCCAACAGCTATACGCTAACAAATGGCATCAATACTTATACATCGATGCCCTTTGTATTGTCGCCTTCAGTAACAACCACTTACACCTTAACCGGAAAAAGTTCAAACAATTGCAGCGCCGCTAATTCTTCTACTGTCTCTGTTTTTGTAAATCCAACGCCAACGGTTTCATTGCTAAGCATCAGCAGCCAGACCTTATGCAGCGGAAACAGCGCTACCATTTCGCCTACAGGAGCCAACACATACACCCTAAACGATGGTGTGTCTTATAAAACTACGACCCCATTTGTGGTATCACCATCCGTCAGCACCACATATTCGATAAGCGGTACAAGTTCCGCAAACTGCTTAAGCACTTCGCCTGTTATTTTCTCCATTACCGTTAACCAAACACCTACGGTTACGTTAAATAGTTCTTCCACATCGATATGCATTGGAAATACGAGTACAATAACGGCAAATGGCGCTAATACCTACACGTTGTCCAATGGCTCAACAACTTATACCTCGAATGCTCAATTTGTCCTGAGCCCAACAGGAACCACAACATATAGCATCACTGGTACCAGCAGTCAACTGTGTCCGGCCAGTAATACGGCCATTGCAACTGTTACCGTTAACTCTCTACCAACACTTACCTTAACACCGACCGATGTTCTGTGTTATGGATTGTCAACCGGAAGCGTCGGAGTGCTATATTCGCCTGCCAGTGTTACGGTAACCGGCAACCCGTTTACCAACCTGGCAGCAGGCAATTACACCTATTTTGCAACAAATCTGGTGACGGGTTGTGTCAATTCCAATACTGTAAGCATAAGTCAGCCATCGTCTCCTCTATCTTCATTTCCATTCGTTGTAAATGGCAACACCGATTGTGTATTAGCTAATGGTATTGCCAGTGTGAATATTAGCGGAGGAACACCTTCCTATAGCGTATCATGGAGTAATGGCTATGTTGGGATGTCGCCAAACAATATGAATACGGGAGTGCATTCTTATACGGTGACAGATAGCCATGGTTGTTCTGTAACTTCTGGAACTTTACAAATGATTGGCGTTAATGGGGTAATAGCAACAGCAATTACGCAACAATCGGTTGCCTGTTACGGCCTCAATACCGGCGCAGCAACATACACAACCAGTGGCTCAGGACCATTTACCTACACGCTGAGTAACGGAAGCACAAACACTGTTAATTCAACCGGCGTATATACTGGATTAGCAGCCGGCGCATACACCCTGTTTGTAACCGGCAGTGGGGGATGCACCGATCAACAATTATTAAACGTGCCGCAACCCGTAATCCAGCTGAATGCTATTGCAGTAGCCTCGTCGAGCGCGCAATGCTATGGCGGCACAGGCACTGCGAGCGTTGTTGTAATAGGTGGTACACCTGGCTATAGCTATAGCTGGCAATCTTCATCCGCAAATTCAAATACTGTGTCGTTAACTGCAGGCACTTATACTGTACAGGTTAAAGATGCGAATAACTGCATTGCCAGCTCTGGTGTTACAATATCCCAACCGCCGATTCCATTAACTACTCATGCCGTTGTTAGCAATAACACCGATTGTGTAATAGCAAATGGTGGCGCTGAGATATTCCCGAATGGCGGCACCACTCCTTATACTTACCATTGGTTCAACAATGCGGCTACTTCAACTGTTGGATCCCTGGGGCCCGGAACTTATTCCTTTAGCGTAACCGATGCCAACAATTGTACCACTACCGGTACTGTTACGATTATCAATTCCAACGCTCCAATTATAAATACCATTGATGTCAAAAATGTAAATTGCCATGGATACAGTACCGGATCGGCGATATCTACCGTATCATCCGGAACGTCTCCTTATACTTATAGCTGGTCGGCAGGTGCTGCTGCTACCAACACGGTTACGGGATTGGCTGCTGGTGTGTACACACTAACCGTTGAAGATGCGGGAAAATGTCTCACTGAAAAAACATTTACCGTAACAGAAGCAACAGCTATCAGCGTCCAGACATTAAGTATTGCTAAACCTTGTCCAGACCAAAATAATGGGTCGGCTGTTATTCGCATACAGGGAGGCAATCCTTCATACAATGTCTCACTGGTAAACAATGCCTTCGTTTCTACAGATAGCATATTAAATATCCCAAATTTAGAATCGGGCGAACATGTAATCACGGTTTCTGATTTTAGAAACTGTAAAATAACTTATACGATAGATGTTGTGGTGAGCGACGATCCAAACTGTGACAATTTATTGATCCCTCAGGTCTTCACGCCGAATGGTGATGGCAAAAATGATCGGTTTGAAATTAAAGGGATCGTTAATTTTCCAAACAATAACATCGTCATTTTTAACCGCTGGGGAGACCAAGTGTATAAAGCCGAACCTTACAAAAATGATTGGGACGGTATAAACAAAGGTGACAAGAGCATTCTCGGCTCAGGGCAACTGCCTGCATCCACATACTACTACATTTTTGATAAAGGAGATGGCAGTAAACCAGTAACAGGATACGTCCAATTAACACGCTAGATCACTATTATAGAAAAGGAAATAAAAACAAGCTAAAATGAAAATGTTTAAATTAAGGATTGTACTGACTTTACTGGGCTTAGGAAGCGTATCATTTAGTGGTATAGCTCAACAGGATGTTCAATATAGCATGTACATGTTCAACCCTCTTAGTGTGAATCCTGCCTATGCCGGAACACGCGGCGCCTTTAGTATTGTAGGTATTTACCGCAGCCAATGGGTAGGTATCGACGGGTCGCCAAAAACTGCAAACGTGTCGTTGCATTCGCCAATACTGAATAGCAATGTGAGCGCGGGTTTAAGTTTCGTCTCCGACGAAATAGGTTTAACGAAAACATCGACATTGAAAGCTGATCTGGCATACAAGGTTAAGCTAAATAAGAAAGGCCACTACTTAAGCATGGGTGTAAAAACCGGCGTTGACTTCTACAATATAAAAACAGCTCAGGGCACTATCATTGACAATACAGATCAATTATATTCAAACATCAAAAGCAAGCCGCTATTTAATGTTGGTGCCGGACTCTATTACTACGGAAAAAGGCATTACCTGGGTTTAAGTTCTCCAAAACTCATCGAAAATCTTTATAGCTCCAAATCGGCTGGTGATTTCAAACAAATTAAACATTACTACTTAACGGGAGGTATTGTTATTCCGATAAATTCCACCATCCAGTTCAAACCTTCTTTTGTTGCAAAAGCCCTCGAAAATGCGCCTGTGAGTGTTGATGTCAATGCAAGTTTTCTGTTCTACGAAAAAATCTGGCTGGGAGCTATGTATAGGATCCAGGAAGGTTGTGGACTAAACCTGGTGTATTACGTGAACGATTACCTTTCTGTAGGTTACTCATACGATTATGCCCTTACAAAACTAAGAAAGTACAATTCCGGTACTCACGAGATTATGTTCGGGATTGATTTGAGAAAAAAAGACAAAGCCTTCCTAACTCCCAGATACTTCTAAAGTCAACGCACAAGCATTTTTTCATACTCCCACACGCACCAATTTATTAAGTTTAACCAAGGCAGCGCCTATCTGTTACAAAAATGAAATCTAAAACCCTTTTACTACTAATTCTATTCGTTTCGCGTTCTGTTGTAAGTCAAGATTTAAAACAAATAGTGGCCGACAAAAATTACATGGACTTGGCTTTTGAAAAGTGTGCCCCAATCTATAAAGAGTTAGCCAGTAAAAAAAGATGCGGTCCGGACATTGTTCGTAAAGCAGCGGAAAGTTACAGAATGCTTAACAACTCCGAAGAATCTGAGAAATGGTATGCCAAATTGCTTGCGACAGGCACAGCCACCCCGCAAGACCGGTATTACTACGCTCAGGTGTTATTGCAAAATAAAAAATACAAAGAGGCCAAAAGTCAAATGGATGAGTTAAGCAAACTCAAAACAGATAATAGTGTTGCTAAACGCTACGCAAAAATAAACCTGTCTGAATACGACAAGCTGAAAAAAGACTCTTTGAATTTTACAATTAAAAATTTAGAAGCCATTAATTCACCCCAAAGCGATTTCGGTCCTTCCTATATTACGAAAACGGAATTGGGATTTGCTTCCGCCCGCGCCAACAACGGATTTTCCATCAAGCAGTTCGCCTGGGACAATAGTTCATTTCTGGATATTTATACCTGTAACCTAGACACCTCCAAACAAACAGCATCGGATGTCCAAAAAATCGAAAAACAATTCAAAAGCGTGTATCACGATGGCCCTGTTTCGTATAGTCCAGACGGTAAGACAATGCTGTTAACCCGTAACAACTACCTCTCCAAAAAGTTAACGAAATCTGCCGACAACAAAGTCAAAATTCAACTTTATTATGCTGTAAAATTGGGCGACAAGTGGAGTGATTTAATACCCGCACCTTTTAATGATAGTAACTATAATTGTGGGCAGGCTGTATTTTCTCCCGATGGCAAAACAGTATATTTTGTGAGCGACATGCCAGGCACGTATGGTGCAACCGATATTTGGCAAGCATCGTTCTCCAACAATACATTCGGAAAACCAAATAATTTAGGGCAGGAAGTAAATACAGAAGGACGAGAAATGTTTCCGTTTGTTGATAAAGACAATTTATTACTTTTTTCGAGCGACGGCTATGTCGGCCTCGGTGGCCTGGACATACACATGGCTCAGTTATCCGGGGGCTATCCCTCGTATGTGGGTAATGTTGGCTATCCATTAAATACCAATGCCGACGATTTTGGCTTAATATACGATTCAGAAACGTTGAAAGGCTATTTCTCTTCGAACAGGGTTGGCGGGGCCGGAAGCGATGATATCTATTCCGTAAAAATGAGCGAATCGTTACGTAAAAAGATCGCAATACATGGTTTTGTATATGATGCCGGAAATAATAAATCGCTGCCATCTTCTAAAATATTTCTGTACGATGCCAAAAACAACCTCCTGGATTCAACAACCACCGATAACACAGGCGAATATCATTTCGACGTTAGTCCAAACCAAAACATTCTAATTGTTTCCGCTAATAAAGAAAGCTACTATCCGCAAGTGAATGATGTTGATCTGGAAGATCCTAAAAAACCTGTTAATTTACTGCTAAGTCCAACCTATTCTTTTGTTTGCAATGTTACAGACATGAAAACCGGAGAGGTTATTGAAGGTGTAAAAATAACGTCGTTTAATAACGATAAAGCCATTAAAACATATACAACAGATGCCAATGGAAAAATTGGAGATCCGATTCTTGAGAAAAAATATGGCAGCAAAGTTGACTACAAGCTAAAGTTTGAAAAAGAAGGCTATATCACTAACGTGCAGGAAGCCTCCTTTATCCTAAAAGACAACACACTTGTTAATGTTGGAAATGTGATGAACACCCAATTACAAAAACTGGAAAAAGGTGTCGATTTAGGGAAAGTAGTCAACATTAAACCCATTTACTTTGACTTAGGAAAATCGAATATACGACCAGATGCAGCCATCGAATTAGACAAAATCATCGCTGTTATGAATGAGTATCCTACTATGGTCATTGAATTAGGATCCCATACCGATTGCAGAGGAACAGTAGCCTCTAACTTAAAACTGTCTGATTTAAGAGCAAAGTCTAGTGCAAAATACATTCAAAGCAAGATAACCAATCCGTCACGCATTTATGGAAAAGGATATGGCGAAAGTAGATTGCTTAATACCTGCGCTTGTGAAGGGGCTAAAAAATCGAATTGCTCCGAAGAGGAACATCAAAAAAACAGACGAACTGAGTTTATCATCATTAAGTATTAAACCGGTTTTCTTCCGGCGTACATATTTTCCTGCGATTTAGGCGCCAGTTTTTTGATCACCATAGGACAAAACTGCTTGAAATCCTTGACTTTGTCGAGCAAATCAACACACTCGAGCCGAATCGGCAGACAAGCCGCATCAAATCCAGGCTAAGGTCAACAGTAGAAAACTACCGGACAGAGGTTTGAGTAATCCGCTCGAGTACGCCATCGCCATATACATCGTATAAATTCAAATGATCGAGGTGAACATACCCGATGTGGCATCCACAAGTCTGGTTAGTGCATGCTCTGGGCTTTAACACTGAATGGAAGTTGGGATCGTAAATATTGCCGAGTCGCTCATCTATAAAATGGCAGCGTTTTATTGTTCCGTCGCCATCGACGCTGATCACACTTTGCCCTGTTTTGCAGGATTTGCCAAAGGAAACGTGATGTGTCATGTTTTGCAACACAAGCGGATCAAGCTCGATCAACCTGGCTTTATCCTCTTCTGAATAATAGTCCTCTTGCTTTTTCAGAGCATTTACCCAGAGGTAAACGTGTGAAGGCAGAAGGGCGCGTAAGGCTTCGATCTCCGGAAGCGCCTCTTTAAATCCGACCACGCCTACGCTATAACGGACCTGCATTGCATCGAGCTGCGCACATTGTGCCAGAAAACGTTCCCTACTGGTTTCGCCCGGGTGATATGTGGCCCAAAGCGCTACACTGTTTTTCTCTGCCTGGTTCAGCCAGCTTAGACGGCATGAGAGATTGGTCTGGATCGCTACCTTGTTAACCTGCGGCATCTGGCTTAGACGAACGATGGCCTTCTGGTAGGACGAGCGGATAAGGGCTTCGCCCCAGGGTGTAAACAGGATGCTGAACGTCATGTTGCTATGACTCCCGACCCAATCGACAAAGCGATTGAGCTTGCGGGTGTCATCGAGCAATTCTTCACGGCTGTTTTTCGTTTTTGCGAAGGGGCAATACTGGCAGCTATAATTGCAGCCCGATAGGGGCCCGCGGTATAAAATCGATAAATTCATTTGAGCTCAAAAGTTTGAATACGTTCTTTGATCGGGTCGGAATACAGCCAGGGGCCGATGGCATCCGAATGATCAATGCCTACAGAGCTCAGGCTTATGAGCCCGCTCTGTCCTGTATTTGCCAAACCGTGAGCGAGCAAGTCTTGCAATTGCGGGAAATCATTTAGTGCCGCGCTTCCGTATAAAGTCTCATAGCGCTTTGTATCGAGCGCGCTGGCATGCAGGATCGATTTGATCAAGAAGCGGCGTTTTTGTTCTTCGATGGGCAGGACAATGCCGTAATCCGCATAACGGAAGGCTTCGGCATCTTTGGCGATGTAATCGCCGATAATATGCCGGATATTACCACGCGCCACGGCATATTCAGAAGAATAATGCACTTCACTGGTGTAAGAGCGTGCCCCCGCACCGAGGCCAATCATGCCGTCTTCCTGGCAACTGTAATTCACCGCTGCTTTGGAGGAATTGACATTGCTTCGACGGAACAAGCGCATCGAGATTTGCTCGTAGCCGGCTTCGGTCAAATAGCGTTTTGCCTGCCGGTAGAGTACTTCCCGCTGGTCGGTCGCTTGCTGTGCCATGCGCGTGATCCCTGTAAGCGCCCTCACATAAAGAGGATAAATAAAAATCTCTTCGGGCTCGAAAGTCAGAGCCTGCTCCAGCGAATACTGCCAGTCTTCCGGGCTTTGCCCATGGGTCCCGTATATGAGGTCGAGGTTCAGCGTGTCGAAGTTGTAACGGCGGATCCGGTTAAGGGCATCAACCACTTCACGGTTCTTCTGCGGACGGCCAAGTGCTTTCGTTTCGTTATCAAGGAAGCTCTGAATGCCTATGCTAACGCGATCGACACCATTGTCTTTCAAAAAGCGGAGCTTGTCATCGTCGATGGTTTTTGGCGACATTTCGAAAGACAGGGGAATGTTTTGTGGTTCCGCTCCCATCGACCGGATGATGCCAAATAAAGCCTTAAGCTGGTGCAACTCCAGGAAAGTAGGTGTTCCGCCGCCCACAGCAATTCGCGAAAAGCCTTGTGGATTCAAGGACTCCCGAACCACCGAGGCTTGTAAGGCAAGTGCCTTCAAATAGGCATCGACTACGTCCTCCTGCGGATTTGCTACAGTAAAAAGGTTGCAGAACCCGCAACGCATTTCGCAAAACGGCAAATGAACATACAGGAATAAAGCATCTTTCTTTTCGTTGGCCCAAAGTTTATCCAGGGCAAGCGGGTCCATGTGGCGGTAGGCGTGCTTATGCGGATAAGAATAGGCATAGCCTTCGAAGAGTTGCGGAAATAATTTTGCTGTCATGATTCTTTAGGGATCAGGTAGGTTGCCAAAGGTACTTCCCATACGGTAGGATGCCCGAGGCGGTGCCCGTGATAATCGTCTTCACCGTAGGCGGTGCCGTGGTCTGAGCATAGGATGCACAAGGTGTCGCGTTTCCGGGCAAGGGCCTGATGCAACTGCGGGAGCTGACTGTCGATGTAGCGAAGGGCCGCTGCCTGCGACGCTTTAGTGTCTGCTGACGGCTTATCATCAAGGTAAAACCAATTGGGCTGGTGTGTGGCAGATACATTGATAAAAAGGAACAAAGGCTGATCACCGCAGCGCCGGATCGCTTCGGAAGCGGCTGCGAACTGGTAAGCTGTGGAATCGCGCTCGGCAACGCCAAAGCGTGTTTCCCAGTGGCTCTCCTCAAACAGCGCCGGCAATACATTGCCGAGAGGCGTCTGTTTATTGAAAAAACCAACGCCCCCGATGCATACCGTATGGTAGCCTTTCCCGGCAAAACCGGATACAATATCTGGCGTATCGAAAACAAGCGTGCGTGTGCTGGTTGTTTCACTGCCAGTAAAGCGCGCGGCGAAGAGGCGTTCTGCTTTGGGGTTGGCTACCGGTGTGGGCAGAAATCCCGCAAAAAACGCCTGGTGTGCGGCAAAGGTAAAACTCGCCGGCGAGTGGCATTTCTGCCAGCCCTTCGGAACATAGCGCTCAACATTCGGCAACATTCCCGCAGCGAAAGACTCCGCCGCTACATCGTAGCGCAGGCTATCGAGCGTGATGAAACAAATGTCCATCGTCTCTGCTGCTTCGTTCATATTCAACTCTGGATGCATGTGTGTAGTTGGCTGATATGTTGAATGGTAAAGTCCGGAAATGGCGCTTGTTCTATCTCCGCTGGTGTGAGCCAGCAGGTAGATAAGCCGCAGCGTCCGGCAGCCTCAATGTCGCGACGGTAATCGTCACCTACCATCAAACACTGCTCAGGCAATGCATGCAACACCTCCAGGATATATTGGTAAAAATGTGGGGCTGGCTTCTCGTATCCGATCTCGCCGGAGATAAAGAGCCGGTCATTCGAAAACAGATCGTCGATTCCAGTCTGTCGCATTTTATTACGCTGGACTAGTGATGAGCCATTGCTGACTATAGCCAGAACATAATGTGGTGCAAGGTTCGCCACGGTTTCAAAGACCTGATCGAAAGGCTTTACAAAAGGCAAAGCCAATGATTGAAGCCTGGCAAGAAGGGATTCTTCTGTAAATTGCTCAGGACGGGCCGCATGATGCTCCAGCAGCCAGCGGCAAAAAACGTTCCGATCGGCATAACCATGCTCATCTATTTCCATGATCTGGTCCACGGCTTTTTCGATGGCTTCTTCAGACAGACGCTCCTGATCCATCAGCCAAAGCTGAACAGCACAACGCATCGCCGTATCGCGATCGATCAGGGTATTGTCGAGGTCGAACAGGATATAACGTATGCCCGGTGGGATTCTCATATCTGTACCAGGTTTTGTGTGATGGCTTCTATTTCCGCTTCATAGCAACTTTGTCCTTCGTGCCACAAATTCGGTAGCAAATCGCCAAACGCATTGACTTCCAGAACACGGATCTCCTTCGAGCCCTCGCCTACCAATACATCCACGCCACAATAAAGAGAAGAGGGAAAACAGTTGGCGGCGCGTACCGCCGCCTGCCGGGCCTCGTCGATTGAGGTGGTGCCGATGGCTTGTTCCAGTTCTTCGTATGTGCCGCGGGCATTGCCGAGGTGCAGGTTGGTAATCACTTGCTTGCTTTTACGAACCACTACATGGCGGGCACGCCCGGAAATCACCAGGATCCGGAGATCAAAAAAATGCTCCCCGAGCGTGGCTTTACTGAGCCATTGTTCCACGATGGCACCTTCCTGCAAAATACGGTCGATGATGGTTTGTATATCAGAAGGATTCTGATAGGTTCTGATCCTGAGCGAATTGTATAAACGGATCTCTCCGCCTTTTTGGCTCAGCTCAACGGAACTAACGATCTGCGCCCTGCCTCCGCTCCTGCGAAATGCAATCACTCCCGAAGCTGAAGATGTATGCGCCGGCTTGATGAACACCTTGCGCCAACGTTTTTCCTCCATCACTTCCAGCAAGGCTTTGTAACTTAAAACACCACTGCAAAAATCCGGCACAGGAACGCCTGCTGCCTGCAAGTGCCGCTGGCAGGCGACCTTGTCGAACATCAGGGCAATGTCTTCCGGCCGGTTCATGACACGGAGCTGCGGAAACTGCCGAAGCCAATCGGCCAGTTCTTCGAGCAATGCCCGAAAACCCAGGTACCACAACCTGGTATGCGCAATCTCTGAAAGATCGGACCATTCTGTGGCACCGCCAGCGCGAGTTTCTAAAAGCTGCTTTTCTCCGGCAACGATACGGCCTTTTGCAATGAGCAAGCTGCGCACCTCCCTGTTTTCTCCCGGCGATTCGATCCGGAACACGGCACGGCCTTCATCCTTTAGCGCAGGAAATCCACTCCGCAATACATCCAGGTAAGATATAAGCGTGACACGCCCGGTACCGGAGCCACACACGCTTTCCACAAACGCGTTGACCCTGCGGTTTTCCGGATTCCCTACTATAAAAAAATGCATGCCTATTCCGATACTTCGATATAACGGTAACTTTCGTCCCCGTCATCATCAGCTTCTTCCTGCTCGTCGAGGTTGATGCCGGGGTAACGCGCACTCAGCTTCGACATCATGTCGTTGCTTAGGTAGTGATGACGAAGATTGATATGTTTCAACTTCTTCATGCCTTCGCTGTTTAAAATGGCTTCGCCTCCTTTATCATCCAGGATGCCCATCGATAGATCGAGTACTTCAAGCTGATCCAGCACCGGCGATTTGGAAACTTCGATTGCAATTTCATTTTGGATTTCGCTGTTCATCAGACCAAGTTCTTTGAGCTGCGGAAAAGGCTTCCCGGAAATGATCGTTGCAAGATCGCCAATGGCTGAATTGAAACCGTAGTTTTCGGAACCGAACCATATTTCCAGCTTGCGCAAGGCAGGCAGGTGTGCCGCCGACACTTCGGCAACAACATTTGGCGGAAGCCCGCCAGTTTCGATGATCAGGGTTTTCAGATTTTCATGCATGAGTTTTCCGAACGATAGATCGTTGCCGCCACGTACCTGGAAATGTTCCAGAGCCGGGTAAGCGTCAAGCACCGGGCCTACGTTGCTTTGATTGATCCAGGAGATCTCGTTTTCTTCGTAGGTAATATCGCCGATAAAAATGGCTTTGAGGCTTTTAAAGACGTCTTTGTACTCTACTAATTTACTAACGATGCCTTCGGTCGAATCGCTTGATTCGAAATCGAAAGCGCCAAAAATAAGTTCCGTGACCTGCCCGGCGTTCGGATCTTTGGCGAAAGCATCAGTAAGGCCACCGATCGATTTTCCTTCGTCAAAATCATCGTATGATAAACGGATGCGGTACACAACTTCCTGCGGACGTTGAATGCCGTCCTCGGGTGAATAATCCACTACTTGCTTAGCCAGAAAATAATCCAGGTTGGAATTGACAGTCATAAAAATTCGTTTTTGAGGTTTAGATCAAATTAAAGAAATTATTTTCAATAAACGATCTCAAAAAACACGATGTCAAAGAACGTATCATGTGAATCCACCGAAGCGGGGGCCTTTTGAGCACAGAGCATTTAACCCCCGCTTCCGAACGGATGTCGCCGGTCAATCTCCGGATTATTTTTAAGTGGGCGAGATACGGGACTCGAACCCGGCATCTGCGGCTCCACAAACCGCCATGTTAGCCTTTACACTAATCTCACCATATCGTACAGCTGTTTTTCTCTTCTCATAAAAAAGGCGAGAAATTGCTGTACCTAAAGAATCATCAGAAAAAATGAAATCGTTTTTCGAACAAGTTCGTTTTACCTTTTACTCGCTGCACATGTGCATTCAGCGCTTCCACCTCTTCGCTGCTCAACGAAAACCTAATGGCTTCCTTGTAAGCCTCAGTAGCCTCGGCATAGCGTCCGTTTACTTCGTGCGACTTGCCAAGCTCATGATACAATTGAGACTTCGCAGTACCTTCGATGGTTAAAGCCCGTGCAATATGTTCCTTCAGGTCGTGGTACCGGTTGAGGTAATTCAAGAGGTAGCACAGATTCATGTAGGCAGCCGGATAGGCCGGGGCAAAACGGATCGCCAGCCTGAAGTGATATTCGGCTTTGGCATACTCGTCGAGCTTTGCATAGTAAAGCCATCCCAGGTGGTTGTGCGCCCGCCCGTAGCCAGGCTCCTGCGCCAGAATTTCCTCCAGGATGTTCTTGCCTTCTACAAATTCGCCTTTCGAAAAATGCTTGTCTGCATCCAAAAAAAGTGCATCCATCCAATCACTGTTTTCCTCTTTCATGGTTTCTTTTTTATTTCTTTAGTGGAAACTGCAGGACTCGAACCTGCATCTGTAGATCTTCAATCTACCGCATTGACCATCTTTGCTATGTTTCCCGGTGCATGAACATGCTCGTCATGACTTGTTGAGATAACAGGGCTCGAACCTGTAACCTTGTGCGTATAAGGCACCTGCTCCTACCATTGAGCTATATCTCATTAGTCGGGAAGGCAGGACTCGAACCTACAACCACGAGCGCCCAAAGCCCGCCATCTACCAATTGAACTACTTCCCGTATCTTGTGGGAATGGAAGGATTCGAACCTTCTCAGCCGAATGGCACTGGTTTTACAGACCAGCCTAACTCTCCAACGTTAGCGCATTCCCTCGTGTTCCTGCGGACTTCAAACGCCCGCATGTATTTGTCAATCTGCAAGGATTCGAACCTTGAGTCTCCCGGTTCGTAGCCGGGTGTGTTTCCATTACACTACAAATTGTTGGTCGGGAAAGCAGGACTCGAACCTGCAACCACGGGCACCCAAAGCCCGCCATCTACCAATTGAACTACTTCCCGTATGAAGGCCTTAACTCCATTGCACCGTAAATGCAACGCCTTTCATTCTTTTTGATAAGAACGTCGCCGACTTAACCTCTCAGCTTTTTGAGAGCCTCCGTGATCGCCGCGTTTTTTCCTTCGATAACCAGGAAAACTGAACGCCTCAACTTGCGGAAGGTATAGGAATCGAACCCTGTCCTTTCGGACCGCCCAAGATTTCAAGTCTTGTTGTACACCATTGTACGCTACCTTCCATATTTGCGGAGAAATGAGTTCCCGACACTCATTCCGGTAAAACCGGAACGCTTTGCTTAGCAGGCAAGCCCGGGCCCCGTCCGGTTATTTCTCCTTCTTGTACCTTCTGTAAGATTCGAACTTACACTACCTTGTTCCTAAGACAAGTGCCTCTACCGATTGGGCTAAGAAGGCTTGTTACCGGAAATGGGATCGAACCACTACTTTCAGAATCAAAGTCTGACGTCCTGCCTTTAGACGATCCGGCAAATGTGTTTACTTTTCGGCCGCAAACTGGCTGTGTGCAGGTCCGGACCGCGCCGGGAGAGAACCTCCCGGGCGCACTGATCCATTGATCCTTGATACCGCAGGCCTGCGGGCGTCCGGACCCTTTACACGCTATAAGTGTTGCGTTGAAACTACTCGTCGTAACGGATCAAAAAATCCGGATTGATGGCCTTGAACGAAACACGCCCTTGCATCACATAACGGTCGATCGTTTCCTCTAACGGACGGATAACGATGCCTTCGGCAATGGTTTCGGTATTCAGTCGCGACTTGCACCTCGATTTCGCCACCAGGGCATCGATACTGCTCTCGAGCATATAGCCTTCTTCCAATACCGGCACCATGTCCAGTTCCAGCGACTTCAGCAGCGTTCTCATGTCATTCAGCGATACGTAGCGGTATGCATCGATGTCGAACACGTTGAAGAAAAAGATATGTTGTCCTTTGAGTTTATACTTATTCTTTTGAATGCCCTCTCCAACGATCTCTCCCTGCAAGGCAATGTTGCGACCTAGCGCCCTCAGCTTACCTTCGAGTCCGATATTTAATGCAAACTTCCACATAGCGTTTTCTTCACTGAAAGCCAGATCGAGGTTCCGTGAACACACCCCGAATACGTCATCCTTCAGGTAAAACGTTACTGAACTACCATCGAGTTTTTCGCTGACATAGCAAGCGGTTCCGGCGTATGCACGCAATACTTTCTCCAAAACCTGAACCCGTGTTTCATCTGTTTTTGGAATAAACGACGGAAACATGCCTTTCACAACACCGGCTAAATTAGCAGGTACAGGAGGTTCGTATTTCGTGATGCCCAACACGTCGGTCACATCAAGGTCTTCCGTGATCTCTGTTCCTTCCGGCAGAATGCTCAATGGAAAGCAAATACCTTGTGAGACCTGACCACGCAGGCGGATCGTTTTGATCCGGTTGCTTTTCGCTCTCACGAATTCGAATTCCGGCTTGTCTGGCATCACACTGTCGATCTCGCAATACACACACAAATCACCTGCGGCAAACTCGCCTTTACGGATCACCAGCTGCCAGCCCAACACCTGGGCTTTCTCGATAGCGTCAGCACCTTCAATGGTGTGCACGCTTTTAATTTTCTGAATAGATGCTAACTTCCTCATCATTTCTTTTTCTGTTAAGAGCCGCGCCAAATCTTAATTCTACAGCGCGGCCCGCCTTCTTCGATGATACTTACGCTATGCGTTTACTAAAATTTTTTTCTCCAGGAATGTCTTGTCACTTGTAAAAACAGGCACATCCATAGTTGCCCACCTATTTCTAAGCACTCCGTCCATTTTTTCGAAAGGCTGCTTCATGATCAAGCGTCCCTGCTTATAGCGCGGTGCATAGTTGTTCCAGTTGATACCTTTACGGAGAAGCAACTCTTGTTTTTCGCTGGTGCTTTTGCCGTGCAGTTCCTTGTAGCTATATACCGAGCGTGCAGTCACCGAAACACTATTCCTCATGGTATCCTGTTGCCGCCAGATGAAATAGTTTTGTACCTCTTGCTGACTGGGCAATTGAAACACCCGGCTATCAAACAACGCGATCTTATCTGGCCTCAGTTGATTGAACTTCGCGGTAGCAAGGCTGGCCGACACACTGCACATCTTCTGCACATTGCCTTCGAACCAAGCACCGGTATCAACTTCGTCGAAATCCGTCAGCAGGATCGAGATCTCATCTGATTGCACAAAAGCAAAATTCGATCCTTGTATTTGCCGGCACAGATACGCTGCTGTGGCATCCATGTCTTCCATCAACTGATCGTCGAATGGCAGATTCAAGCCCCGGGTGTATGTATGGAACGACTTTCCATCGATACGAATGATGGTGTAAATACGTCTCATCAGCATGAATCGTGTGCGGTTCTCGTAAAACCACTTCATCCTATCGCCAATCTGATCTTTCATTTTTATTTCTTCCTATGTTCGCTTTCAAAAAATTGCGCACAAAAAAACCCGGTCTTTCAACAGAGACCGGGTTTCTACCGGATTTACCGGTACATAGGTGCTCTGTTCAGGATGTTCCTGCAAATACAAAACTGTTTGGCTGCAATTTAAGTCTCATGATATTTTCAAATTAAAAGCCCCGATCTTTCGAACCGGGGCTTTCAGCATTTTCCTGTATTAAGAAAAAACAACTACTTACCCCACACGACCAGAATCGGCGAATGCCCTATCTGACTGAGTTCTGCGCGATATGTAACGTTGCGTTTCATTTGATGTTTACTAATTTTCTGCGGCAAAGGTAAATCAATTTTTTCATCTGCAAAATTATTTTTAAAAAATATTTTATAGTTATTCAAAAAAATATTTTGTTCGATGCTCTGAACACTCAGTAAAACCAATGCCTTCAGAAGATACTTAAAATCAGTATAAATTAATTTTCCAATTGTTTGGTTGAGTGAAGTGCATTTTCCAGTTCGTGAATTTGTTCCTGCAAGCAAGAGGCAAAAGAAAAGTAATCGTCTTTATGCTTGAAACCTTCTGTTCTCACCCAGCTGTTGACCGCGTATTTTCTCACGAATTCACCGATCTGTGCTTCTTCAGCTTTGTGATGCTCTGTCAGGTATTCCGACAGCTTCAACAAAAGTAATTTATTTTGTCGGAGAATGCTTTCAGCCTCACGCTCGCATTCGGTGATAAGCTCCATGGCCTGTTGGCGGTGATATTCTTTCATAAAAAAGTAATCGTTGTTGCTTGGTGACGCTACTGCAAGCGACACGGGGTCACTGCCCATGGCATAGTCTTTAATAGCCCTGTTTGCCATGCGCGTGGCATGCTCGATATCTCCAACCACACCCGACGATGTATTGCTCTCACCAAAAATGAGCTTCTCTGCCACAAAGCCGCCAAGTGAAATAATGATGTCGTTGCGCAGTACATCGCGTGTCAGCAATCCCTCTGGCATGTTCACCACACAAAATCCGTCGCAGCCGTCGGCAGCCGATTTCGATACCACCAGCGAAGGCAGTATGCGAAGCGTTAGTGCAGCGAGAACAGCGTGACCGGCCTCGTGTACTGCCGTGTGGGCCTGAAGATCCCGGTTGGCGACGCGCCTTAAAGAATCCACCTTGAGTGTCACCTGCTCTTCGTAGATGTTCAGGATGCCGTTATCCTTATCCTTGAACACAAACACGTAACGGTCTTCGTGGTAAGACCATTCGATCACAGATACCGGACCTTGTTTGTCCACCACTTCAATAGCGATCTTCGCGATCCAGGATTCGATGTAGTTTTTAACCGTGGTAAGAACCGGACGTGTACCTTGCGCCGGGAAAACACCTTCCTTATAAAGTAGAGTGTGAACCGATTCGTGAAAGACGAGGCGAAATCCGATCTGCTGTTCAATGAACCGTGCAACACGGTCTAGCTCGCGACTGATCAGTTCGTTGAAATGTTCTTTTTTAAAGGCTCTGTAGATGATGTGGTTATTTCCGAGCCTGGCGATCTGTTCGGGACGGAAGCGTTTTTTCAAGGCCTGTTTGATATTGGTTATGTTGATCTTGAGTGTGTCGGCGTGAAGCTCGTCTGCATCGAGATCAGGATTGATAGACCGGCTCATCCCGTAGGCTTCGTCGAGATTCCCGAGGATGAAGATCAGCGATTTGGAAAGGTCGAGCTCTTTCAATGCTTTGCGGCTTTTGATCCCTTCTGCCAACAAGGAACGAACGCCTTCCAGGTCTGCCCCTTGCAGTTGCTCTTTGAGCTGATCGCGCTGCAGGTCGTCGTCGTCGGTGAGCACATACAAGCCGTTCACAAAATCTGTGGACAAGAAATAATCGCCGGCAAGCGCGGTGCTGTGTCGGTATTCGTTGTCGAAGAAAAAATTCCTGAATATCTCCAGAAACACGTCGGACTGCTCGCTCACCACACCGTTACTGATACGAACGCCCAGGGCTTCCGCTTTGGCCAGGAGCAAGAGGCAGCTTTCGGCCCGACGGATATACGTCGCGTTATTATATGGCATGTATTGGATCAGGCCGCTGTCGATCAACTCCCAGATCACACGCAGCTTATCTTTTCCAAGCTCATTGCCATCCTCGTCAACCGTGCGTGCAAATTGGAATTCATCGAGGCAAATGATACTGGGCTTTTCATGAAAAAAAGCAAGCTCCTCTGTAAGCGTTTCCTTTAACCACGAGGCCGAGCCGGATTCGTACTCGCCCATATCCATCTGCGCAAACAACTTTTTGTGGTCCAGGAGCTCTACAAACTTTTTGACGAGGGCTGTCTTTCCCGATCCGGTCATGCCCCAAAGATTGATGACCATGGGGCGCATTTGGGCCTGCGGAAACATGTACCAGGCCGATACAAGACTCATGACCTCATCGATGATACCGTCGAGGCCAATGAATTGCAACTTAAGCTCCCGGCTGATGCCGAGGAGCTTTTCTTTTTTCAGGACAATATCCTGGTGTAATGTATGTTGTTCCATTTTAGCTTATTCTTTTAAATTCTTTACCGGCAAAAACGCGCGCCGGGTTTCCGCGTTCGAGCTCGTGGTGATTTTGCCACTGCTCTTGTTGCTGTTGCTGGAACAGGCTGAGCTGCCATTGCAGAAAAGCGTCTTTCAGTCGCTCGATCGCGATCTTACGGTTTTGCATCTGCGAGCGTGAATCGCTCACCGCCACCTGAACGCCCGAAGGTTTATGCAAGGCCCTCACAGCCGATTCTACCTTGTTTACATTCTGGCCGCCCGGGCCGGAAGAGCGCATGGTTTGAAATTGAATATCGCGTTCCTGCCATGCGGGCATCACAGAGGAGTCGTACACCGAGATCCCGATGAACCAGTTCTTGCGCTTGTGAAATTTACGGTACGGACTCGGGCATATCCACTGCAACACCCCTTCCCAGCTGGCGGCAAACACTGCCGCACCCTTGCCTTCCACCTTGAGGGTAGCCGAAGCCAAAGTGCCGTTTTCCTGTGCCGGAAACCGGCTCAATACCTGGTGTTGCAGACCTGCCTGCCTGGCCTCGCTCAGCATCTCTTTCAAGGCGAGGGCTACAGCCAGGCAGCATTCTGCCGGTCCTTTACCGGAAGTGATCTGTATGATCTTTGTTTCCATGTTCTGTTTTGTTGTTGTTTTAACTTTTGTTCATCCGGACGATCCTTGGTGTAAAAGATCCTTCCATCTTAACGAGGTTTTTCTGGCTTCCCATCACAACCTCGATGTCCTTGTAGGCTGCGGAAGCCTCTTCCACGCTGCCTCCGATGAGCTTGATGCGTTGCTTCGAAAGCTGTGCATTCATCGACGACTTGGTAATTTTCTCTCGGGCTTCCTTTCGTGAAAGCCTGCGTCCTGCACCGTGAGAGGCAGAATGGAGAGAACCCGGAAGGCCAAGACCACTGACGATGTAGCCATTGCTACTCATGCTTCCCGGGATCACACCCAACTCACCTTTCGCTGCCGGTGTAGCGCCTTTGCGGTGCACGATCAGCTCCTCGCCCTCGTGAATTTCTTTCCAGGCGAAGTTGTGATGGTTTTCCACTTTGGCTACCGCTTTCAAGCCGAGTGCTTTCGACACATTTCGGTGTATCACGTCGTGACAGGCTTTCGCATAATCGCCGGCAAGGTTCATCGAGAGCCAATACTCCTGGCCGGCTTCATCGTCCATGCTCAGCCAGGCTAAGGCCTGTGCTTCCCGTGGCAGCCGGCATTTCTCGGTAGCAATGCGGGTGTACTCTCCGGCGATGTTGGCGCCCAGGCCGCGTGAACCACTGTGCGACAGCAAACCCACATAATAGCCTGCCGGCAAACCAAGTTCATTATCGGCATACAGCCACACGTCGCCGAACTCTACAAAGTGATTGCCGGTGCCCGAAGAGCCGAGCTGATGGCATGCCTTCCCGTGCAAGCGTCTGAGCAATGCTGTCGCACCGAAGTCCGGACGGTCCAGTACTTCGTGATCTACTGCAAAGTCGAGGGCGCCGTCGTTGCCAAAATGCGTCTGGCTTTTCAACGCCTTGTGCAGCGCGTAATCGTTCCTCAATAAATAATCGACCGGAAGGTCGAAGATGCTAAGTGCCATCCGGCAGCCGATATCGAGTCCAACGCCGTAAGGAATAACGGCATGGCGCGTTGCCAAAACACCACCTATCGGAAGACCATAGCCATGATGCGCATCGGGCATCAGGGCACCTTTCACCGCAATAGGCAGACGCATTGCCGCTTCCATTTGCCGAATGGCATTAGCGTCGATGTGCTCAGCGCCGTAAATGTTGAAGTGGCCGGTATCCCGCAATTGGTGAACCTCATATTCGGTTTTCATTTTTGGCTTGCCGGCAATCGCTACTGCTAATGGATACAGGTGCGGATGCTCGAGGTAATTTTCAGGATCTGAAAGAACGTCTTGGATGATTTCTATTTTTTCGTCATTTGAAACATGTTTGTAATGTTTCGTCATGATATTGATAGCGACACTTTTCGCTATGTCTGAAGGAAAATCTGTTTGACGCAGATGTTTTCCTTTCAATCGGTTTTTTCCCATGATTGGATCTGTTGTTCCAGGGCAAGACCCGTCCCTGGCCGCATAGGCCGGACCGTGGCGATGATTGATAGATCAGCCGCCGTAAACCTTGCCTGAAGGTTTTTTAATAAATTGTTGTTGAGGATTCCGGACTTTTTCTGTCTCCCCAGAATTTACTGCGTCATTCTGCCCGGTGTTATGAACAGACGGCAATAAAAAAACCCGGCCAATAAGCCGGGCTGAAAGTATTACTAGTAGCGCGTCCGGCTTAAGGTTTCGTATTGAAATTGACTACTAACATATCGTTTCTTTCGCTGTGGTGAGTGATGTATTTATGAATAATGTGGCGCAAATGTAAATCAATTTTTTCGATCCAATCTGTTTTTCTGAAAAAATTTTTTGAGTTAGCTCAAAAAGAGGATGAGATCGTGTCTTGAAAAGCCTTTAAAATAAGGCATTGCGACGCTTATCTGAATTGATTTTAAATTTCTGCTGAAAGAGCGTTTCATTGAGTGAAAAAAGTTTTGCGTGCTAAAATCAAAAAAAATCCGGGACGATTAATCCCGGATTTCCTATTGTTTAACATCCCTTTCTAATTTTTCCTGGCTGCTTTGATTTTTTTCAAGTACTCGGTGCTGCGTGCATGGCCCAGAATAAAACTGAAGTCGGCGCTGTTACCCGCTGCATCCTTTGCAAACTTGTGGCAAGTCATGGTGCATGAACTGTTCTGGATATAGGTTTCGAGGGTCGTATTGGCCAGTGTGTCTGGTGCCGGAATGGTGTCGGCCGGGAATGTTTCACTGACGATTGACCATTGCGATCCAATCAGGCGATAGTTTGCAAACACCGATCCGGCCGCTCTCAGGGCTGCCTGCCAGGTTTGGTTCACTTTTTCGGTTGGCCCATACACCGGATTACTTCGCACCGCCTGGGTTCCATATTGTCCATCCACTGCATACGCTTTCGCATAAGGCTTCGTGGTTTGCCAGATATAGCCGCCTTTAGGTTCTTTCACCGGCGTATTCTCGGTACATGTTGTGCATGCTGGATTGTAGAAAGAAAATTGATTTCCGGCAGAAGACACCTGTGCCTGTTCCGGTGCGTTATCGATGTGCTCAAAGGTGGTCCATACCCAGAATGGGAACTTAGTGGTTTTATGAATGATGTGCATAGCCACGAGACCTACCGTTTCCTGGAGGAATAAAGCCTTCCCGCTGGCGCTCTGATTGGCCGGCACATAAATCACTGCTTTCCGGTGATAGAATTTGGTGGTATCATCGTTGCCTGCCAAAATCTTCCAGGTAGCTTTGATCTCCATAGCGCCAACCTGTCCTTTGGCCGAGCCCGCTGGGAAATTGATGGTATGCTTCTGTTGTCCTTCGAGGGTGAAGAGCGAATCGCTGATGATGTAGTCAACTTCGTCCTGGTTCAGCCGGATCTCGTATAACGCAAAATTCAGGTTTTTGTCGATGAGCGGCTGACCGGTGGCCTGTTTAATGGAGGCTGGCACGTTCATCAACTCGTGGCTGAGTTTGGCAAACATGCGCAAGCCTTTGTAACCCGAACCTTGTTTTACCGGACCCGTGAATGGCAGAAGGTGCTCGTTGGTTTCGAAGACCACTGCCGGATCGGTATAATATTCCCACACGCGTTGAGCCTGCGGCGCATCGGTAAACGAGCCTTTCATTGGCGATCCGTCGGCGTTCGCCGGCCAGTTAAGCGCCACAAACGACTGCCAGGAGAACACATCGAAGCATGGCTGCGTGTTCGGTGTAAGTCCCTGATAGCCGTTGTTTAAAAAAATATCGACCTCATGGGGCACAAAAGAGGAAAATACCGGCGTATCGGGTCCGCAGGCAACTGTTGGCTGAGGCGCCGTCAGCGTGTCTTTTTGTGAGGATTCACCGTCGGTGGAGCCGCCGTTGCAGGAGGCCAGCGCGAAAGCCAGGGCGAAGATTCCGAATCTGGCGATGCATGTTTGAGGAGTCATAAGCATAAGTTTTGAGGTTTCTTACTTCAAACATAGCGCAAAGCCGGCACCTGCACATGAGTATAAATAACCGTTTTTCGTTCAGGTAAAACTACTTGCTGCCTCCTCCGAAGTCAAAATCCTAATTCGGCTCTAAACAAATAATTGCGAAAAAGCTGCACTTAATAAGCGCCTGACACCAAGCTATAAAAACACAGCCCGTTTGCCGATCTACCGTTGCAACTTTGACAAAAAAACTTCATGAAACGCTTTCTTCTACTTTTGCTGCTTACGTTGTCTGCTTTGGCAACCTTCACTTGTTTCAATGCCTGTTCATTTTCCAGACCACGCATCAACGAGGTAAACCCAGCTTTCGGGCAACATATCTCGGCTTATACTTCGGGTATGATAAGCCGAAAGACCACGGTTCGAATCGAACTGGCCGAAAGTTATTATAACAGTCATCCCATCGCTCATG
>DAIUED010000002.1:0-45029 GCA_036845295.1 Bacteroidota bacterium
CATGTGGTATTTCACATCACCATCAAAAAGAGAATCTTCGCTCGGTCTGCCCTCGAACTCCGTGAACACGTCCTTGTAGGTTTTGTTCATGATATTGGTGAGCACATTGAGGCGGCCACGGTGGGCCATGCCAATCACATAATCTTCGATGCCAAGGTTGGCACCATGTTCCATCAGCGTGTTAATGGCAGGGATCACCGCTTCGCCACCTTCCAGCGAGAAGCGCTTCTGGCCTACGAATTTGGTGTGCAGGAAGCTCTCGAATACGACAGCCTGCGTGAGTTTTTTCAGAATAGTGCGCTTTTCATCTTTCGAAAAAGACGGCGTGTTGCGCGATTTTTCCATGCGTTCCTGCATCCATTTCAGAACCTTGGGTTCGCGCATATACAGGTATTCTACGCCAATGCTCTGGCAATAGGTGTGTTCGAGGTGGGCAACAATGTCTTTGAGTTTGGCAGGACCGATCCCGATCTCGTTGCCAGCCTGAAAAACGGTGTCCAGGTCTTTATCGGAAAGGCCGAAGGTTTCGAGGTCGAGCGTAGGCTCGTAGTTGCGGCGCTGACGTACCGGGTTGGTTTTGGTGAAAAGGTGTCCGCGCTGGCGGTAGCCAGTAATCAGGCCCAACACTTTAAATTCTTTGGTGACGTTTTCGGGGATGGCGCCGCCCGGCGCGGTTTCGTAATTGGCTTGTGCGAAATCGAATCCTTTGAAAAAATCGCGCCACGAAGGGTCAACCGAGTTGGCATCTTTCGAATATTGCAGGTATAGCTCTTCGATTGCGTTTACATCGCTTGTGCCAACATAAGAAAATTTGTCCATTTGAATGTTGTTAAATCAAGGCACTAATTTAGTGATTTTAATCATGCTGAACCGAATAATTTGGCTTTTTTGGCCGCACTGGCAACCTGTTCCGGACTTGATCGAAAAGCGCAGTATTTGAGTATTTTTGCTACTTTTACACCGTGAAATCCATCGTCATCCTCTTCGTCCTGTGCATACAGGCGCTATGCCTGTCCGGCCAGGAAAATCAGACCCAAACGTTGCTGAAGGTAAAAGCGCTCCAGGAAAAAAAAGCGGAATATCACCGCCGGACAAATGGCGAAGTGGAGGGTTACCGTGTGAAAATCCATTTTAGTGCGGATAAATCAAAAGCCCGGGAGGCTCAGGCCAAATTCGACCTTAAGTATTCTGGGGTAACCAGTTACGAGGATTATCAGCAACCTAATTTTGTGATCATGGTTGGCGACTACAAAACCAAACTGGAAGCGCAACAACTCCTCAAAACCATCAAATCAGACTTTCCGTATGCCTTTATTGTAAAGTGCCGGGTAAGGCCAACGAGGCTTAATTAGTCTTTTTACTTGTCATTACGCCGAGCTTTAGCTGAAAAACATCGCCGAAGTATGATTTTCTCTGTCACAATTACTTTATTTTTACAGAATTTAAGCAATATAAATGTATGAAAACCATCGACAACCTATCTTTTGAAAACAAGCGCGCGCTGATCCGCGTGGATTTTAATGTGCCATTGAACGAGTCGTTTGAGGTAACCGACGATACCCGCATCCGGGCTGCTGCGCCTACCATCAAGGCTATTCTTGACAAAGGGGGTAGCGTGGTATTGATGTCGCACCTGGGACGACCAAAAGACGGACCAACCAATAAGTATTCGTTGAAGCACATTGTTGACGCCGTAAGTCGTTTGGTAGGTACCGAGGTAATGTTTGCCGGCGATTGTGTTGGCGATGAGGCATTTGCCAAGTCTTCGTCGCTTAAACCAAGCCAGGTGCTGTTGCTGGAAAATCTCCGGTTTTATAAAGAAGAGGAAAAAGGCGATGTTGGATTTGCTGAAAAATTAAGCAAGCATGGCGATATTTATGTAAACGATGCTTTTGGAACCGCTCACCGCGCCCATGCTTCTACTGCGGTAATCGCACAGTTTTTTGAACCTGCGGCCAGGTGCTTTGGTTACGTGATGGCAGGCGAAGTTGCCAGCATCGACAAAGTGATTCATGGTGCAGAAAAGCCTTTTACAGCGATTGTAGGTGGTGCCAAAGTGAGCGATAAAATCCTGATCATCGAACAACTGATGAATAAAGCCGATAACATCATTATTGGAGGAGGAATGGCTTACACCTTTATTAAAGCCATGAATTATTCCGTTGGTTCGTCGTTATGCGAACTAGATAAGCTGGATGTGGCCATTGATTTAATCAACAAAGCGCTGGATAAGAAAGTCAATTTGTTTATTCCGACAGATTCGGTTGTTGCCGATAAGTTTGCGAACGACGCCAGCGTTTTAACTACCGAGGGGTATGAAATTCCGGATAACTGGATGGGCCTGGATATTGGACCGAAGTCGATAGAAATGTTCAAGGATATCATTTCCAAATCAAAAACCATTTTATGGAACGGTCCGATGGGCGTGTTTGAAATGAGCAGTTTCGAAAACGGCACCAAGCAGATAGCCTTGGCTATTGCAGAGGCTACCAAAGCGGGCGCCTATAGCCTGATTGGCGGCGGCGATAGCGTGGCGGCGATCAACAAATACAACCTGGCGCCTGAAGTGAGCTACGTCAGCACAGGCGGCGGAGCTCTGCTGGAATACATCGAGCAGGGAAGCCTGCCAGGCGTGCGTGCTGTTGAGAGCTAAAGCCATCGGGCCGAACCGGTATGAGCCGCAAGGCGGCGGCAACAGGCCTTACCGATATTGGCAGCCGGTTCGCAATCATAAAAAATAATACTATATTTGACCCTTATAAACAACTAAAAGCCACATGGAATTATACCTGGATTCAGCCAACCTTAAAGAGATCGAAGAAGGATTCAAATTAGGGTTCTTAAATGGATTAACTACCACGCCTACTTTTATGCAAAAAGAAGGCATTACCGATATTGACGGTACGATTGTGAAACTCAGCAAAATCGTTCCGGTATTACAGATCGAGGCGTTGGGAAATACTGCCGAAGAAGTTCTGGCAGAGGCTGAGCGCCAACTGGCATTGGGACTGGATCCGAAAAAAACCGTGTTCAAGATTCCGGTATCGCTCGAAGGCGTACGCGCCTGCAAAATGCTGCGCGACAAAGGCTACCTGGTAAATGTGCACTTGGTGTACACCTTGCAGCAAGCT
This sequence comes from Bacteroidota bacterium, assembly GCA_036845295.1. Classification (GTDB taxonomy): domain Bacteria; phylum Bacteroidota; class Bacteroidia; order B-17B0; family Aurantibacillaceae; genus UBA4416. The sequence continues at coordinate 3,132 of DAIUED010000002.1, forward strand.
TATATGGCCATGCAAGCCGGCGCTACTTACGTATGTCCGCTGGTAGGACGCTTGCAAGACCAGGGCCACGACGCTCTGGCGCTGGTGGAACAGTGTGTAAATGCTGTGGAAGTTTACGGCTACGATACCAAGATCATGTTCTCTTCTGTGCGCCATGCCGAGCATGTGCGCAACGCCATCAATATCGGTGTGCATACCATTACCGTGCCGCTGAAAGTGATGAAACAACTCACCGAAAACAATTTTACAACATTGGGAACCGACCAGTTTATCATGGATACGCGTTTAATGATGGTGAAAGTAAAAGAAGCTATCAAAGGGATCAATCCATTGGTTCCTGAAAACACGTCGATTACCGATGCCATCGTGAAGATGACAGAATATGGCTTCGGCGCAATTACGGTAACCAAAGCCGACGGCAGCATCAAAGGTGTGTTCACCGATGGCAGTCTGCGCAAACTGATCGGTGAAAAAGGCCGCGATATCTTAAGCAAGAACTTGTCGGACCTCGAATATCGCGAACCTATTACCATTGACGGAAATGTGCTGCTGAACGATGCAAGTGTGCTTTTCAAAAAAACCAATGTGGATACCATCGTGGTAACAGATGGCGGAAAACCGGTAGGTATGCTGGATATCCAGGATATGAAAGGCTAATAGCCACCAAACGCAATTATTAAAAAAACCTTATTGGCAAGTCGCCGGTAAGGTTTTTTCTGTTTTAAACGATATATTTACGCCAGTGCCGGGATAAACCTTGATGCTCATGACCTTTTAACCTTTAACTGCCATGTCTCATATCACAGAACTATTTTTAAAAAGCGGCGGCTTGTTCCATACTTCCGAAGCCGAGATCATCGAAAAACTTCGTAAAATAAAAGCTTTTGTTTTCGATTGGGATGGCGTGTTTACCAATGCCGGCAAAGACCACAACCTCGATAGCAAATTTAGTGAAGCTGATAGCATGGGGACGAACCTGCTACGGTTTTCTTATTACCTGAACCATGGGCACATACCGTTCACCGCCATTATTTCCGGTGAAAAAAACACGGCAGCATTCACCTTTGTAGACCGCGAGCGGTTTCATTATTCTTATTCGAAGTTTGCTAATAAAATGCAGGCTGTTCGCCATCTCTGTGAGTTGAATCAATTGCAGCCACATCAGATTTGTTTTGTTTTCGACGATGTTCTCGACCTGGGCCTGGCAGAAGTGTGTGGGTTGCGGGTGTTTATTCCGCGAAAATCCAATCCTTTATTCAATGAATATGTAAGCCGCCACCAGTTGGCCGATTACGTCACCGGCGCCACCAGCGGCGAACATGCGGTACGCGAAGCTTGCGAATTGCTGATAGGACTTAGTGGGAACTACAATGAGGTAATTACCGAACGCAAAAATTTTTCGGACATTTACACCAGCTACCTCTCACAACGGAAGGCAACGACTCCGTTTTACTATACCACGCTCGATGGCGAGATCGTGGAATCGAAACAGCAGTAACCAAAGGGCTTAAACCGGATCAGACATGACCAAAAAGAACATCTGGCTTCTGGTGATGTGCCTTGTGTATGTAGGCGCAGGAATTAACCATTTCGCAAGTCCTGCGTTTTACCTCGGCATTATGCCCTGGTGGATGCCTTATCACCTTGAACTGGTGTACCTAAGCGGCCTGTGCGAAATTGTACTCGGTTTTGGTGTTCTTCCGCTTCGTACACGCAAAGTCGCCTCGCTTCTGATCATTGCCATGCTAGTGGTGTTTCTCAGCGTCCATATCCAAATGCTTTTCGATACCTTTGCCACGGGAGGATGGCTTTTCTGGGTTGCTTTGTTGCGCCTTCCTTTACAATTTGTGCTCATCCGTTGGTCATGGCTGGTGTACACAAAGTATAAGCAGCCTTTTGGCTTGAAAAATAATCGCTCTTGATTCAATAGCGTCGGACGTTAAGGCTTTCCTTTTTACTTTAATGCTACGATCTGTAGCAAAACACCGTGTGAAAAACCGGTAACTTTAAGGAGGTTTTTTTTAGTACCCATGAAAACGTCCGAGTCGCGCATACACGAAAAACTCAGCATCCTTGCTGATGCAGCCAAATACGATGTTTCCTGCGCTTCGAGTGGCAGCAAGCGCAAAAACGAAAATAAAGGCCTGGGCGATGCCACTGGCATGGGCATTTGCCATAGTTACACGGAAGATGGGCGCTGTGTATCACTCCTTAAAATTCTTCTAACAAATCAATGTATTTATGATTGCGCTTATTGCGTGTCGCGTAAAAGCAATGATATTAAGCGGGCCGCTTTTACCATCGAGGAAGTTGTAGAGCTTACCATCAATTTTTACAGGCGAAACTACATCGAGGGCTTATTTTTGAGTTCGGGGATTTTCAAAAATGCCGACTTTACCATGGAGCGCCTGGTTACCATTGCCAGGAAACTCCGCACAGAGCACAAATTCAATGGCTATATTCACCTGAAAACGATTCCGGGAGCAAGCGAAAACCTGATGAAAGAAGCAGGCTTATACGCAGATCGCCTGAGCGTGAATATTGAGTTGCCTACAGAAACCTCGCTCAAAACCCTGGCACCGGATAAGAATTATGAAGAGATCATGACGCCCATGAGTTACCTCAGTGAAGCCATCACCGAGTACAAGGCAGAAAAGGCGCTGATCAAATCGGCGCCGGTATTTGCGCCGGCCGGCCAAAGCACGCAAATGGTCATTGGCGCTACACCCGAAAGCGACAAGGACATCATGTTTCAGGCCAACACATTGTATCGACAGTTTAACATGAAACGCGTTTACTATTCGGGTTATATTCCTATCGGTGGCGATGAGCGCCTTCCCGGTATTGGCACTCCACCGCCGTTGATCAGGGAACACCGGCTTTACCAAACCGACTGGCTGATGCGTTTTTACGGATTCGACGTAAAGGAGATCGTAAGCGATGATCATCCAAACCTTGATGTAGATGTGGATCCGAAACTTGGCTGGGCGTTACGTAACCTTCATGAATTTCCTATCGATATCAACACAGCTGATTATGCAATGATTTTACGCGTGCCTGGAATTGGCGTTGGTTCGGCGCAAAAAATCGTGGCGGCACGCCGCTTTGGAAAACTCGACTGGTACCAGTTAAAAAAAATAGGCGTGGCGATGAATCGGGTGAAATACTTTGTGGTCTGTTCCAAACAGGATGTCTTGTTTGGGGATGCTACACCCGGCGCCATCAGGCATCGCATCCTGTCGATGGGAAAAAGTAAATACGAATCGGCCTATTCGCCACAACTGAGTTTATTTTAAATGCTGATTTTATCGTTGACTTCGGGAGCCTCAGTTAACGGTTGATGGTTGAGGCTCTCGTAACTACCAACTGAAACGATGACCCAATTCATTTACGATGGTACTTATACAGGCCTTTTTACTGCAATTTTCGACGTGTACGAAAGGCGTTGCGATGACGCGCAGATCGTTAAATCGCATGGTATGCAGGCATTGGTGTTTTCAGATAACATAGAAGTGTGTACCGATAACGCTAAAGCCGAGCGCGTGCTTAAAGGACTTCGCAAAAAGGTGTCGCCCGAGTGCTTTGCTAACCTTTATAGTTGCTATCTGTCGGAATTGAAAGGCATCGAAAATACCATCCTGCAATTTGTACAATATGTATTTGCCAGCCGGAAAAATGTAGAGGATAATTACGGGCACACAGCGGTATTGGATGTGGCACAGATTGCCCGTAAGGTAGGTCGCGAAAAACACCGCTTTGAAGCCTTTGTACGCTTCGAGAATATCGGTGACAGGCTGTTTTATGCGCCCATAGACCCCGACTATAATGTGTTGCCGCTTATCGTACCGCACTTCAAAAGACGTTACGCCGACCAGGATTGGATCATCTATGATACCAGGCGCAAATATGGTGTTCACTACAGCGAGGCAACCGGGGAGTTGCATGAGGCCGTAATTGATTTTAGTGTCGAGCGGAACGACCGCGCTCTTACCGGTATTTCTTTCGACCCCGATGAAACGCTTTACCAAGATCTGTGGAAGAACTATTTTAAGAGCACCAATATTCCCATGCGACGGAACATGAAGTTACACTTGCAACACGTTCCGAAACGGTATTGGAAATACCTTGTGGAGAAAAAGTAAAGTGGATCAGATCTCAACGCCAAACAAAGTAGCATCGTCGATTTGTTCGCGGCTGTCTTTAAATTCGGCGAAGAAACGGCCCAGGAAATCTATTTGTTGGCTGAGCGGCAGGTTTAAACTGGTGCCGATTTCCCGCATCATGCGGCCTTTGAACATTTTTTTTCCATCGGCGCCCTTCTGGTCATAGTATCCATCGGAGTACAGGAAAAAGCGATCGCCGGGAATTACCGGAACCACTGTGTCGGACATTGTTTCGGAGGCCTGTGCCAAAAATGAGCAACATGCTTTTATTTCCTGGAGACTTCCTCCCGACGCCAGGCACACCGATTGGCTGATGGAGGCAATGTAAGCGTTTTGTTCCTGTGCATGAAAAATGAGCAGAGAAATTGCAAAACTTTCCCGAAGTTCTTTTCCTTTCATGTACGTTTCGGCAAACTTTTCCAAAAGTTCCCTAATAATTGCAGAAGGCCCCTTGAAGGATGTAATGTTTTCGATGATGCCGTGGAGAATGGAGTTAACGGAAAAGGATAGTAGCGCACCCGGAACACCGTGTCCTGCACAGTCCACAACGGCAAAGTAATTGATCGGCCCGTTTTTATATGTATAGAAGAAATCACCGCTTACAATATCTTTCGGAGCGTAAAAAAATGCAGTTTGCACAGTACCGAATTGACGGTTGAGGTAGGGTTGAGAGGGCAGAATACTGTCCTGTATCTTCTTCGCATATTCGATGCTTTCGATGATGAGCCGGTTCTTTTTGCTAAGTTCCTCGTTGCTTTGCGAAAGTTGAACGGTTTTGTTTTGTAATTGTTTGGTGCGTTGCTCTACCCTTGCCTCCAATAGTAGATTTTGTTTTTTTACAGCCCGAAGCCGCATGCGGAAGAAGCCATATATCAGCAAAAGACTTACGGCTATTATTAAAACCAAGAACCACACCGAACGGTAAAAAGGCGTGGCAATGTGAATGGTAATAGATGCCTTGCCGGCAGGGTTTCCTACCTGCATGACCTCGAATGTATATGTTCCGGGATTCAGGTTAGTATAAGAAACTTTGGTATCGGCCGACGGAACCGACCAATCGCCATTGAGGCCGAGGAGTCGGTAAGTAAAAAACTCTTCCTTAAGCCGGCGGTGGTTAACCGAAACAAACGAGATGGTGAAATCGTTCTCCTTGTAACGAAGTTGTACAGGAACAGTGGCTGGTACAAATTCCTGCAGGTAATTGTGCCTGTTGCGGAACACCAGCGAAGCCGAGTCTTTGACAATATCATTGATAAAAAGGCGCGATCCCCGACCGAAACCGGCATAATTCACAGGTTTGTACCTGAATACCGCATTGGCCGCCCCAATCCAAATGTAATTCGAATCCGAAAATAATGGTTTATTGGTAAGGTCACTCTGAGTCAGGCCGAACTTTTCGTTGACGAGTACAAAGCGGTTACCACTGTTTTTTGCCGGCAACATGTTTAGCTGGATCAATCCTTTGCTGCAACTGGTAAACAGCAAGGTGTCGATGATCTGCAAGCCAAAAAGTTCGTTACTGGCAAATCCTGTTTTCCGGTAATTGGCGTACACCTGTTCGCCTTCTACACACACAAGCCCTTTGTCGGTAGCAGCCCAGGCATTGCCATATTTATCGGGGCATACAAAATTAGTGACCAAAGGAGGAAATTCACGATGAGAATCATGGTTGATAAGCCTTATGTTATTTTCTGTGTAACAGATCACACCGCTTCCTCCTGCCACCCATAGCCTTCCTTTCGCGTCGGTTGCGAGGTTTTGGAAATACGTTCCTGGCAGTCGGCGTTGCAGGGTATCCATGCGGTTAGTTGCCGGATCGTATAAAACCACGGTCCGTTTAAAAGCCAGATACACTTTATCGCCAGAGGCCATAGAATATAAAGCGATATTGTCCTGCTCTTTGCTTTTTACCGTAAGCCATGTTTCTTTCCCATCCGGATCGATCTTTACAAAACCTTTATTGTAAATGGTGAGGTAAAAATTGCCGAAAGCATCTATGCTCAGGTGCCTTGCCGCGCCGTCAGGCAATCCGTGTACTTTAAAAGCGGGTACAAAACGTCCTGAGTCGTTGTTGAGGCGGTAAACAGCAGCTTTATTGGTAAGCGCAAAAATAGTTTTATGCTTATCCATGGCAATGGCATTTACAGGGTTCGGCACATCAAATTTTAAGATGTCGCTGGCCAGCAACTTAAACAAACCATTTGAAGTTGTTCCTACCCAAAGGATATTATCTTTATCTACTGCCAGACATTTAATTTCGGTTTCGTCGATGCCGTTCTTCTCATCGTATTTCCGGAAAGATACCAGGTCGCGCGTACTCACCAGGCCGTTGCTGGTTCCCAGCCAAAGCACTTGCTTCTTATCCACTACCATGCAACGCACATTTTCTTCGGGTAAGCCGTTGGCTTTGGTAATGTGCCGCAGGTGGCTGAGGCGGTCAATCACAAAAATTCCCCTGGAAGTAGAAACGAGTAATTGACCGCGGAAGGCTTTAAGATCGGTTACTGCGCCAAAATCGGTATGAAATTCCGTGGACAGGTTGATTAAACTGCCGTCTTCCCGGATCATAAACAGCCCTTGCCGACTTCCCACATACTCTTTGCCATCGGGAGCGCGGTAATACGAGGTGATCATTTGCAGTTGCTTAACGGTGCGCACGACACTGTCGTTTACCAGGGTAATAAGCCCGAAGTTCGAGGAGGTCTGGACGGTATTCTGGCTGACCGCAATGAAGAGCACATTTGGTGTAAGTGAATCGTGGAACAGCCGATTCTTATTGAAGATGCTGTCTGGCGTTATGATGCTGAGCGCTCCCTGTGCGCCCACATACATCTTGTTCCTGTCTTTATTTAAAGCGAGGCACCGCACCAGGTCAGAGGGCAGGCCAATGTCTTCGTTCAATACCTTGAACGTGCGCCCATCGTAGCGGCAAATGCCACTGCCGAAGCTGGCTATCCAGATAACGCCGTTGTCATCGGGCTCAATGTCGTAAATGATAGAAGAAGGCAAGCCGTCTCTTACCCCGATCTTTTTAAACGTTTGGGCGCTTAAAAGAACCGGAAAAAGAACAGAGGCCAGCAACAGGTAAAAACATCGTCGTGTTTTCAGAATCAATCTTTTGTTATATAATTAAATGTAATGCCGCAAAGCGCTTCCATTTCTTTTCCGGCATCGAGCATATCGAGGTCATCAGCATGGTAATACCAGTCGATCTCAAAATTGATCCTGAATTTTTTGGCCCCGGTATTTACCAGCAGAGTAAATAAATCGAAAAGTACTTTGGCTGATGTCGAGTTGAAATAATCCAGGTCAATTTTCAATTTTTTCGTAACAACAATATCGGAGTCCCGCATATCATTCAGTACATAGAAATAGTTGAAATAGTCGTTGAACCAGGAGAACACACGTTCATAATATTTCAAAGGATTTTCAGGCCGGCTTTCGCCGCTAATGGAGAATATATTTTCGTAGTGGTTAAGAACAATATCGGGGCTTATATCGTCGCCTTTGATGTTAAGTGGTTCCATAAGCAGTTGAGTTTATTTTGAAATTGATATTGAACAGAAATCCGGCATTATAATTTTTGAAATGGTAATGGTATCCATCGCATTTCAGGATCATATCCAATAAGCCCAATCCGGCAGTAGATACCTCGGAATATTGTTTATTGGAAATGATATCGAGTTTCATGTTCCGTAAATCTTCTTTGTTTTTCGACATAAATTGATCCAGCTTTCGGTGGATCGATTCTTTTTGCCGGGTGTTAACGATGTTAATGGTATCTACCAGGTAATGGTCATGTTCCCTCGAAACGAGAAGCAGCGACCGATAATCTACCGCACCGTCGTCAGGAAAAAAATTGTGTTTGATAATGTTCTCTACACATTCGTTGATGGTGTTGTAGAGCCGCTTGGAAACCACTGTGGACTCATTGTTGTTTTTCAGCGAAACGGTAATGATTTTCAATGCTTCATTAAGGATGTTTTTATTGATATATCCGTAGTAGCTAAACAACACATTGTGGTTGTACAGAAATTCAGGGAAAGAAGAATGCACCATCATACATCACTAAGATATAGGAATTAAGCGAAAAAGCAAACGGTGGAAACCACGTAAAACTACTTATTGTGCAATGTCCATTCTTTGGCAAAATAGGTTAAAATAACCGATGCCCCGGCACGTTTCATGCTCAGCAGTATTTCGTCTCGCACCCGCACGCCATCTATCCATCCTTTAGCGGCAGCGGCTTTCACCATCGAGTATTCGCCGCTTACGTTGTATGCCGCAATAGGCAAATCGAAATGTGTGTTGAGGTCTTTGATGATGTCAAGGTAGCTCAGCGCAGGTTTTACCATCAGGAAGTCGGCGCCCTCTTCGATGTCGAGTTGCGCTTCAATCAATGCCTCGCGGCTGTTGGCGGGATTCATCTGGTAGGTTTTTTTGTCGCCAAATTTCGGCGCACTGTCCAGGGCATCACGAAACGGATTGTAAAAACCACTCGCATACTTGGCGGTATAGCTCATGATAGATACTTCTTCGTGTCCGGCTTCATCAAGTGCTTCACGGATAAAGCCCACACGCCCGTCCATCATGTCGCTCGGGCCAATGATATCGATGCCACAGTCGGCTTGCGCTACCGCCATTTTCGCGAGAATGTCGAGGGTTTTGTCGTTCACAATTTTGCCGTTCTCCACCAGTCCGTCGTGTCCGTCGCTGCTGTATGGATCCATGGCAACATCCGTCATGATACAGGCTTCCGGAAATTTCTTTTTAATGAGCGTGAGTGTTCTAAGGTACACACCTTTGGTGTTCAGGCTTTCTGTTGCCGTTTGGTCTTTCAGCTTATCTGCAATGCTCGGAAACACATCGAATGCGGTAATACCAAGTTTGAGGCAGCTTTCAATTTCTTTCAGGATCAGGTCCGGGCTCCAGCGGAAAATGCCAGGCATCGACTTCACCTCGCTCTTTTTATTTTTGCCGTCGATAAGGAATAGCGGATAAATAAAGTCGTTTACCGACAAATGGTTTTCCTGAACCATGTTGCGGATGGCGGCAGATTTGCGGTTTCGGCGAGGGCGATGTGTGATCATGATGTCGTATTTAAGTTAAATAATAAGCACTACTGAAAAGTTGCTGCGAGCAGAGGCGATATGTCTTCATCCAATCGGCTGTTTTGTGTCTTTCAATCCCCGGTACATAATATAAACCCCTACACACATGATGATGTGACTGAGATCCATGTGGTTGAACCAAACCGAGCATGCGAGTTTAAGCACATGCACCAACACCGCCAGCACTGCTATGCCTACCCCAATAAGCATGTTTCGGCTGAGCACCGCCTGTGTTTTTTTATAATGGATGCTTTCGAGTACCGTTACCATGCCAAGCAGGCCAAAAGCCGAGTGAATTTCAACTACAATAAAAGTAAAGAATACGGCGGTTAAGACCAAGGCCAGCAGCACTTCAGCGTAGTTGATGTATAACAGCCGCCGGAAAGTGGTTTCGCTGATCGATGAGCGACTGTGGTAAAGCGCCGCGAAAGCTGCAAACGATGCACCGGCCACGTTAGCTTCCCAGCCGATTATTTTAGCACCGAATCCGAATACATAAAGAAAAGCATGACCGATGATTGCCGAGATGAGTGTAGAAATACCTGTGCCCAGAAAAAACAAGCGGTAGAGGTTAAGCCCTGTCTGATGGCGGTGCTCTCTCGTATTGAAATAAGCAAACAGGCAAATTCCGGCAAATAGAAAATCCGTAAGGGTCGTCACCGGTTCATCGATGCGGATGCCGCCCAGGTAAATGCTCGGATTTTGAAAAGGAACCATGAATGCGTTTATTTTACAGTGTGTGCAGAATAGCCCTGAACAAGCCCAAATCGTCAAACGCAACAGGTTTATGGATTTGCTCTGCTTTTACCTTGCCTTTCGTTAGAAGCGATTTTTCGGTAGATTCTCCCATAGCAATCACCTTTTGATGCGGATGAATGCTGTTTTTTTCCAGGAACGATTCGGCATTGCTCGGGCTGGTAAATACCAGGATATCGGTTTTGGGCGACACTTCGTAAGGCACTTTGAGTGTGGCATATATCGGCAGATCGATCACATTCTGCTGTTTGGCAAATTGCCACTGAATGGTGCGCATACTGTCGCGGGCGATCGGGAACACCACTTTGCCCGGGCCAACGCGCGCGGCAAATTGTTTCCCCACCAATTTGGTATCGGTACTGGTGCCAATAAAATCAGCACGCTTGCCAAATTCGCGCAGGGCCTGCGATGTACCTTTGCCCATGCAACCTATCTTGGTATTGCCGATATCGGGTTTTTGCATAAAGAAAAACTCAACGGCGTGCTTGCTGCTAAAAAACAACCAGTCGCTCTTTGGCAGTTCTTTCAGCGTTAGTTTTTTAAGATCGATCAGGCTTTTGTTTTCAACCTTAAAACCGAGCCGGTCGAGCCAGGTGTTGAGGTGATTGTTTTCGAACGCCTCGCGCGAAATAAACACCGATTTCCCGGCATTGATGCGACGAATGTGATCGACGATTTTTTCAGGTAAGTCTTCCGTATTGGTGGTTTCGTAGTAGAGTTGCTTTGGCTGCGTGTTCCATGCATCTGCCACGGCTACCGACACTTTAAATAATTTCCGGTCGTGCTCATTCATTTCCACGTCGCAGTATGCGCCAAGCGGAAGCTGGCAGCCGCCATCCAGTAAGTTCAGAATGCGCCGCTCAATATTGATATTTACCAACACATCGTAATCACAGATGGCATCGAAAATATCGGTGAGCTTGTAATCATCTTCGCGGATTTGCCAGGCCAGCACACCCTGAGCCGGTGCCGGAATGAACTCCGTTGGTTCGAGTTGCTCAACGTGAAAGTCGGAGAGGTCGAGGCCGAGTCGCTCGAGTCCGGCTGCAGCCAATAGAATAGCATCGTATTGTCCGTCGCGCAGTTTCTGAATGCGTGTGGGCACATTTCCTCTCAGGTCGCTGATTTCCACGTCGGGCCTGAAAGCCATCAATTGTGATTTCCGGCGAGCCGACGAAGTGCCAACTTTAGCGCCTTCCTTTAATGAGAATTTTTTGCCGTCCTCCACGCACTCTTCCCGCATCACAAGCCAGTCGGCCGGGTTCTCGCGCGACGATACGCCGGCAATGATCAATCCATCCGGGTTTTCGGTGGGGAGGTCTTTATGGGAATGTACTGCTACATCAATGCTGCCAGCCAACAACTCTTCCTCCAGCTCTTTGGTAAAGAAACCTTTACCCTCGAGCTTATCGAAACTTGTGTTCCATTGCTGAGAGGTATCACCCTTTGTGGAAATGATTTTGATTTGAACCTCGTGGCCTTGTTTTTCCAAAAGTTCTTTGGTGTAATTTGCTTGCCAGAGTGCAAGCTCGCTGCCGCGTGTGCCAATTGTTATCATCCGGTTGCCGACTAAAAATTAGAGGCTACAAGGTAAGTTATTTTTTGCAATGTTTTTTTGGATTCACCGCAAAAGCCTGCAATTTTGAAAGACAGAAACCGACGGAACAAAAACAGAAAAGTGTCATGTAGCCTTAGCGCGTTTGTATTTACACACTAGCTTACCGGAAGAAAAACCATAAAAAGAAGCCGGATATCAGCACACCAGAAAACACCAGGCCGCCACGCCAGCCTTTGCCAGGCTTTTCCCACAGAACGGAATAGGAAACCGTTCCAAGATTGAATAGCCAGATAATACCAATCCAAATGCTTTTCAGGGCTACAGATAGAACCTTGATGGCCATTTCCCCGAGGAGATCAGCTATCAGCTCTGGCAAATCCAAGCATTCTTTGATTAATGATTATCTTCGAGGAACACACGCTTGGCCGTTTTGATCGTAAGCGCGTTGTATTTCTTCTCCATGTAGCTCAGTACTTTTTCCAGTACTTCTTTGCTTTCGCTGTTAAGCTGGTTCAGGTCTTTGGCAAACACTTCATTGAGCGCAGTTTCCTTAATGGACTTAATTTGTTTTGGTATCTCACCAAAAGCTAGTTCGATGCGGCGTTCTTCGAAAAGGTGTTTAAACTCCTCCACTTTAGAGTCGATGATGGCTTTGCAAACCTCTACTTCGCTTTCGCGTTTAGAAAGATTTTCGATCGCCTGTTTTTTGAGCGACTCGATATCAATGTAAAACAGATCGTGCTGTTTGAGAATCCGGGCATCAACGTCGGCCGGAAGCGCGAGGTCGATCACTACTTTTTTAGATGTGCTGTTGTTGAGCAGCGATGTATAAACTGCTTCCGTGATCACCGGTTCCTGCGATGCAGTGCAGGTGATGAGTACATCGAAACCTTCATGAAAGTTGCCGATAGAGGAGAGTTCGTATGCCTTTCCGTTAAGCTCTTTGGCCAATTTTTGCGCATTGGTCAGTGTGCGGTTAAATACCGTGAAATTGGCATATTCATGTTTTTTCAGGTACTTAGCCATGTTGGCATTGGTTTCGCCGGCGCCAACAAACACAATGCGCGCATTATTCTTAATGCCCAGGTTGCGTAGCTGCCGGTATGCCAACGATACGATAGAAACCGGGTTTCGTGCAATATTGGTTTCGGTATATACTTTTTTAGCAGTTTCGATGGTGTGTTTTACCGCCAGGCGAATGGCATCGCCTGTTATGCCCAACTTATTGCAAAACTCGTAAGCCTTGCGCACCTGGGTAATAATTTCGCGCTCGCCTACCACCAGCGAGTCGAGCGACGCCGACACATTGAATAAATGCCTCAGGGCGTCTTCTCCTTTATGAATGCGGATTTTGTCGTGCATTGATGCCAACTCTTCCTGGCTTAAGCCAGAGTTGACGTCAAGCAGCAATGTCGTTATAAATTCAGCATCAATATCGCGCGTGGTGTTCATCACAAATTCCACCCGGTTGCAGGTACTTAAAAAAAGCAATTCTTTAAGCTCCATTTTGGAGCGGATGGTTCCAAGGGATTGTTCCTGATGAATCTCGTCTAAATGTAACTTACCAATTAAGTCAAGTGGAGCCGATTTGTGGGTAAGAGATATGATCTTAAAAGAGTCCATATAACACAGCAAAGGTCGGAATAAGCCCGTTTTTGTGTGTCATCGTAGTGTCATACCCTGATATTTATATGGATTCTAAATAAGAAGCCCGGCAATTTGCTATTTTTACATAATGAGACCGTTTTTCCTACCAATATGGGTTTTATTGCTGGCGAATATTTTTTATATATCGACCAATGCACAAACTCATGCAGTTGATAGCATTTTCCGTCGTTATGAAACGTTGAACGACCGAGAAAAGATCAGTGAGGCGCCGGAAGCCGTCATGCTGCTTAACCAGTACAACGCCCGGGAAAAAGGGCATGAGGTAATTGCCTTGCTTTCCGGGGTGAGTGCCCCAAAAGGCGGCGAGAAATACAAGCAGGGAATAGTGTTGTTGTCGAAAGCGCTGCTCTACAAAACCGACAGTACCGAACAGTGTACCCGATATGCCCAGGAGGCGGCTTCATACCTCGAGGGCCACAACATACAGCGTGCCGAAGCCCTTAGTTTATTGTTGATGAGTTATTACGGGAGAGGGCGTTTCGATTCCACCATACAGGTTGGAGAACGGCTTTTGCCGGAGATTCGTAAAAGCACAAACACGGGCAGCGAACTTGAAGCCCTGATGTGCATAGGCCGTAGCTATGATTTTTTGGGGAACCGAAAAAAGGCCATTGAAGTAAACCTCAAGGGCATTAGCCTCGCCAAACAACATCACAAAGAAATCAAGTTGGCAGAGTTGTATATCAGCATGTCAACCTTCTATAAAGGAGAAGACGTGCAGATTGCAAAGCGGTATGCGCTTCAATCCATAAGCGTACTCAGGAATAGCAAACATAGTCAGGTGAGCCAGGTAATGAATGCCGCTTACCTGATGATTGGCAACGTTTATTACGACCTCGCGCAAACAGACAGTGCCATGTACTATTACGAACTGTCGAGAGACGCCTCGCTCCGTATCGGCGACCGGCGCACGTATCTTTCCGCCATTGGTAACATTGCAAATGTGCTGTATGAGCAAGGCAACTACAACAAGGCCCTGGAGTATAATCTGCTCACCCTGGCCGAGTACAGGAAAATAGGACTTAACAGCGAGATAGCTGTCGCGTTTGGATCACTGGCCGACATTTACAAAGACATGAAGCTGTATCGAAAGGCCATCCCTTACTACGACTCTGCGCTTGCTGTCACCAAATTGATCGGTTCGGCCGACGATTACATTTACAATTACAAAGGATTGAGTGAAACGTATGAGATGCTTGGCGATTACAAGGAAGCCTTTCGCTACTACAAACTCTACCGCATGTGGAACGATTCGATCAACAACAACCAAAATTCGAAAAAAATAGCACAGTTGGAGTTGGATTATAAATACAAGACCGAACAAAAAGAGAAAGACCTCATTCAGCAGAACAAGGATTTACTGACCCAGGAAAAGTTGAGCCGGCAGAATTACATCATCTGGACAGGCGTGTTTGGCACCTTGATTTTAGTGGTTTTTTTGATATTTACCGTCAGGACGAACATCAACCGAAAAAAAGTCAATGCAAAACTTCAGGCATTTAATGAAGAAGTGTTGCGGCAAAAAGACATCATTGAAGAAAAGAACAACGAAATTACCGATAGCATTACGTATGCCAGCCGCATCCAGCAAGGTGTGATACCCGACGAAAGTGAAATGAAAACACTCTTCCCGGAACACTTCGTGTTTTTTAAACCACGCGACATTGTAAGTGGCGATTTTTACTGGGCTAACCGGAATGCGCGCGGAAAAGCCACCCTGGCAGTAGCCGATTGTACCGGGCATGGCGTGCCAGGCGCATTCATGAGTTTGGTAGGAAACACGCTGCTCAACCAAACACTTAACCATCCTGGCATCGATACGCCGGCTCAGGCCCTTGATTACATCAACCAGCAATTGCCGCGTACCATCAAAAGCAAAAGTAGCACCGGTGCTATCAAAGATGGGATGGAAATAAGTATGTGTGAGTTCGATCAGGAGACGAACAGCCTTACATTTGCCGGGGCCAATACCAACATTTACCTGGTGCGGCAAGGCCATATTCAGATATACCGCGGCGATAAGCAACCAATAGGCGACAACCTTGCGGGAAATACGTTGAACTATACCAACCATAGCATCAGTCTTTGCAAAGGCGATTGTATTTTTATGATCACGGATGGTTTTGCCGACCAGTTTGGAGGCGAAAAGGGAAAGAAGTTTAAATACAAGCCTCTGGAAGACCTGTTTTGCGTGATATCGGCGAAAAACCCTGACGAACAGCTACACCAGGTCGCTTCCACTTTTAACAATTGGAAATTAAACCACGAACAGGTGGATGACGTCTTAGTGATTGGCGTTAAGGTATAGGCAGAGCATAATGGTTAGGCACAATACTTGTTGTTTGACAGATGTGACGATTTTGGGTTGCGTGTCTTTGCTTCGTTATTTTTTGATTATATTTAATTTCTAAACTAAACAACCAGATGAAAACAAAAAGCCTATTATTTGGAATCTCGGGCGTATTGCTGGCCTCTGCTCTGGCATTTACTTCCTGCAAAAAGAAGCAAGCCTTCAAGAAAGAAGACGGCCAGACCTCAGCCGATAACCGTACCGTACAAAGCGAGAACGACGCAGCGGTAAACGATGTAAACACCGAGATCAGTAACAGTTCGCTCCTGCGTGGCCGTACCTCCAATGGCGCCAGCATCCAATCTGTACTCGGCATTACCGCTACAGGCTACAGTGTTGATACCACCGGTATCCATCAGGGAACGATCAAGATCAACTACGACGGCACAACCATCAGCAACCGTACGCGTACCGGCTCTATTCGCCTCACCATCCAAAATTATGCACAAGGCAAGCGCTGGAAAGACCAGGGCTGCGTGTTACAGGTTGACTACCTGTCGTATAAAATTACCCGCGCGTCCGATAGCAAGAGTGTTCAATTTAACGGAACACAATTGCTGACCAACGAAACCGGCGATGGCTGGTGGGAATTGCTCGTGACCAAAACCAAATCGAGTATTGCCACTTCTGTTACAGGCACCAACCTCAACGTACTGTTCGACGATGGTAAAACAGCTGTGTATAATATCAACCGCCGCTTTACCTACACGTTCCCTAACAACATCCTTACCTGCACCGGCGAGGGTATCGGTTCTGCGGATGGCTTGAGCAACCTCGAAAACTATGGCACCACACGCGATGGAGATGCCTTTACCAGCCAGGTTTCTACGCCTATCGTATGGAATCTCACATGCGGTTGGTGGGCACCTATTCAGGGAAACGCCGAGATCAAAGTTGACAGTAAAGATTTTTCGCTTAACTGCACATTTGGTGTTGATGCCAGCGGGAATCCGGTTTCGGTAGGAGCCAACCAATGCCCTTATGGCTGGAAAGTAGAGTGGACTTACAAAAACAAAACAAGTAAAAAGATCTTTGGGTATAGCTGATCATTCAGAACCCCCTCAAAACAAAAGCCCGCGGTATTTCTCTGCGGGCTTTTGCTTGTAAAAGACTTTGTGTTCTGTCTCGTCCTAAAAAAACCGTAGCACTCGTTGCTACGGTTTTTTTAGGAAAAGCTACTATTAACCAAAAGCGTTGAAACCGGTTACATCCATGCCGGTAATCAGCAAGTGGATGTCGTGAGTACCTTCATAGGTTATCACCGACTCGAGGTTCATCATGTGACGCATAATCGGATACTCGCCCGTAATGCCCATACCGCCGTGGATTTGGCGCGCTTCACGGGCTATCTGCAAGGCCATGTTTACGTTGTTGCGTTTTGCCATACTGATCTGCGCTGGCGTAGCACGGTTCTCGTTTTTAAGAACGCCCAAACGCCAGGTAAGCAATTGTGCTTTGGTAATTTCGGTGATCATTTCAGCCAGTTTCTTCTGCGTAAGCTGGAAAGCGCCGATCGGCTTACCGAATTGGATACGCTCTTTGCTATAGCGCAGGGCACTGTCGTAGCAGTCCATCGCGGCACCGATTACGCCCCACGAAATACCGAAACGGGCACTGTTGAGGCAACCAAGCGGACCTTTCAGACCTTTGATGGTTGGGAAGATATTTTCTTTAGGTACTTTCACATTGTCAAACACCAGCTCGCCGGTAGCACTGGCTCTGAGGCTCCATTTGCCATGTGTTTCAGGTGTGGTAAAACCTTCCATGCCGCGTTCCACAACTAAACCGCGGATATCTCCGGCTTCGTCCTTAGCCCACACGACGGCAATGTCTGCAAATGGAGCATTGCTGATCCACATTTTAGCACCATTCAGGATCACGTGTTTGCCGTCGCCGGCATCTTTAAAGTTCGTGATCATGCCAGCAGGATTACTGCCATGGTCAGGTTCTGTAAGACCAAAACAGCCCATCAGTTCACCCGCAGCCAGTTTCGGCAGGTATTTTCTTTTTTGCTCTTCGCTGCCGTACGAATAGATCGGGTACATTACCAGTGAGCTTTGTACGGAAGCCGTCGAACGCAAGCCGCTGTCGCCGCGTTCGAGTTCCTGCATGATAAGGCCGTAAGAGATCTGGTCGAGGCCAGGGCCGCCATATTCGGTTGGTATATAAGGGCCAAAAGCGCCAATCTCGGCAAGTCCTTTGATCCATTGTTTTGGGAAAGTGGTTGTCTGGCAAGCCTCTTCCACAATAGGAGTTACTTCTTTTTTTACCCAGGCGCGGGCGGTGTCGCGAATCAGCTTTTGTTCGTCTGTCAGCAATTCGTCCATTAAATAATAATCGTGAGCCTGAAAGTTGTCTGTAGCCATAATGTGAATATGTTTTAAAAGTCAGCAATATTACGAAAAATACCTTGCTTCCCGAAACCAAATATTGCTTTTAGGACAGTGTGCCGGAACCTTGTTCGGCTCATGAAAAGGCACAAAAAAGCCCTCACAATGTTTGTGAAGGCTTTGAGAAAGTATCTGAAACCAGAATGTTAGTGGTGAGCCTCTTCAGCTGCTGTTTCGGTATGTGCGGCAGAGTCTGCCACCACCGGTGTCGTTTCGCTCATAGCCGCCCCATCGTGTTTTTCCATATGCTCTTCGTGAGCAGGCGTTTGATCGTGTCCTCCATGTTCGCCGTGTCCGCCTGCTTCTTGTTCGCATTTGGTACCGTCTTCGCAGCAGTGGCTTTTTTTATCGCAGGCATTTACAGCCAACACAATAATAAGCACCGTTACCAAAGCTAAAATCATAGGTGTGCGGAAAGAAACAGTTTTTGGTTCTGACGAATGATTGTCGTGATGATCGTGGCCTGAGCTCATAGGATGGATTTAAAAAAATTAATGGGGTAAAAATAATTGATTTATTGGTTATAAAAAATTATTGTACTGAAATTTTTAGCGACTGCTTACCGGATTTTCCTGAAACAGTAAGGACATAAAGGCCTTTGGCAATGCCCGATACGTCTGTTTTAAGCATTTGCGGGTAGGCGCCGGATTCCAGCGATCCCAATGTTCTCACGTGGCGGCCCTCAAGATCATACAGATCAACCGACAGGCTTTCGGTTGAGGAGCCTGACACAATTGTAAGTTCATTGCTGGCTGGGTTCGGGAATACCGACATCACAGGGTTGAAGGTAGTTTCGCCGACAGACGTGATGACGCGTGCATGGTCGCGGTAGCGCACCTGTGTTGGTGTGAAGTTTCCACCGATCACGTTGCCCAGCACTTCCAGGTAAGGTATTTTTTCGCCCGTGGTAAGCCATTGGTAGCTTCGCATGTAATTGGGAAACCCAAATTTGTTGAAGCCAGCCGGCAGGGCCGAAATGGTAATGGTATCGATCGAATATTGTGTTGTTACCACACGGAGGCAGGATGCAGTTCCATACGGCGTGGTGATGGTTCCCCAGCCATCGGCTTCCGTGATCCGGTAGCCCTGTTTCTTGTATGTAAACGGAATGAGTGAATTGCTGGGTGTGGAGAGCTTGAACGTGGTCGAATCGCGATTCCCGTAAGCGAGTGGAAATTTGTAAAGTTCGTCTTCATCGCTATACGTAGCGCCTATCGGCACGCCAGACATGGTAAGGCCCAGGCCTTCTGAGTTGAACGAAGACGGAGTCGTTACTTTTCTGTAGAAGCTGTAAATATTCCGGATGCTGATCGGGTTTCCGGGAATGGCCGGAACCGGCAGGGAGTCCATGATTTTTTCACCATATTTTGGAAACAAGAAGTAAAAGAAATAAGGCGTTTGGGCCGACGCCTGGAATTTGCGGATATCCTGGCCGGTAGGAGTCATCGAAAAGCTCCAGGAATAATTGGTGCCGGTAGCCGTAAAGTTGCCCACAGACGATACATTGGCTGTGCTATAGCGGCAGGTGTCGCCCGAAACAGGCATGTTAGAAGCCGTGATGCTGATCTGGGCGCTCAGGAATACGGGAAAAAAGCCGAACAGGGAAAGTAGTCGTTTTTTCATAAAGATATATTTTGAATTAAATATACAATAATTTCCAGCCGGGTGCGGAAGATTTGAAAGAATGAATGATAAAACGGCACCCAAAACGAGGTTATTTTTGCGGTGTAATCGGAACCCTATCACCAGCTTCCGCCTGAGCCACCACCGCCACCACGCCCGCCGCCGAAGCCACCAAAGCCGCCACCCGAAAAACCGCCGCCGCCGCCAAAGCCACGGCCGAAACCGCTGCCCACATAAGTGATACCTCGGCCGCCGGATCCGCCCGATCGAAACAACAGCAATACCGCTATAATTACGAGAATAATGAATAGAATAGGATGATCCTGAACCCAGTTTCCTTCTGCCGGCCGGCGTTTCTGATGGATGTCGTATTCCTTTTTTGCCGCCTGCATCAGCGACTGCGATCCATAGAGCAAACCTTCGTAGTATTTACCTTCACGAAAGTAGGGGAGCATGTCGTTTTCGCGAATGTGTTTTGTTTGCAGGTCGGTAATGGCGCCTTCGAGGCCATATCCAACCGAAATGAAGAGCTTTCGCTGACCCTCGCCGCCCGTAGGTTTCAGCAGAACCACGACACCATTGTTGTTTTTCCGGCTCCCGATCCCCCAATTGTTGAGGATGGCCGTGGCAAAACTCGCCTCATCCATGCCCTGCAAATCATCCACGATCACAATGCAGATTTGGTTTGTGCTTTCGTTGCTGAAATCCTCCAGCATGCGTTCCAGGCTTTTTTCCTGCTGCGCTGATAACAAGCCGGTTTGTTCCGACAGGTTGTTGACCAGGCGTTGGGGCGAAGGGCGCGGTGGAACCTGTGCCGCTGCCATGCCCAGAATGAGGCAGAACAAGCAGGTAAAGATGTTTTTTGCGATGCGGGTCACTTAGTAAGAAATATCGTTGGGTAATTCGTTGCGGTCGTCGTTTTGTAACGGAAAATGTGCTTTTAGCTTTTCTCCGCACAAGCCAATGGCCATTTCAAGACCAGTGATGTAATCGCCACGCTGGAAGCAATTGATGGCTTCGTCTGTAATTTCTTTCCAGAACAAGTCGCCTACCACTTCGTGAATGCCTTCGTCGCCCCATACGGCAAACGATTTGGATTTAATGGCCAGGTAGAACAAAATAGCATTGCGTTGCTTGGTCTGCTGCATGTTGAGCTTGCGGAACATCGCCACGCAGGCGTTGATGGGTTCTTCTTTGCTTTCGTGCTCGATGTGCACGCGTATTTCGCCCGATGTTTGCTGTTCGGCCAGGTCAATGGCTTTCACCAGCCGTTCTTCTTCTGTCTTACTGAGAAGTTTTTTGCCAAAGATCATGTCTTAGTGGATATCGATGTCGAATTTAGGCGCATTTTTCGATCCGGCATCCGCTTCGAAATAGGTGGCGTCTTTATATCCCCACGCAAAGAGGCTTGCGGGTATTTTCTTGATGCTGGCGTTGAATTTTTTTACAGCGTCATTGTATTTCATCCGCTCTACGGCGATGCGGTTTTCGCAACCTTCTAATTCCACGCGAAGTTCGCTGAATGCCTGGCTCGATTTGAGGTTGGGGTAATTTTCAGATACGACCAGGAGTTTGGAGATGGCTGAAGATAACTCTCCCTGCGCTTGTTTGAACTGCTGCATGTTTTGCTCGGTCATGTTACTCGGATCAATAACTACCTGAGTAGCTTTGGCTCTGGCCTCCACAACGGCAGTGAGCGTCGATTTTTCGAAATTGGCTTCTGCCTCCACTGTTTTCACGATCGACGGAATGAGGTCGGCGCGGCGCTGATACTGGCTTTCCACCTGGTGCCATTGCGAGACCACCTCTTCGTTGAGGTCCACAAAGGCGTTTCGTTTGTTGCATCCGTACATCATGCCAAAAAAGATGATGATACCGAGTATAGCAATAATAAGAGGGCGTTTCATAAGTTGGTTTGTTTTTACGGCAGGTGAAGATGCCATGGGTTAAATTGGATTAAAGCGGCAGGTAAACTCGCAGATAGCAATATAAGAGTATAACCTGCGTTTTCACAGCACCGCTGATTTTTAGTGAAATTAAATAATAATTACCTTAGAGGAAAGGTTTCCTTGATAAAAAAGCTAACATATTTTCTTTTGTTCCTGTGTGGTTGCTACATTCTTCCTGCCCAGGGCACCTACAAACTCCGGCTTATGAATACAGACAGCCAGAAAGTGTTTGGGAAGCTAAACTACAAAACGCAATTTGCCAGCCGCGAGTTTTTGATGAAAGAATTGAACCAGGTGTATGTATCGCTGCTCGACGAAGGGTTTATTACTGCAGGTGTCGATAGCCTGGTTTGCGACTCGCAGGCCTGTACAGCATACCTTTATATAGGCCAAAAGTACAAGTGGGTAAACCTTCGTTACGATAAAAAAGACCAGTCGATGATCAACCGCCTGGGATATGGTGAACATTTTTTTAGTAATCGGCCATTCAAATACCAGGAACTATCGGCGTTTATGGAGAAGCTGATTGCGTACTACGGAAATCACGGTTATCCATTTGCGTCAACACGCTTGGATAGTGTGAATGTGAGTGATGGCATGGTGCAGGCGAAGCTGATAGTAGATAAACAGGAGTTTTTGAAGCTCGATAGCCTGCTTACCGAGGGCGAGGGAAAAGTAAACCGTAAGTTCCTGATGCGTTATCTAGGTATCAAGAATGGCATGCCATACAACGAAGCGACCTTTCGGTCGGTGTCTTCTAAAATCAGGCAGTTGCCTTTTGTTACCGAAAGCCGTCCGCCGCTGATGCGGCTTACCGACAAGCAGAACAAGTTGTACTTGTTTCTTGATAAAAAAAACGCTTCTCAATTCGATGGTATCGTTGGTATTTTACCTGGCGATAACGGCAAAACCATATTTACCGGCGATGTCAAAATCCGGCTGGTGAACACCATCTTCAAAAGCGGGGAAACATTCGATATTAACTGGCGAAGGCTTCAAACACAGACGCAAGATCTCAAAGCCCAGGTCATTTACCCCTATATTGCGGGGCTACCGCTGGGTGTGGATTATAACATCAAGCTATATAAAAAAGACAGTACCTTTATTGATGTGACGAATGGCATCGGCGTCAACTATTATTTCAGCGGCCTTAATTTTTTCAAAGCATTTTACAAGCAGCGAAATGCCAACCTTATTGCCACTTCTTATCTGGCAAATGCCACAACACTTCCCGACTATGCCGATGTCGTAACAAAATCATACGGACTGGGCGTTTTTGCGGAAAAGTTCGACTACAAGTTTAACCCAAAGCGTGGCATCCATCTGGCGGTACAAGGCTCGGTGGGAAATCGCGAAATACGGAAAAACCCAAAAGTAAACGATGCGGTGTATAATGCCGTGCAACTCAAGAGCACACAGTACCAGGTTGATGGCGATGTGGCAGGCTACATCAACCTTGTGAAAAACCACGTACTCAAACTATCGGCGCAGGCAGGCAGTGTGTTCGGAAACGTCATTTATCGCAACGAATTGTTCAGGATCGGCGGGCTTCGCACCTTGAGAGGTTTCGATGAAGAAAGCATTTATGCTTCTACTTACGTTATCCCCACATTGGAATACCGGTTCCTGTTCGAAAAAAACTCCAACCTGTTTTTGTTTGCCGAAGGCGCCTGGTATGAGAGCAATAGTGTATCTGGTTACCAAAACGATACGCCACTGAGTTTAGGTGCAGGAATTAATTTCGAAACAAAGGCCGGTATTTTTAACCTAAGCTATGCTCTCGGTCGTCAAATGGGCAATTCTTTCGATCTACGAACAGGGAAAATTCATGCAGGTTTAACAGCGTTATTTTAGACGAAAGCCACCTGACTTATCTAAAATTTTAGCTAAACTTGTCTATACAAATTCCTGACCAGTGACCTTACGACTCTGCATTTTTCTGTTGTGGCTATCGGCAATGGCAGGCTATGCTCAAAAAGTAAACCTGCAAAAATTCTCCATCAAAGATGGTCTGGTTCAATCTACCGTAAAGTGCATAGAACAAGACGGCTATGGAAATTTGTGGCTGGCAACCAACAATGGCCTTTCGGGCTTTAACGGCAAGAATTTTACCACTGTTACGACCAACAATGGTCTTCCTGCCAACGAGGTAAATGCTTTATTGTTTGCAGAAGACGAACTTTTTATTGGCACAAAAAAAGGATTTTGCAGTTATAATGGTCATCGGGTAGAGCGACCGGCACTTTACACGCTTATTCGAGGAAATGTAAAAAAAATCCTCCGCCGGAAAAATCAGGTTCATATATTAACCACGCGGGGTTATTACTTGCTTGATATCGCCCATAAAGCCTACCAACTGGATTCTATTCCTATTCCCAACATCATTTCACAAAACCCAATGGATGCCGAGTTTGATGAAGACGGCAATTTATGGATCGCTACAGCGCGTAAAGGCCTGTTTTTTATCGAAACAACGATATCCACCAAGATCCCACGTTTTGTACTGGTGCAAAATTCTGTGTCGTCAACTACTATCGAGGGGAAACTGGTGAGGATCGCTAATTTTCATGCAGGGAATTTACTCAAGGGAAATGCCGTGTACACGATAGAGTTCGACCGGCAAAACAACCTGTTGGTAAGCGATTGGGGTAATGGCGTTGCGAGGCTTAAGTTCGACTTTGTAAATAGCAGCGGGTTTTCGGTAAACTATCTCAACTTCGATTCGCTGCATTCGGAAAACCGCAGTTTTGTGAGGGTTACAAACATTTACCGCGATCCGGAAGGAAACATGTACCTGGCCTCAGACGGATCAGGATTTATGAAAATATCGGTAGATCGAAACATCAACGAAAACGATTATACTATCAGCGATCTCTCGGTCATCAATTCATCTGATGGTTTTTTTGGAAACAACCCGTTGTGTTTTAGCCAGGATAAATATCAGAACCTGTGGATCGGCACCTTGTACGACGGCCTTGTGGTGATGAACAGTAAGAGTTCGATGAGTTACAACAAACAGTCGGGTCTGGCAGAAGAAAAACTCATCAGCTTGTTTCGGTCCAAAGCCGACAGCTCTTTGTGGATGGGCTCTTATGGTGGCGGCGCCTTTCGCTACAAGGATCAAAAGTTTACGCGTTGTTTCTGGGATCAAAAAATCAGCGAGTCCATTATTAAGTGCATCACCGAGGACAAGAACGGGAATATCATTCTCGGCACGATGGGTGGTGGCATCGATATCATCAGTAAAGAAAATGCACGCAAACAGCTACAGGTTTCGAAGGTAATTTCGTTGGAACAGGGTCTCGTATCGAAATACGTCGCTTACGTTTATACCGCTCGCAACGGCGCCGTCTGGATCGGTTACCTGGGAGAAAATCGTATCGACAGGCTGGTGTTAAATGAGGATCTTTCGTACAGCATTACCCCGTTCCACATCACCAACCTGTCAACCTTCAATGTAAGCTGTATGCTTGAGGATCAGGCAGGCGATGTGTGGATTACATCCAATGAAGGGACATGGAAGCTCAACCCGCGCACAGGTTACGTGAATAGCGAATATGCTGTTTTTAAGAACATACAAACCATTGCCGAGGATTGGAATGGAAACATGTGGCTTGGCACGTCGGACATGGGCGCCATCATTTTAAAAAACCGCTTGAAAGTGCGCTATTTCGAAAATGGTGTGCCGGGTAATTTCCGTAAGATCACGACAGAAAACGGCATCAGCAGCAATTGTGTAAACACGATCTTGTTTGATAAAGATGCCGTGTGGTTTGTGTCTAATAACGGACTGAATGAGCTGAAATACGATGCGTATCTCAACCGCATCCGCGAAATAAAAACATATAACGCCGGGCAGGGATTTGCCTCGTATGATAACAAACCCAACACCGCCGTTTTCGATCATAAAAAATCTATCTGGATCGGCTCCATAGAAGGACTCACGGAGTACCGGAATAATACAGATGAGGTTCAGGAAGCCAATGCAGGCAAAAAACTCCCGGTATTCATTAATACTATTTTAGTACAAAATAAAGCCATAGACTGGACAGAAGATACCTTATTCAGTTCCGGCGACTATTCGGCGCTTAAATTTAATGGGTTTTTTAATTGGTACAAAGTACCGAAAGACCTGGAATTGACAAATGCCTACAATAGCATCAGCTTTTTGCTGAATACCGACGATATGGCGGAACAAAAGCAGGTGAGCTACCGTTACAAGCTGATCGGCTACGAAAAAGAATGGTCGATGGTGTACAATGCCAATGAAATTACCTACCGCAATCTTCCTTCCGGCGATTACAACCTCGTAATAATGGCTTCGCTAAGCAACGATTTTACGAATGCACAGGAATACACATACCATTTTAGCATTACGCCACCCTTCTGGAAAAGCAGATGGTTTTATTTTGTAGTTGCGCTAGGTCTTCTGGCTTTCCTTTATTTTTTTATTGCCGGGCGCGAGCGTCGTCTCAAGCGCGAGAAATTGAAATTGGAGCTGATCGTGAAAGCCCGCACGGCTGAAATCGAAAAGAAACGGATCGAGATCGAGCGCCAGAAAAATCTGATACAAGGCATCAACAACGATCTTACCGACAGCATAAAATATGCAGAACGCATTCAGCAAACCATCTTGCCCGACACCGCCATCCTGCGCAATTACTTTTCAGACTTTTTTGTTTTTTACAAACCGCGCAACATCGTTAGCGGCGATTATTACTGGATGCGGGAAATAGACGGCCTTATTTATGTGGCAGTGGTGGATTGCACAGGGCATGGGGTTCCTGGGGCCTTTATGTCGCTTATTTCGAGTAACATTCTTAACGAGGCAGCCAACATGAAAGAGCATAGCGCATCGAAGATGCTGGAGTTCCTCCGGAAGGAAATCAACCTTCGGCTGAGCCAGAATGCCACCGGGCAGATAAACGATGGCCTTGACATTGCATTGATCTGTTATGATAAAAGAAAGAAAACCCTGGAATACGTAAATGCCAACCGGCCACTATATATTATCTCGAACGACGAGCTGATTACGCTGACTTCAGAGAACGTCAATATCGGCGGATATGCCGATTTTGAAAGTGTGATCCCAACTAAAATCCTTCAGCTAAAAACGGGCGATCAGCTTTTCCTGTTTACCGACGGTATTACCGACCAGTTTGGCGGCGAAAAGAACAAAAAATACAATCCGGCAAGGTTGCGCCAATTTTTATTAATGAACAACCACTTGTCGCTGGTCGATCTCAAAAATAAGTTAAGCGAGGAAATAAGTGATTGGCAACAGCACTACGAGCAAACGGATGATATCTTGTTGATGGGATTGAAAATATAGACGCGCAGTACCTGCTAAATTGCATACCTTAGGGCGTTGCAGGTATGAAACGTATTCCTCTTGTCAGGATCCTCGTCCCTTATCTGGCAGGCATTTCAGGGTTGTTATGCGGCCTGACAATTCCTTGGCTTCATTTTCTTTTCAGCTTTTTTCTTTTACTACTTTGCCTTGCTTTTTTCGTCCGTCTTTTTAGCAAAACGCGCATCACATACATGAACGTTGTATTCGCTTTTTGCTTATATGGCTTTCTGTTTCTGTTGGCATTCGAAGCCGCCATTGTTTATGATGATCGCACCGGTAGCGATCATTACACGCATTACCTGTATCCCGGACAACAGCAAGTGTTGGCCACCGTTGCTGATATTCCGGTGGCCGGCGAAAAATCAATCAAACTGAACGTGCTATTAGACGCAATAAACGAGAATGGCACGTGGCATGCAGCAAATGGTAAACTTCAGGTATATGTACAACAACCCCTGAATTTACCGCTTCGTGCCGGCGATCAGATATTAATGCGTGCGCACCTTGCTGTTGTGCCGCCACCTCAAAATCCGTTAGAAGCTAATTACCGCCAGATTCTGGAGAGGAGAAACATCTTTCATACAGCTTATCTGCCAGCTTCTGACATCTGGCTCACCGGCTACACAGCGCGGGCCAGAGGCTTGCAGCGATTGGGCGTTTCTATCAGGCAACATGTTGTAACGGTCCTTCGGCATTCGGGCTTGTCGCAGCCGGCGTTTTCAATTTGTACCGCGTTACTGGTGGGTTATGATGACGAGATTGATCAGGGAGTCATGCAAAGTTTCTCGCACTCCGGCACATTACACATTCTTTCAGTATCGGGTATGCACACAGGTATGTTATACATCGTGTTGATGTTTTTTTTCGATCGCCTCGACCGGGCCAAGCGCCACAAAACAATGCGGGCTGTTCTTGTAATTATAGCCTTATTGTTGTTTTCGGCCATCACCGGTTTTACCCCATCTGTTTTGCGTGCCTCGTTAATGCTAGGTCTGGTGCTTCTTGGCAAAACCCTCAACCGGACGGGTAATTCTTACAACACGCTAGTGTTCAGCGCATTCTTGTTGCTGCTGTATGACCCCTATTTACTTGCCGATGTAGGATTTCTGCTAAGTTACCTGGCCGTATTCGGCATCATGTACTTATATCCTGTTTTAAACGGGTATTGGACACCAAAAAACCGCATTTTGAAATTTTTCTGGGATATTAGTTTGATGTCGGTATCGGCAACCGTATTCACCTTGCCAATAACCTTGTATTATTTCCATCAGTTTCCACTGTGGTTTATGTTATCAAACTTGCTGATCATACCGTTGAGTACAGCGCTGATGGGCGTATCCATATTATTACTTCTTTGTCACGGTATTCCGTTGCTTCAAGCGGCTTTTTGCTGGTTAGCCGACACAATTACAAGCCTCATGCTGCGCAGTGCCCGGCTTACCGATAACCCGGTATATGGTTATGCCGATGGAATAGCTTTCGATGGAAACGATGTGTTGTTTTGTTCGGCACTCATCCTGTCACTACTTTGGTTTTTGGCATCGAAGCGCTACCGGGCCCTCGCCGTGTTCCTGCTTACCGGCATCGCATGGTTATCTGCTTCAACGATTTCCCTGGTTCGCAGTTCGTCCGAAGCCCAACTGGTGGTGTTTAGCATCCGGCATAAGGCAGCCTATGTGGTACGCAATGGCCGGCAGGTGTTTTTGCAGGCCGATTCGCTTTCCGCATCTGAGTTTAATCGCAGCATTAAACCTTACCTGTTAAGTGTTCCGGGCCTTCAATGGCAGTATGGGCAGGCCCGGGGCTGGCAACTAGGCAAAGCCTGTATCAAAAACACCAGCAAACCATCGGAGGGTTTTAGGCCAGCCTGCGATTACCTGATCGTGAGCCATAATACCTGGCCAGACCCCGCGGCCCTTCAACAAATTAGACCGATGGTGATTGTGGATTGCTCCAACAGTTATACCTTTGTAAAGAAATTAAGAAAACAGTGTACTGCTCTCGGGCTTTCTTTTTATGCCATTAAAGAACAAGGTGCGCTGGTAATCTCTTTATAAACGAAGACATGAAACTGCGTATTGGCGATAAAGTCAGATTTTTGAATGAAGTGGGCGAGGGAACGATCGTGAGCTTTAAAGACAAGGAAACCGTCTATGTAGAAATGCCGGACGGCTTCGAAATTCCTTACCTTACCAAGCAGTTGGTTCCTGTTCATACCGAGTTGATTTTGAATCCGGAGGTTGAGAACATCGATATGGCAGTAGAAACCGTACTCTCTGACTCTATTTATTTCATCATCGAACCCGATCACGAAATGCCGTTGCTGGTAAGCGACTATAAGTTTTATTTGTTCAACTCATCGTCTTACAATATCAGTTTTACGTATTCTGTGAAAGATGATGCCTATTTTCAAACCCTAAAACATGGTGAACTGGGAGCTTACCAAAAGGTTTTTCTCAAGCAGGTGAAGAAGAACTTCTTCCAGGAGTACGCCTATCACAAGATCGAATGCCTGTTTTACAAGAACATGCATTATAAATCGCAGATACCACTGGCAGAGATCCTGTTCGTAAACGAACGCATCATCTCACAGGCTACCCTCGTGAAGCATGCTGAGTTCAAGCACTCGGTGTACGCGTTCATTTTGAAAGACGACTTCCTGGATACGAAGCTGGTGGAGCAAAGCCTGAGCCCGGAAGACCTCACGCGACTGAAAGCCATTAAAGAGTTCAAGCAACCGATGAAAGCCTCGATAGCTAAGCAAAAGATCAAAGACCTCACGCGCGAGATTGACCTGCACATTGAAGAGCTGGTGGATTCACATAAAAACATGACCAATGCCCAGATTCTGAATATCCAGACCGAGCGCTTCGAGCGCGAGATGGAGTATTGTTTGAGCAACGGCATCAAAAAACTCATCGTGATTCACGGTGTAGGCAACGGAAAGCTCAAACAGGAAATTCTTTCTATTCTGAAGTCTATCGACGGGATCAGCTATCACGATGCGTCGTATAAAAATTACGGCTTTGGTGCTACTGAAGTGCTGATTCATTAACACGATAACTTTTTTTCTACCAGTGACGGTAGCTCATAAAGTTACCGCACATGACCAGAAAATCTGAAAAAACATGGCGAAGGCTTTTTTGGGGCGCCCGGGCGGGCCGCTGTGGGCTGCGCTATCGCTCCGGTTCTTTGCCGCGGAAAAACACGCGTAGCAAAGGAACCAGGCCCTTCGCGTCCCTGGCGCAATTACTAACAGATTAACATGCATGGCTTACTTCATGCAGACGCCGCGTGAAGGACTGCAGTGAAAATCTTTTTGCCCGTTGGCTGAGGCTCTCGAAGCCGGGCAAAAAAAGATTGAAACGGAAAGCCTGGCCCTCCGCGTACTCTCCGGCAGAAGGACACGCCGCCAAATGGATAAAACGTTGTTGTTTTTCATAGCTTCGCGTTTCCAGCGCCGTATGTACGCATAAAAAAAGCAGGCCGTAGCCTGCTCATTTATTATTGCTTTCAGGATGTCTATTTGATCACTCCCAGTTCTTTGCCTACTTTTTCGAAGGCCTTCAAGGCTTTATCGAGGTGTTCCTGGGTATGGCCGGCAGAAAGCTGCACACGGATGCGCGCCTGGCCTTTGGCAACAACAGGATAGAAGAAGCCGATCACGTAAATGCCTTCCTGTAAAAGTTTATCGGCAAATACCTGCGAGAGTTTAGCATCATAAAGCATCACGGGCACAATAGCCGAATCGCCTTCTTTAAACTCCAGGCCGATAGACTTCAGGCCTTTTTTGAAATAATTGATGTTCCACTCCAGCTTGTCACGTAGCTCGGTAGTTTCACTCAGCATATCAAACACGGCAATGGAGGCGCCGACAATACTCGGTGCAAGTGAGTTCGAAAAAAGATATGGGCGCGAACGCTGCCGCAGGATCTCGATGATTTCTTTTTTACCCGTGGTAAATCCGCCCATGGCGCCGCCAAGCGCTTTGCCCAAGGTGCCGGTGATGATATCCACGCGACTCATCACGTTTTTCAGTTCCACCGTGCCGCGCCCGGTTTTGCCGATGAAGCCGGTGGCATGGCTTTCGTCAACCATTACCATGGCATTGTATTTTTCGGCCAAGTCGCAGATCTTATCCAGCGGCGCTACAAATCCATCCATGCTGAACACGCCGTCGGTTACAATGATGCGGTAACGCTGCGCCTGCGCTTTTTTGAGCTGCTCCTCCAGGTCGGCCATGTCGCAATTCTTGTAGCGGTAGCGCTGGGCTTTGCACAGGCGCACGCCGTCGATGATGGAGGCATGGTTGAGCTCGTCACTAATGATGGCATCTTCCTCGCCAAACAAAGGCTCGAATACACCACCGTTGGCGTCGAAAGCAGCGGCGTACAATATAGTGTCTTCCTGGCCGAGAAAGCCAGCGATCTTTTTTTCGAGGGTTTTGTGAATGTCTTGCGTGCCGCAAATAAAGCGTACCGACGACATGCCATAGCCATGGCTATCGAGAGCCTTTTTAGCGCCTTCCACCACTTTCGGGTGTGAAGAAAGACCAAGATAATTATTAGCGCAGAAGATGATCACCTCTTGTCCATCTTGCACTTTAACCGATGCACCCTGGGGAGTAATGATAACGCGTTCTTTTTTGAAAAGACCGTTGGCTTCGATCTCGTCGAGCTGGCCTTGTAGATGTTGTTGAAAATTTCCGTACATACGATGTAGAATATGCCCCCAAAGTAAGGAATAAAAACACAAATTGAAGGGAAGAAACTAAAAAACAATGTTCACGAGCGGGCTTAGGGGCTTTGTTTACACCAAAAAAATTGGAAAAAGCGGCATAGAGTATTTGAAATGGCATAAATTCATTATATTTGCCATCCTGAACACCAAAAGCTGCGGATGTGGCGTAATTGGTAGCCGCACCAGACTTAGGATCTGGCGCTTCACGGCGTGGGGGTTCGAGTCCCTTCATCCGCACACAAAGCCTCTCTTAACGGGAGGCTTTTTTAGTTGGATAGACCGCGTTTTTTCCCGATCTTAATAGGATCAACAAAAAAAGCATGTGATGGGAACTCCCTCAATTAGCGAGCTTTTGGAGCAAATTCGCAAACGCCCAGGTATGTTTATCGGGAGTATCCGCAAGGAAGGCCTAATGTACATGCTCGAGAACTTATTTGAAGAATTGTTAAGTGAAGCGGAAGAAGAGCCGGTTTTTGAATTGGATTTTTATCCAGGCAACCACTTGCTTTTGAAAGCATCGTCCTTATCTACACAGTCGCTGGCTTCTGTCTTATCAGGTGACGGAAGCGACAGGCCATACCGATTGGGACTCCTCGTTGTTCTGGCATTGAGTGAAAGAGCGGAAATCCGATCCGGAGATCTCTGTTGGCAGGCTAAGAATGGCGTACTACAGGGACGCGTTTCGTCGTCAAACACAACGGCGGTAAACACTATTTTAGATTTCACCCCGGATCCGTTTATATTCAAGGACTACAGCATCTGCTACGACGACCTGTTAACTTTTCTGAGGCAGTTCGCCTACCTGAATCCCGGCCTTCGGCTAGCGTGTTCTGATCACCCATCGGCACAGCGCAACGTGTTTCACTATCCGCGGGGGATTTTCGATCAGCTCCACCATTACATTCATCCTTTTGGCCAT
This sequence comes from Bacteroidota bacterium, assembly GCA_036845295.1. Classification (GTDB taxonomy): domain Bacteria; phylum Bacteroidota; class Bacteroidia; order B-17B0; family Aurantibacillaceae; genus UBA4416. The sequence continues at coordinate 35,712 of DAIUED010000002.1, forward strand.
GAATTTCCCACAGTGGAGATAGAAGCGGAGGCCAATGGCTATTCCTATCAGATAGGCATTTGTCCGCATTTTGGTCTTGCCAGTTCCACTATCAAAACATACGCAGGAAATGACTATCTTAGTCAGGGTGGCTCACTGGAAGAAGGAATTTTAAATGGTGTAAAAAAGGCTTTTTTGATATATGCCAGTAAGCACCAAATTCCGGTGAAAATTTCCGTGCAAAAGACTCGTAATTACTGTACGGTTTTAGCCGTGATAAAAGGAAAAGATTTCATATTCGCTAGTCCGGACCGGAGCAAGCTCGGGATGCCACACGTGCAGCACGCCGTTACAAGCATTGTTTGCAACGAACTGCTCCGATGGATGGAACAAGATCATGTATTGGCTGAGCGGCTTTTAAGTCACTTTTGCGATTCATCAGAATTCTAGGAGATTTAGCTCAATTAATTTTATTCCGGGTATCTTTTTCCCCAGGCTGGGGAATTGAAAGAATTTTCTATTCTTTTCAAATAAAAAACACATTTATTAAATCCAGATGATCCATTCAATGCGTAAATGTCATAGAAATGTAATTAAAACTCTCTGACATGAAAAAGCGGATCATCATCAAATCGTTGCTATGGACCCTTGGTATTTCAGCAACGCTGTTCATCGTGCTTATCGTTCACATTTATATGGTGACGAAGCCAGTAAAATACGACAATGCCGATCTTCAGTTGGCGCGGATCGATTTCCGGCAAGATCTGGATTCAGCTCAGGCCGTCGATGTGCAACATACCGTGATGGCTATGCCGGGCATCGTTAACGTATTTATGAACCGGCACGATCGCACGCTTGTATATGGTTATCGCCAGGGAAAACAAACGTCCGAACAGGTTTATCAGGCTGTAATGCGATCTGGAAATTATGACGCAGAGCGCTTTGTTTTAAACGAAAAGCAACAATCGTCCGGCTGCCCTGTAATGCAGGGTAAAACGTCCTTTTTGTATAGCATCAGCAATGGCTTGCATGAACTTCTTGATTAAATAGACACCAAGTAACAATTAAACCTCTAAAACCAGAACCTATGAAAAAAACACTCATTCTGATGATGGCATGCCTGTTGGGCTTGTCGATCGTACAAAGCAGCTGCAAAAAAAAGAAAGATGATCCGGAACCGGATCCAACGCCAACCACACCGGTAACACCGGCGCCAAGTTTATATGATCGCGTAGGTGGCACTGCGATGGTATCCGATCCGAACAACTCCGGTCAGATGATCGAAAAAGGAAGACTGACGCTTCGTTCGGTGGTGGACAGCTCGGTATTTGTTATCGCAGCGGACACTGCCATGACCAAATATTTCGGAACCTTGCTCGGCGAAGTAGGTATGGGCAACACCACCGGCTTTGCGGCGCTCAGCAAGAATTTCACAGATTTCCTTTGTGTGGCTACCGGCTCGAAAAATTCGGCGTACGCTTACACAGGCAAATCCATGAAAGACGCGCATGACCCGTCTAAGAATAGCCGGATGGGCATGAAAGTAAATGCTACCGATTTTGACCGCTTTGTTGGTGATATCGGCACAGGTCTCGCCAAAAACGGCGTCACGGCCGCGAATAACAAAGCCCTTGTCGATGACCTGGTTGCGTTGTTATACTCAACAAAAAACGATATCGTTCAGCGATAACCCAAAACGGTGATTGTTTAGTTAAGGAAAAAAGCTGCTATTTGGCAGCTTTTTTTAATTCGTATATCCCGTGTTATGCTTCATATCGGGTACTAAACGAGCTTGGCAGAATAGAATGCGCCTGCTTGTTGGTTCTTTCCAGATGCACGCTGGTAGCGGAATTCAGGGCAGCCACAACCCTTGTTGGGAGCGCTTTTCAAGGAATGTTAATAGCCGAAACATGCTGTGAAAAAACATATACTGTAAACCAACCACTTAATACTATGCTATGTTTTATAGCTAACAATTGCTATAAAAAGATATATATTTGTATAGTAAATTAATTAGTAAACGACATGATATCCCCCGAGAATCTTCCAATTAATTTTATACCGTTCTGTAACAAATAAGGCGCCTTCGGCGTCATATGAACAGAATGCCGGACAAAGCGAAGTTCGCCATTTCTATTGCCCTCAGGAATGATCGTGGCAATGAGCAGTCACCAAAACCACCGTGTCACTCCCCCGGCACGTGTGGCTTTGGGTGAACTGTGCTTCGACCCCCAACAGGTTGAAAATTGAATGTAATATAGAAAAAACGAAACAAATGATAAGCTACACAACCTACCGGCAACTGATGATTGGCCTGGCCTTTTCGGGAAGCATCTCTTTACACAGCCAAGTACAAAGCCCTGTGTCTTTTGCAGCGAGCCGGCAAAAAAGTTCTATTCATCATGCATCCACAGCCTTGTTACCCAAGAGAACAGAAACATTTTATTTAAGCTCGGGTTCCGGCAAGGGTAACTTTCATCTCCGCTACACAACGCAACGCAATACCAGCATCCATATTTTCAACGCCAGCGGCCAGCTGATGTTCTTTCGCCTCCTCGATCCTGGCGCCAATGGCTTGTCGCTCAACACGGGCTTACCCGAAGGGCTTTACATTTACACCATTTGCGGTCCCAGGGGGCAGGTGCTGAAAACCGCCAAGCTCGTTGTATCTGTGTAACCTACTGCACGCTGTGTCCGACTCCGCAGCAGGGGGAAATTTATCCAGAGTTCGTATAGGAAACGCGCACCGGCCAGTGCGCGTTTTTATATGGGCTTATCCAAAAGCCACCTATTTCTGTTTTGTAAAATCACACCCTGATTGTCAGTCGGTTATCTCTTTATAGTGTATTTTTTACACTTTGGTTGTTTTTGAATTCAGAAAAGCCATATCTTTGTGTATAAATTACACTAAGGTGAAAAAACAAGCAGCATATACATACGAATACGAACGCCCGGCACTCGCAACCGATTGCGTTATTTTTGGTTTCGACGGCGGAGAGTTGAAACTTCTGCTGATTGAGCGGGAACGGGAGCCGTTTAAAAACAAGTGGGCATTGCCTGGCGGCTTTGTCTATATGAACGAGACCACCGAAGCCTGTGCCCGACGCATACTGCTTGAGAAAACGGGGATCCGTCACATGTTCATTGAGCAGTTGTACACGTTCAGCGAGTTAGATCGTGATCCGCGGGAGCGCATCGTATCGGTAGCCTACTTTGCGTTGGTCAACCGCCATCAGTACGAATTGGTGGCCGGCCGCGACACCGTGCAGGCCGAATGGTTCGAACTTTCAAAAGTGCCTAAGCTGGCTTTCGACCACGCCAAGATCCTGAAAATGGCCATTGAGCGCTTGAAAGGAAAAGTTTCTTACCAACCGATCGGTTTCGAACTGCTTGCCGAAAAGTTCACCCTTACCCAGCTCCAGTCTTTGTACGAGGCGATACTTGACACACCAATTGATAAACGCAACTTCAGAAAAAAAATCCTGGGCATGAAGCTCCTGAAAGCCCTCGATGAGAAAGAGCAGAATGTAGCCCACAAAGCTGCTCAGTTTTTCAGTTTTGATAAGAAAGCATATCGCGAACTCACACAGAAAGGATTCCACTTTGAATTGTAACACACTAAAAATTGACCATCATGAAAACCATCCAGCTCTTTGCCAGTAACGAAACAGTAGAACTGAAAAAATTTGCCGGCGGCGAATGCCATGTCAGATTTCTTCATCCCTTCTCGGAGGAAGATCGCGTGAGGATCAATACCCGGCTTAATTCTTCCGATGATCTGATGAACCTGTGTCTGGCAGTGGATGCCTTGCGTCACATGGGAGTGCCTTATATTGAAGTGTTTATTCCTTACATTCCGTATGCACGGCAAGACCGGGTGATGGTGCCAGGGGAACCTTTGTCGGTAAAGGTGTTCGCGCAGATCCTCAATAGCCTGGCCTTGGATAAAGTGATCGTGTTTGATGCACACAGTGATGTGTCGGTAGCGTTGATTGACCGCTGCCATAACATCCCGAACCACGACATGGTAAAAGCCCTGCTAACGTCTTTCGGATTACAAGACTTCGTATTGGTGTCACCCGACCTGGGAGCTTACAAGAAGATTGACAAGCTGGCTCAAAAGCTGGGTTATCGTGGCGAGATCGTCACCGGGATCAAGGTTCGCGACCTGGTAACAGGGCAAATCGTGAAGAGTGACGTAAATACCGAAAACCTTAACGGGAAAGCCTGCCTGATCGTTGATGACATCTGCGATGGCGGTCGCACCTTCATGGAGCTGGCAACGGCGCTCAAAGCCAAAGGTGCAGGCGAAATGTACTTCATCGCTTCGCATGGTATTTTCAGTCACCAGGCCCTCGACCGCTTGAAAGAATCCGGTTTCAGGCATGTCGGTAGTTCAAATTCGATCCGCGACCAGGAAGAAACAACATTCTATAAATCTTATTCTTTATTTTAATCATGAAGTATTCTAACGATTGGCTGAAACAACATGTGGCGAAAGGAGAGCGGCCAGATTTCCTGTTCTTCTGGGGGCATCAGCCTTCGCGAGACGGGAGTATCATCAAGACTTGCCTGAGCCAGTGGTGGCCGTCAGATTTCAGTGAGAACGGCATTGTATATAAGACCGCTGAACACTACATGATGGCTGAAAAGGCCAGGCTGTTTGGCGATCATGAAATACTTGAAAAGATCCTGGTAAAGACCTCGCCCAAAGACGTTAAAGACCTCGGCAGGCAAATCCGCAACTTCGATACCGCAATTTGGGACGAAGCGAAATACGGTATCGTAATACGAGGAAACTACCTGAAGTTCTCGCAGAACGAATCTTTAAAACATTTTTTAATACAAACTAGCTCCAAGGTGCTGGTAGAGGCAAGTCCGGTGGATCTTATTTGGGGCATCGGACTGGCAGAGGACAATCCGCAGGCCACAAATCCTGCTGGGTGGAAAGGCGAAAATCTGCTGGGCTTCGCCCTTATGCAAGTCAGGGACGCTTTGAACGGGAACTGAAAGCTACCGGACACACCAGAGGAGCACAACAACAACACAACATGAACGATTTAAAACATATCAGTAAATTTTTAAGCCTGGTTCTCAGGCACAAACCCGAAGCCATTGGTATTCACATGGACAGTGAGGGATGGGTGGATGTACAAGAACTTCTTGTGAAATGCAGCGCGCACAAACGTTACATCAACCTCCAGCTATTGCAACAGGTCGTGAATACCAACGACAAAAAGCGATTCGCTTTCAACCACGATCAAACAAGGATCAGGGCCAACCAAGGCCATACGGTGGAGGTAGATTTGATGCTCGAGCCAAGCGTACCTCCGGCTTACCTGTATCACGGCACCGTTGCGCGCTTCCTGGAAAGCATACAGGCATCCGGTCTGAAGAAAATGGAGCGCCAGCATGTACACCTGAGTAAAGACCTTGAAACGGCAACTAAAGTGGGAAGCCGTCGTGGCAAGCCGGTAATTCTGAAGGTGAGGGCAGAGGACATGCATCGCGATGGTCATACCTTTTACCTGTCCAACAACGGCGTGTGGCTCTGTGATGCCGTGCCGGCCGGCTATATCGAGTTTTGAAATACTAAATCTGCTTATGAAACTTACTCAATTGGATACTTTTCTCTACCTCGTGGAAGATTTTTTGACACTTTCCGAATGCGACGATCTCGTTTATTGGAGCGAACAAAAGGGTTATGAAGAGGCCAAGGTACAGGTATCTGGTCAGGAAGTGATGCTGAAGTCGGTGCGGAATAATTCGCGGATTACTTTTATTGATCACGAGCTGGCCCACAGACTCTGGGAAAGGTTTCAACCATTTGCACCAGAACGTTACGGGAACAGCCAGGTAACCGGCTTCAATGAAATGTTCCGCTTTTATAAATACGAGCCTGGGCAACGCTTTAAAAGACACAAAGACGGAAGCTATATAAGAAATGAATGCGAGGTAAGCCATTTTACGTGGATGGTTTACCTCAACGATGATTTCGAAGGAGGACACACCATCTTTGATAATCACGACATCAGACCCAGGAAGGGAACCGTCCTTGTGTTCGAGCATCAGCTAAAACACGCGGGCGAAGAATTACAGTCGGGCATCAAGTACGTATTGAGAACCGATATTATGTTTAAGCAGTTATTATGAAAGCAAGAACATTAGTCATAGGAGATATTCACGGAGCCGACAGGGCGCTGGAACAAGCGCTGCAACGGGCAGAGGTTCGCCATCAGGATACCGTGATCTGCCTGGGCGATTATGTGGATGGCTGGAGCGGATCGTCGGCTGTGATCAGCCGCCTGATCCGCCTCAATGAAACCAACGAATGTGTGTTTATTCGCGGAAATCATGACGTGTGGTGCGAAGCCTGGCTTGAACAGGAAGCCTCAGATGTAACGTGGCTATTCAATGGCGGTGAAGCAACACTTGCTAGTTATGAGCACTTGAGCAGGAGTGATAAACAATTGCACCTGGGCTTTTTCCAGCGCATGCGAAATTACTATGTAGATAAAGGCAACCGTCTGTTCATACATGCCGGCTTTTCTTCTATGCACGGTCCGGCCCGCGAAACCCACGCTTCCAATTGCTATTGGGACCGTACCCTTTGGGAAACAGCATTGGCACTGAATCCACAATTGGAGAAAGACTCGGCATACTATCCGAAGAGGCTCAATCTGTTTGAAGAGATTTATATCGGCCACACGCCGACGATCAACTACGGAAGTGATCAGCCAATGAGTCGGGCCAACCTCTGGAACCTCGATACTGGAGCCGGTTTCGACGGGCGGGTAACAGTGATGGATATCGAAAGCAAGGCTTACTGGCAAAGCGATCCGGTGAGAACTCTGTATCCGGCAGAAAAGGGAAGGAACAAGGAGTGATTTGCAGGAAGATTAATGCAATTGGAACCATATAAGGCAGATAAGGGCATATAAGAAGCGATCAGAAAGAAAGTGTGAAGATCCTTTAAAATGAATAGCTTTATGATTAATAGTTTTCTCCCGCCATCTCTAGTTTAAACGCACAGATATGTCTTATATGCTTTAAATCATGCAAGAACAAAAGCTATTAGTAAACCAAACATATATGAGAAAAACAAAAGCATACTTTAAAGACCTTGTTTATCAGATCAACGGTGCAGCTATCGAAGTTCACAAAGCGTTGGGGCCAGGTCTTTTAGAATCTGTTTATCACCGGTGCATGGTCTATGAATTACAGAAACGTGATATTGCCTTTCAGTCAGAGCTGAGAATTCCTATTTATTATAAAGACATGGAGTTTGATGCTGATTTAAGATGCGATCTTCTGGTAGAAAAGAATGTAGTCGTTGAGTTAAAGTCTCATGATAAAATTCTTGCAGTTCACGAAGCTCAATTATTAACTTATATGAAATTATTGCAAGTACCAGTAGGGCTGATGATTAACTTTAATTGCAGCCATATTTTTAGCGAGGGTCAAAAAACATATGTGAATGATTGGTATAGAATCCTAGAAGATGAATAAACCAGTTTTCATAAGAATCTTCCACCCAATTAATACCCACCCTTATATGATCTCATATGTCTTATATGGTTGATAGATACAAAAGATATTATATTACTTTACCCTGTTTAAACAACAGGAACACGCATCAATAAACGCTCATCTTTAAATAAATAATTATGAAAATTAATCCTCTTATGCTGATCGACTTTTATAAAGCAGATCATCGCCGGCAGTATCCCGAAGGAACGGAGCTGGTTTACTCTAATTTTACGCCACGGAAATCACGCCTGGAGGGCAACCAAAACCTCGTGTTCTTTGGCCTTCAGTATTTCGTGAAAGAATACCTGGTCAAACAATGGAACGAAGGATTCTTCAACGTTCCAAAAGAGAAAGTGGTTGCCGACTACAAGCGTCGCATGGACAATGCCCTTGGCAAAGACAGCATTCCGGTGGAGCACATCGCTGCGTTGCACGACCTGGGTTATTTACCGCTCATCGTGAAAGGATTACCAGAAGGTACGATCGTAGGACCGAAGATTCCGGTTGTGACAGTGTACAACACGCAGCCTCAGTTTTTCTGGCTCACGAATTACCTTGAATCGCTCATGTCGGCTATCTTGTGGAAGCCTTCCACCAGTGCCACCACGGCGTTTCAGTACCTCAAAACCTTTGATGCCTATGCCCGTCAAACAGTCGGCGATACCAATATCGATTTTGTGTATTGGCAAGGTCATGATTTCAGTTTCCGCGGGATGAGTGGCATCGAAGACGCCTGTATCAGCGCGGCAGGCCACCTGCTGTCGTTTTATGGAACCGATACAGTGCCTGCCATCGATTTCCACGAGTTGTATTATCAGGCCGATTCGGATAAAGAACTGGTAGGCGGCAGCGTGCCTGCTACCGAGCACTCGGTGATGTGTATGGGGACCAAAGACGATGAGATCGGCACCTTCGAACGTCTCATTACGAAACTCTACCCAGAAGGCATCGTATCTATTGTGTCAGATACCTGGGACTTTTGGAAAGTGATCACGGAGTTCCTACCAAAACTGAAGTCGGCGATCCTGGCGCGCGAGGGCAAAGTGGTGATTCGTCCGGATAGCGGAGACCCGGTAAAGATCATCGTGGGAGACCCCGACGCCATTCCCGGAAGTCCAGCGTACAAAGGTGCGATTGAGTGTATGTGGGAGATCTTCGGCGGGACGATCACCGATAGAGGCTATAAGCTGCTCGATTCTCACATTGGACTGATCTATGGCGACAGTATTACTCTGCAGCGTCAGAAGGCGATCCTGGAAGGCCTGAAAGAAAAAGGATTTGCTTCGTTCAATGTGGTGCTCGGTATCGGTTCTTATACGTATGAGTATGTTACCCGCGACACTTATGGCTTTGCCATGAAGGCTACTTACGGTGAGGTAAACGGTGAAGGAAGAAACATTTTCAAAGATCCTAAAACCGACGATGGTACGAAGAAATCGGCAAAAGGCTTGTTGGCTGTTCACCAGGTTGACGGTAAGCTGGCGCTTAAAGACGAATGCTCCTGGGAAGAAGAGAAGCAGGGCTTGCTCCAGACTGTTTTCGAAAACGGTCAAGTTGTAAACGAGCAATCGTTGGCGCAGATCAGAGCACGGATCGCAGAGGAGTTGGAGCGGGAAGCAGGAAAGTAAGTGTTCAGAAAGAATAATGAATAATCGGTATTGAATCATGAATCCAAGGATTGAACTCATCGAAGCAGATATCACTACAATGGCTGTAGATGCTATTGTGAATGCCGCAAACAATTCGCTGACCGGCGGTGGCGGCGTGGATGGTGCGATACACCGTGCTGCGGGCCCGGATCTGTTGAAG
>DAIUED010000003.1:0-34049 GCA_036845295.1 Bacteroidota bacterium
GTAGATGTTTGCTGCCGACCGTCCCTTCCACCGCGCATTGTATATTGGCACCACGGCACAAAATGAACATGTAAACGGGCAGCCAAAACTGCTGTGGTAAGCAATGGTTCTATTTCCGAGATAGGTCTTGCCTAAATAGGCTTTCATCGGGTAAAAGGAATTGAGATTTTCGTAGGGCAAGGCCGGCAGCTGGTTAAGATCGTATATTTCATCCTTGCGCGTTTTTACGATCTTATCCCCTTGCTTGTAGATCAGGTTCGGTAGCGATGTATAATCCGCGCCAGCTTCTAAACAACGAAGCAAAGCAGGAAACGTTTTGTCACCCATCCCGTTAACAATAACATCTACGTAACCCGAATCAAGCACTACTTTTGGTTGATTGGACGGAAAATACCCGCCCCAGATGATTTTTACCTGCGGAAATCGGTCTCGAATGAGACGGGCGTATGGAATAGCCTGCCGTAGTTGTGGACCGGGCATCACCGTGCAGGCAAAATACCCGATTCTTCCGCTGCTGAGATAAGCCTCCAGCTTCGTCCATGGATCCTGCTCCAGATTGCCATCTACGATCACGTATTCAAACAGGCCGTCGATACTGGCAGCAATTTGCAGGATGCTGTTCGGTATCCTGGGCTTATGCGTAAGCGCGCGTGGATTAAATAAAAGAACCTGGTTCATCGTTTGCTAAAGATAAAGTTTTTTGAAACGTAAGGCCGAGCCCCCACGAATTATTTCAGGCGATACACCGCGTAATTTTCAGATCCAACGCTTGCTCCTTCAAAAAGTTTTAACAGCGCGGGGGCAAATGACGGAATGATGTTCAGTGAGTCATTCGTATGCGTTAATGCGTGTATTTTCGAGGGTTCGTTAAGCAATAGCAACACATGGTCCGACAATTCCAGCCTTTTTCTGATTTTGTATAACAGCACTTCATCCGACTGAATAAAAGGTCTTGTGTTCCACACACAAAAGGTACCAAATTTACCTGGCTCCAGGTAATACAATCGTTTACTGGTGTAAATAGCGACGGCTGGGCCTGCGCCATGATTACTCAACAACACTTCAGTATCCTTATCAGCGGCTACCTGCTCCAGAAAATCCGCTGCGTATTTGCCGTTTGAAAAAGGACGCAAGAAATCGGCGCTATAACAAAACAAGCCGGCATACACCTGACAAGCCAGCACTGCATATACCAGTAAATTGTTTCGCGTGGCCGTTGCCGCTCTACTTGCGGCATATGGATGTGCAAGCGCATTATTTTGCAGCCAAAATACGGCCAGAATGCACATACTAACGTAACCGCAGTTGCGGTTGGTTAGCATGAGTGGCGTCAGGTAAAAGAATAACAAAATACACCCAAGGGGCAGGTAGAACGCCCAGCGAAGGCGACTGTCGTGCAGCAGGAAAGCCGGCGTTATCGAAATCAACAACGACATTACCAGGCCCAGCCAAGGCGCATAAAGAACGAGCGCATGTGTATTCCAGTAATGTTCCTGCGTAAAATCCGGCATAGGCAAAAGGCCTTTAAGGGGCACCTGCCATAACTTGCTCAAGCGTACTAAAGAAAACCAGGATTCACTGTTGTAAGTATGCAAAAAATGATCGGCTGGAGGCAGACTGTGGTAGAGTGCTAATAGAACGGAGGAAGAAACAATTGCCAATGAAATTGCTTTGATACCAGTGCTTGCCAATCGCCAATCCCGTAGAAGGTAAACCGAGATACCCAGGCTTAGAAAAAGTGCGAACAAATGCACCTGAGCCATGAGCGCCAAAAGTATCGCCAGGTAAACAAGCTGTTTCCGTGGCGACGAAAGATGCACCAGAATTAGCAGCAACAGTAAAAGTGCCAGAGAGTAATGCCTTGTAAGGATGCTGTATTCATAAATCAGAAAATAACTCCCCACGATCCATAAGCGGACATGCCACGCAAAGGGCGCCCGGCTCAGGATGATAACGACACAAGCTGTGGCGATACCTACATGTACAAGCTGTACAACCCAGAAGTGGTGAAACAATTGCACCAGCAGATACACCATCAGGTTCCACAAAAGAGGGTGCCCTTCATAACCAGTATTCCGGATAAGCTCCGCGAGGCCTTGACTATCGCGCCCAAGAAGCAGGTGATGCGCCTCGTCCTGCCAATACTCGTGCCGGCTCATTCCAAGCAGGCAAAGCCCAACATAAGAAAGCACGGTGAATAAAATAGCTGTAGAACGCTTCATTTGCGGGCTGGCTGAATATAATGTGGTTCATCATCGCAGGGTTCACGCATATTGGCAGGGCCACTTACCCAGAGGCAAGGCGCAAAACGCTGAATGGACTGGCGGCTGTAGCAGTCTTTCAGAAACTCAAACTCTTCATGCTGATGTGTTTGCTCAGCCTGCAATACCTGCCGGAGTACAGTTTGCGATATTCCCCACTCTTTTGATAGTTTACTCAAGGATGGCTCCATGTATGCGATGTAAAGCAATTCCATATAGGTATGATCCTGCTTATTGAGAAAATTAAGGTCGCTGCTAAGACCTGCGCGGTATTCTTCCAGTTGGCGATTGAGCATTGCCACACGAGCCTGAAATTGCGCCGGCCCCATGTGGCCTTGCAGGGAATCAGTAGGCCTGAACAACGGCTGCACCACCACTTCGTGGCACCACAAGCATTTTGCCGGCTTACCGGCTGCACCCAGGTGCCTGGGGCTGGCGGCACAAAGCTGTCCTTGCGCATCGTAAATGGCAAAACGCAACTGGCCGTTGGGCATCACATCCATTACTTCGTAAACCTCCGGCACAAAGCCCGAATCGCCCAGCACCAAAGGAGCTTCCTCTGCAATGAACACCGAGCGCTGTACCGGTTCTCCAATATGAAAACGAATGCGACGGTTATGATTCGCCACTGTTGATTGAAGCAAAGGGAAAGTCTCTAACACGTTGCCGTTGTGCAGAGCAAGGAACTGGCTGTAACTTTCAGGCACGCCGGTAATCGCGTAATAGTGCCAGGAACTTCCGATCGTAAGTGCTACAAACTGACCGAGGTCTATACTGCCGCGATGTTTGTATTGTGGCGTGTGCTCGAGGCTATCGGCCAGACGGTTGAGTGCCTCCAGTGCAGTGGCCTGAAAACCGAGTCCGGCCAAATCAAGCCGAAAGGTGCTGCTATCCTGCCAGGTCAGGCTTTTATCGAAAGAGCCCGGCGGCAAACTTGCGCCCAGGTAAGACAGGGCCCACAAAAAACCCGTGCGGTTTTTTTCCCAGCTATCGCCGGGATAATTGAGCGTGTAAGATAATGTAAGACATCGCTCCGGTTTCGTGAAACAAGACAATACAATTACCAGCAAGGGTAACACCGCCAGACCGAAAGCGATATGGGTACCTTTCTTAACCATGTTTCAGTAAGTGCAAGATGGCGGGCGGCATCAGGTTTTTCAATAGTCGTCGTGCCAGTGATTGATGGCGAAGCGACTTCAGCTGCATCAGCGTTTGCATTTCATTAGGTCTTGCTCCTGCCAGTGCTGCAAAATGGTTTCCCAGGCTACGGTAACCCTGCCAGTGCAGAAGCAAACTGCGGGTCATTAACGCACCCGGCGTATCATGTTGATGACGCAGCACATACAGGGCATCACCGCAAGGCGCATAATGCGCATGCTCCTGTGATGCAAAAAGTGGCTGGCGATCGTTCCGGTAGGTGATGTAATCGACGAGCGTAAACCCACGCGCCCGTAAAAACTGATCGATATCCGAGAACAGGGCCTGGTCTTTATACACCGGAATGGTGGATACTTCTACTTTCAGGAGTAAGATGCGTTGTGAAGCAAGCAACTGTTCGCTTCCCTGCAGAATCATTAGCTCCGAGCCTTGCGTGTCCAATTTCATGTAGTCTATACAACTAACACCGGAATCAAAATATGAGTCGGCCGTTTGCAATGCGATCCTGATTTTTTCCTCGGCACGAATGCTGCTTTCCCACTGAGGGTATTCGCGGTAAGCACCAAAATGCATGGCGTAATTAACGGTGTCTGGTTCCAACAGCGAACTCATCGAGCCGTGGGCAGTGATCCAGAACTCTGCGTCGCCGTTCCTATTGCTGAGACCTGTTTGATTGAGGTGAAGGTGACGGAACGGATGTTGGCGGTAACGCGTTTCAAGGAGACGGTGTTCGAGCGGATTCGGCTCAAAGGCGTGCATGGCCGTTCTCTCCGCCAACTCCTGGCAGTAATCGAGCCGGTCTTTCGCCCCTACGTCAACAAATGTGAACTGTTGCAAGCCGTACCGCTCCAATATACTTTCCAGTTTCGTCATTTTTTTAAGGGAACGCAGGTTAATTTGTAAAAGCCTATTCCCTGGTTTCTGTCGTTCATGAATAACACCAAGCTGTCGCTTACGACAATCGGCTTTTTCTTTTGTCCCGGTCCGTCGTCGAGTATATTTTCTCCACAATACAATATCCCGTCTTTTACAGATAACATTGTATCGACACGCCAGGTAACAGGAAAATAAATAGTCTCCGACAGATCTTTTTCGCCGAGTGTACTAAACAAAGTTAGGGAATCTTCCTGAATCTGGTAATCGTACAAAATGCCCTTTGTATTCTGGATTTCGACATAACGGACGCTTCGGGGTTGGTAACTTAACCAGCGAACGGTAATGAGCAGAACAATAGATGCGAATGTGATGCGATAATTTGGCCAAAGCCGTTGGTAAAATACATACGTCACGAAGAGCAAAAGTAAACACCACAAACGCCCATAACGCAACAGTAGCGGTGACCCCAAGAACTGGCCAACAGGCCACGACATGGCTATTGCCAGCAAAAACAGGTAAAACAAGGTCCATACAGAACGGGATACCTTCAAACAACAAAGCGGCACAAATGGCAATAGCAACATCAGCCCATAACTGGTTTGGTAGCGGCCAACTAATAAGGCGACCAACGCCGACAAGCCAAAGAGCAATGCGTGAGGAGCCTTGCGAAATGATATAAGCACAGCCAGCAAAAACCCACCGATCAAGCCTTCTAATACCGGCACCAACCAGGGCGCATGGAAAATCACTTTTGGATTCCCAAGGCTGTCTTGCGTAAACAAATCGAGAAGGAGCGTGTAAACGCTTTGATTTCCTGAATAAAAAGCCCCAACGATGTCGTTTTGGAAAAGCCTTGGTAATACCTCAAAGCTGTAGTAGCGCAATACGCCAGGGCCTGCCACCCAACCGCCCAAAAGGTAAGCTGCTGCACTGAACAAAAGACTGTAAAAGACGATGCGGTAACGACCGCGCAGCAACACATACAATAAAAAAAATACCGGAAAGAGCTTTAAACTAATGGCGAGAGTCATCCAAGCGGAAGCCTGCAGGGTTTTGTGTTTTTCTGCCGCTAAAAAAAAGTTCATCAGTGCTGCGGAGATAAACAGATACGTCTGTCCCTGCAACATGTTATTATACAGCGGCATGTAACATATAAACGGAACAACGATAAGCCATCGGCTTTCCGGCATTACCCATTGCGCGAAGCGAAACCAGGTGAATACAAATACCGAAAGGCCAAGCACATTGAAAACGAACTTGGCTACGGCTGCTTTCATGAAAACAAACGGCGCATAGCACAAGAGGCTAAACGGCGGCACGGGCGTGTAATTTAAAAAAAAACGCGTTTCGCCAAACGAACGGATCTGTGTATTGAAATGCCAGATACTGTGATAATCCTCCAACCCGAAGCGATGATCGAGCCATAACTTACTGCCATAATAGTAATTGCCAAAATCGCCGATGGGAGCATCCCGGCATTGCCAGAGGCACAGCAGACCTGCTATTGCAAAGATGACCGCAGACAAAGCCGCGGGCGACAGCAACGTGGGCAGCCAGGATGTGTATTTGGCTGCTTGTTTCGTCAAGCCACGATCTTGTTATGATTGATGATGCCGATAATCCGGCCGTTGAGGCTTTGACCGATAAAGGGCGTGTTTTTCGACTTCGACAGCACATCCTTTTCCGTCAAGATGCTTTTTCCGGACAGCGAAAACAACGTTAAGTTAGCCTCTTCATTTTCTGAAATCACAACCGGCTTCATCCCAAGAATATGGCGTGGGTTATCGGCGAGGCATTCAGCTACTTTATCGGCGCTGATTTTGGGCATAGCTGTTACCAGGCAATTAAATGCGGTTTGTAAGCCCGCGATACCGTGGTCGGCCAGGTCGAACTCCAGGTCTTTGCTTTCGATGTCCTGCGGTGCGTGGTCGCTTACCACCACATCAATAACGCCGTTTTCGAGGGCACGCTTCAGTGCATTGACATCGTCTTTCGATCTTAACGGTGGATTAACTTTATAATTCGTATCGAAGCCTTCGAGCTGCGTATCGTCGAGCAACAGCTGGTGAGCCGCCACACCGCAGGTAACACGCAAACCGTTAGCCTTGGCTTTGCGAATGAGATCTATGCTTCCGCGGGTACTTACGGTAGGAATATGGAGTTTGCCGCCGGCGTATTCCAGCACCTGGAGGTTGCGCTGTATCATCAGTTCTTCTGCCAGGGCCGGCATCCCTTTGAGGCCGAGCCGCGTTGATGCAACACCTTCGTTCATGTGACCACCCTGCGAAATGGTCTTATCGTCGGCATGGGTAATAATAAAACTACCGATGTTTTGTGAGTATTGCAGGGCGCGAAGGATAAGACCGGCATCTTTGACAGGCTTCTTATAGTCGCTGAAAGCTACCGCACCAGCCAGTTTCATGTCATACATTTCCGACAGATCCTTGCCTTCCTGGTTGTAACTGATGGTTCCAACCGGATACACATCCACAGGCGATTCTTTGGCGCGATTCACCAGGTATTCTACCTGGGCTTTGTTATGGATAGGCGGATTGGTCCCACTCATGACACAAATACCTGTAAATCCGCCACGGGCAGCAGCTTTCATACCGCTCTCGAGGGTTTCTTTGTGCTCGTAGCCCGGATCGCAAAAATTAGCCTGCATATCGAGCCAACCTGCCGACACATATAAGTCTTCGTCTTCGATTACCTTATAGCCTTTTTCGTTGGCGATGTTCTTTTTGATCTGGGTAATGGTGCCTCGTTCGATCAGAATATCCACGGTTTTGCCATGGCTGGCACTCTGTGGGTTAACGATGGTGGCTTGTTTTATTAAGATGTTCATTAACGTTTAATATTGTGGTTAGTGGCACAAAACAGCACTTCTCCGGCGATCCGGGCGCTAATACTGCCTTTACCCGAAGGGCTGGTGGTGGCGTTTTGCGGACGTGTCATTTCAATAATCGGATGATGAGGACTTCAGCGGCTAAAAAAGCCAGGGCTAAAATTAAACATAATTTCCATAATTTTTTCCCGTCGTTCGCATCCTGCAGGGCATTAGCGAGCCCACGCGCATCTGCATCGATCACTGATACATTCGCGAGGCCGGCCTCATCGACCATTTTCTGAAGCTCTGCGCGCTGGAAAAAATTCATATCCGATTCTCTGCGGTCGTAATTAAACGCCAGACCCTTGAGAACATCAGAACCGGCAGTTACATGGTAATGGCCTGCATCGCCAATTTGGTTGCGGGTAAACATCGTCAGGGTATTATTGACGAGCCGATGCTCTGGAATAATGTCGATGTTTTGGGCTTTGCTGACAATGTGGAGCGGTTCGTCCGACAAGTTGCCCTGGTTCGGCAGTTCAATGGCTTCATTAGCCGATGTATGATAATAAATTGCCTCCGGCCGCAGGCTCAGCACCGACAGGCGAATAAGGGTTGGCACAAACAGGGCGTGGCGTATGAGGTTCGACGACAACTCGTCGGATGGGCTCGAAAACAGATAGATCTTTCCACTACCAACCTGGTATTGTGACAAAAACGGATCTCCGTTTTGCAAACTCAAAATGCTGCGCTCGCCACTTCGTGTTTGTTGCGCCAAACGGTAATGCTCTTTCACTTTCGGCAGATCCATCCGTTGATCCGCTTTTTCGAAAACACCTTCATACAAACCCTGTTCAAAATTGATGGCCTGCGTGCGGGTGCTGGCGGTGTCGATACCCGCGAGCGGCGGCAACCGCAATTCACCAAATACAAGGTTATAGGAAGCGATATCGGCTTTGCGCGCCGGAAATATAACCAGGCTGCCGCCGGCATTTACAAATTTTTGCAACTCGGCCCCCAAACCAGAACTAAGCGCGCTTAGCTCATTCAGCACAATCACGTTCAAAGATGGAAAGAGACTGTAGTCAATCGCTGTTTCTCCATTTTCGGTATATAGAAAAAGACTGTCGTTCTGCATCAAGGAGCGGAAGTTGCCTGCAGTGCGACTGTCTTTACCATTAATGACAAGGGCGTGGATAGTGGTTTGTGCATTGAAACTGAAAAAGAACGAATCATCGTAGGTGATCGGGTAATCTTCGATTTTGAGCAAGCCCTCATTGATGCCTTTTTCTCTTACTGTAAAGGCCAGACTTACTTCTGCTTCGCTACCTGCTCCAGCATCGAACGACCCAAGCGCTGCCTGTTTGCCATTGATGAAAAGTTTGAGGCTGCTGTTGGCCACGTCTTTACTGCTTTTATTGACGATGCGCGCATGAATTACCTGCTGGGTTCCAAATTGCTGAACAGGGGTTTCGAACCAGATGCTATCAATGTACACATTGTTTTGCTCCGACGATTGCAGTGGAATCAGGCTGAGAGCAATTGTGGTGTCAAGACTGCTTTTCCGGATGACGGCGTTGTTTTTCTGGAAATCGCTGAGCAAAAAGATCCGTTTGTTTTTGTTGCCGCTGTTTTGCAGAAAATCCTGTTGCCGCTTAATCACCTCATTCATGTCTTTGGTGGCGGAAGATATTTTGATCTCCTCCAGTTGCTCCAGGAATTCCTCTTTGCTTAACAAGCGCTGGTGCTTTCCTTCAAAATCATTGGTAATAAGCTGAAAACGATCGGCCCCGCCAAAGGAACCGGCTATTTCGGCTGCTGCAGTCTTTGCGTTTTCCAATAAAGTACCTTGTTTATTGGTACTCTCCATGCTAAACGAGTTATCGACATACACACTGATTGCCTTCTGGCCTTGCTGTACTTTGGCTTTACCAGGGATAAAGGGCTGGGCGAAGGCAAATACCAAAAATGCAAGAGCCAATATGCGCATGGCCAGGATCAGGTATTCCTTGAGCCGGGATTTGCTATCGCTTTCCTGCTTGAGTTCTTTGAGAAAACGCACATTGGTGAAATACACCTTTTTATAGCGCCTGAAATTGAAAAGATGAATGATCACCGGAATGGCAATTGCAGCCAGCCCAAATAGAAATGTAGGGTACAGAAAATTCATCTCGGGTAAAAATAAGAAAAATCCGCTGTTCCCTTTTTTTTAATTATTCATAAAGGCGGGCGCAATGACACTGTTCTGCGCATGAGTTATTCCGGTTGCCTGAAAACAACACCAAGGCGGCAAAAGAAGCATCTTATCGCATTGGCAATTGCCATTGATGTGGCGCACATACTTCGTTTTAGCATTCAATGGTCAGCGGAAGGGCTAATTACATATCACCATGCATCCGACCTTCCATTTTCATCTTCTTTTCAAAAAAAAGCGAGTTTTTTTCTTGCACCCCCCTTTTTTTTGACATACTTTTGCCAAAAAAGTGACTTTTTTAATTATCCACCCCTAAAAATAACACCCAAACATGAGTACAAGACGTTTTTTAGCCATGCAGGAAGTTGTAAAACGCACACCTGTCGAATTCACGAGAAACAAGAACCAGCAAGTGTCACAATACTATGGTTCCAAAGTATTCGGAATCGACGCCATGCGCGAATTCCTGTCGGAAGAAGCCTTTAACAGCATACAGCAATCCATGAACCAGGGCACAACCGTGGATCGCAAGATTGCCGACCAGGTGGCTGCCTGCATGAAAGCCTGGGCTCAAAGTCATGGGGTAACACATTACACACACTGGTTTCAGCCACTTTCCGGCGCTACTGCCGAAAAACACGACGGCTTTTTTGAACCCATTGAAGGCGGCCGCGCCATCGAGCGCTTCAGTGGCAATGCGCTTGTGCAACAAGAGCCGGATGCTTCTTCTTTCCCTAATGGCGGCATCCGCAACACCTTCGAGGCCCGCGGCTACACCGCCTGGGACCCAACGTCGCCGGCGTTTATCTGGGGCGAAACACTTTGCATTCCTACCATTTTTATTTCTTATACCGGCGAGTCGCTCGATTTCAAAACACCGTTATTAAAATCGCTGCATGCCCTGGACAAGGCGGCTACCGACGTTTGCCAAAGCTACTTCGACAAAAACGTGAGCAAAGTAATTGCCACGCTTGGCTGGGAACAGGAGTATTTTCTGATCGACGCGGCACTTTATAATATCCGCTACGATTTACAACAAACCGGCCGTACCCTGTTTGGCCATGCACCGGCCAAAGGCCAACAGCTGGAAGACCACTACTGGGGATCAATCCCGGAAAGGGTTGCGGCCTTTATGCGCGACTTCGAATACGAATCGCACTTGCTCGGCATTCCGGTGCGCACCCGCCACAACGAAGTAGCGCCTGCTCAATTTGAATGCGCTCCGGTTTATGAAGAAACCAATCTTGCCGTAGATCACAACCTGTTATTGATGGATGTGATGGAGAAAGTAGCGATCCGCCACAACTTTCGCGTGCTGCTTCACGAAAAACCTTATGCGGGCGTAAACGGCAGCGGCAAGCACAACAACTGGAGTCTTGCTACCAATACAGGAAAAAACCTGCTGTCGCCTGGCAAAACGCCTAAAACCAATTTACAGTTCCTCACGTTCTTTGTGAATACCGTGAAAGCCGTTTACGAGCATGCGGATCTGATGCGTGCTTCAATTGCTTCTGCCAATAACGATCACCGCCTGGGTGCCAACGAGGCGCCGCCGGCTATCATGTCGGTATTCCTCGGCGAACAACTATCGAAAGTGCTCGACGAAGTGGAAAAATCGGTGCATAATGGCAAAATGAGTCCGGAAGAAAAAACGGCACTTAAACTAAATATTGGCAAAATTCCTGATATTTTGTTAGACAATACCGACCGTAACCGTACATCGCCTTTTGCCTTTACCGGCAATAAATTCGAATTCCGCGCGGTGGGTTCTTCGGCCAACTGCGGCTGGCCAATGACGGTGCTCAATGCCATCATGGCCCAGCAACTGATGGTTTTCAAGAAAGATGTGGACGCTTTGATGGACAAGAAAATGGACAAGGACGAAGCCATTTTCCAGGTATTAAAAAAATACATTTCAGAAAGCAAAAAGATCCGTTTCGAGGGCAATGGCTATGGCGATGCCTGGAAAGCAGAGGCGAAAAAGCGTGGTCTCAACAACATTCCGACAACGCCGGGCGCTCTGGATGCCATGGTGTCGAAAAGCACACTGTCGCTCTTTGAAAACCTTGGGATCCTGAGCCACCGCGAGCAGGAAGCCCGCTACGAGATCAGCCTCGAAACCTATACGAAGAAGATCCAGATCGAATCGCGCATCATTGCCGATGTGGTGGATAACCAGATCATCCCGGCAGCTTTATCATATCAAAAAGTGCTGGTAGATAACGTGAGCGGATTGAAAAACATCCTGGCGGCGGCCGATTTCAAAAAAGCGGCCGACACACAGATCAAACTGATCAAAGAAATCAGTGAACGCGTGTCTGTGATCAAACAGGCTGCCGACGACATGACCGAAGAGCGGAAGAAAGCGAACAACCTCGATTCGGCCAAAAAACAGGCGCACGCTTATTGCGACAAGGTGAAACCATTCTTCGAAACAATCCGTTACAACGTCGATAAATTGGAGAATATTGTGGATGATACCACCTGGCCATTGCCAAAATACCGCGAAATGCTTTACCTGAGGTAATAACTGATCAAAATCAAGAATCCCCGTTTTTCAGCGGGGATTTTGTTTTAAGCCTCTGTTGGAGCGGAAAACCCTGAATCTTTGGTCTTTTTTGGTCGCCTTTACTGGGCAAAATCATCCATCAGGCTCACAAACCCGCGTTTGGAGCGCCGTCTGCCTGCCGGAGATTTAGACCAGACTGGTTAAAAAGTTGTTTAAAATTTTTGATTTTTTAAAAAAATATATAAATTAGCGACTTACAAAGTTTATATCACTATGAAGAACTTAAAAAAATTAGCACTCACCACTACAGCTGTTCTTGCGTTGGCATTTTCGGCAAGTGCTCAAAAAAATCACTTAAAAGATGCTGAGCTTGCTTACAACAACCATCAGTATTTCAATGCGATCGAAGGTTATAAGCTCGCCTATGCCAAAGAGAAAAAAGCGGCGGTTAAAACCAAAATCCTGTACAAAACAGGAAGTTCTTACCAGGAAATAAACGATCTCAAAGGTGCAGAAACTTACTATAATAAAGCGATCAAAGCCAAATACCCAGATCCGGTGGTTTACCTAAAGCTGGCCGATGTGTTGAAAGCACAGGGTAAATACGAAGAAGCGATCGTAGAATACAATAACTATAAGAAAGAAATGCCTTCTGACCCGCGCGGTGAGGCTGGCGTAAAATCGTGTGAACTGGCAAAACAGTGGAAAGATGCCAAAAACACACCTGAGACCCGCCTGAAAGTGGAGAACATGGCACTCATTAACTCCAAAGAAGCGGATTTCAGCCCGGCTTATGCTGATAAAAAATTCAATACGCTGATCTTCACCTCTACCCGCCAGGGTGCTACCGGTGGCATCGACGTTACCAATGGCCAAAACCACTCTGACCTTTACGAAACCAAGCTCGACAAAAACGGCAAATGGAGTACCCCAGCAATCCTGGCAACAACCATCGCCTCAAAAATGAACGAAGGTGGCGCTTATGTCTCTAAAAAAGGTGACGTGATGTTTATGACACGCTGCCCTGAAGCAAAAGGCAAACAGTTGAAATGCCAGATCTATGTGTGCAAAAAACAAGGTCCATCATGGGCTGAGCCTGAATTGCTCCCATTCAACATCGACACCATTCCTTTCCGTCACCCGGCTATTTCGGCTGATGGTAACACGCTTTATTTTGACACTAAATTACCTGGCGGCTACGGTGGCACAGACATCTGGTACAGTGTTTACGACAAAAAATCGAAATCATGGGGCCAGCCTGTAAATGCAGGTCCAAGCATTAACACTGCTGGTAACGAAGGTTTCCCTTACATTGCTGACGACGATAAAACCTTGTATTTCTCTTCAAATACCCACCTGGGTATGGGCGGCCTCGACATCTTTAAAGCTGAAAAAGACGCCAGCGGAAAATTCACCAAAGCACCAGAAAACCTGAAATACCCAATGAACTCTCCTGGCGATGACTTCGGTATCGTGTTCGAAGGCAAAAAGGTAAAAGGTTATTTCTCTTCTAACCGCGAAGGTGGTAAAGGTGGCGACGATATCTGGTCTTTCGTATTACCTCCGCTCGTGTTTAACCTCAATGGTACAGTAGTGAGTACCGAAAACAACGAGCCGGTACAAAATGCCCTTATTCACTTGAAAGGTTCTAACGGCGATATGTTCGAATTTAAAACCGGTGCTGACGGCAAATACAACTTCAAACTGAAAGAAAATACTTCTTACGAAGTAACTGTGGCTACCGACAAAAACACCGTATCTCAAACGTTCAAACTGGGTTTCCTTTCATCTAAAGACATGGGTAAATTCAGTACTGTAGGCGAAAATGAATCAAAAGATTTTGTAAAAGACTTCGCCTTACAGCCTGTAAAAGCAGAGATCCGTTTCCCTGCTGTGCTGTACGCTTTGGGTAGAGCCGAGCTGTTGATCGATCCTACAGGTACCGACAAAGCGAACGATACACACAAGCCACTGAACTCACGGGATTCCCTGGACTTCCTGTACCAGACATTGGTTGACAACCCAACGATCGTGATCGAGTTGCAGTCGCACACCGATAGCCGTGGTTCTGATGCAAAAAACCAGACCTTATCAGAAGCCCGTGCAAAAACGTGTGTTGACTACCTGATCAACGAGAAAAAAATTCCTGCGGCCCGTTTAACTTACAAAGGCTGGGGTGAGAAAAAATTACTCGTAACCGACGCTCAAATTGCGAAAGCAAAAACGAAAGAAGAAAAAGACGCGTTACACCAGAAAAACCGTCGTACGGTATTCCGCATTGTAAACTGGGATTACCAGGATCCAAATGCACCTAAATCTGAAAAACCTGTTTACAAACCTCAGGTATCGGGTGAAGAAAATTCGGAAGAAATCCAGGATGCTACCGACGCAAAATAATTTTTCATGATACCTCAAAAAAACCCTGCTTACCGGCAGGGTTTTTTGTTTTCATCAATTTATGTTAATGGTGCCAGGCATAGGGCGAAATAACGTAATTTTGTATAGAATAAAAACCAGAACACCGTGCGCGATATTATTTGGACAATTATCCTGGTTTGGTTGGTTTGGCGCATTTACGACGCGTTTAAAGGCGTTTCCAAAATGCAGACCCAACGGATGAACAGCCGTCAAAACCAATACAGCCAGGGCTCTCAACACAATTACCAGCAGCAAAACCGCCGCAAGGAAGGTGAGGTGCACGTGGACTCGGCCCAGCCGGCCCACAAACCGCATTTCAAACCAGGCGACGGTGAATATGTGGATTACGAAGAGATCAAGCCATGAAGACACTTCAAAAACTGATCATCCTGCTTTCGCTTACCGCTCCGGTTTTGCTTACCGCGCAGGAAAGGCCGTTTTCAGATCCATACGCGCAGCCGCCGTCCCTCAACAATCGCCCGGCGCCCAATGACTTTCCGGAATTTAAAGACCGCATTTATTTTGGCGCAAGCGCCGGCGCCTGGATTGGCAGTACAACTTACATCAATGTATCACCTTTTGTAGCCTTGCACGCCACCAAGAAACTGTCTTTCGGCCTCGGTGGCACATATAACTATTACAGTGAAAATTACGGCGGCTACAAATACACCTCTACCGTGTATGGCAGCAATGCGTTTGCCCGCTACATGATCACCGAGAATTTCTTTGCGCAGGCACAGTGGGACCGGCTCAGTGTTCCCGATTTCACTTCTCCCATTGCCAACGACAGGGCCTGGGTTCATAACCTGCTTATTGGCGGCGGCTACAAGCAATTGTTTACCGAAAAAGCCAGCTTTGTTGCCATGATCTTTTACAATGCCAATCAAACGCCACTTTCACCTTATACCAATCCCATCATCCAGATTGGCTTCAACATCAACCTCTAGCTGCTTTGCAGGCAAGGGATTCGCGACACTATTCGTCTGAACATGACGAGCCCACCTAAAGACCAATGACGTTGGGCGTGCCCCTTCGGGTCAGGCTTTCACGTCAATCTTTTCCTTTCCTGCGTGCAGGAAAAGGATTTCCGTTCAATCCTTCACGCGGGTTCGAACCACTCTCCACTAACTAATCGCTTAAAATGCAGCCGGCCGGCCATTAACCGCAATCTATTCCCACAAGACCCATTTGGTTGGATTGTAATCGTACACCTTCAGCTTAGCCTGCCGGATCGTGTAGGCACTTTCTTTGGCCTTCCATACAAAGGTACTGAGCGCCATGTGCTGGCGTTCCCACAACACGTTATCCACGCCCACAAAGTATTCGAGATAGGTTGTTTGCAGGGCTTTGCTGCTATCGGCATACGCACCATAGGTCGAGGTTTTAAAAAACACGGCTTCTTTTCCGGGTTGGCCCACCGACATGCAAAGCCGCTCGCCCTCAAACGCCGCTAAGGGCGCAGCCGGCAAATAACTGACCTCGGCGAGCACAAACTGGCCCAGCCGCAAATGCGCCTGGGCAAGGGGCAAACTCATGTTGAATGGGAACTCATCATCGGAAGCCGCAATAGCCAACGACAAACTATCGTTTTGAAATGTGAGTGCCTTGTTGCTATTCACCTGCACCGAAAGATCGCTGTTGAGCAGCGGTATTTCACGAACGAGCGAGGCATCGGCATAGTGCGCCTCTTTTTTAGCAAACACAAAGGTATTTCTGAAATAATCTTCGCGGTGATACACCATGTAAGGGAAGTATTCTTTCACCAAGGCAATGTCTTCGGCACCTACACCGCCCAGCACCAGGTAAGAAGCGCGTACATTCTTCAGGTACGCCCGAAACTGCCTCGGATTTTGCAACACCCTATCTTCCACCGAAAGGTGCGGTAGTGCCGTGCTGTATTTTTTCTCGTACAGATACACAAAGAATTCTTCGGTTTTAAACACCGAACTCACAGCTTCTTTCCCGTAGCGGGCGCGGTAGTCGAGCGTTGTTTGCACCTGCGATTCAAACTCCTGCACGTGCACCCGCGAAAAGATCTGCTTTTTAACGAGGTTCTGGAAGCACAGGAGCAAGGCCATGCCGCCGGTAAGCAGGTAGAGCTGCCTGGGCTTCAAAAACGCGGTAAACGAGCACAGGAACAAGATCAGGCAGAGGCCGCAGAACAGCAGCACGGAATACTGCAAAATGGGGTTTTTAAAAACAGAATACAGATGAATGACCAGGTAATTGGACGCAAAAATCCAAAATAGGAAAAGCTGCCTGCGCGTGATGGGCAGCAAGCGGAAAACGGAGATGAACATCAGCAGAACCAGCGCGCCAAAGATGAGCTTACCGCCGGTGCCGGTGCCAAACAGGGCTTTGATAAAATACCAGATCTCCGTTGGGCGCGGCGGCGTGAGCCAGCCGCCGCTGGAAGCGCCGATACCGCCAATTGAAAACTGGTAAAGGGTAATGGGCAAATGTGGCAGGTAGAGCAGCAGGGCTGCTGCACAAGCCAGCAGGTAGCTGCGCCGGCGGTCCCGCGGCAGATAGGCAAACCCTAAAACGGCTACGGTAGCGGCAAACAGGCAGCTCATGTGGTGGTTGTAGGCGGCCAGCAGGCACCCAAGCGCAAACAGCAAATAGTGACGCATGCGGGCTGTTTCTCCGAAAACGAGGCTGTAAGTGGCATAGAGCAACAGGAGACAAAAAAACACGCCGCTGATGTACATGCGGGCATAAGAGCTGTATAAGAGGAAGATGAACGACAGGGAAACAATGGTTGCCGATGTAAGGGCGGCCTGCCGGCTGAAAAAGCGGCACCCGAAGCGGTGGATAAGAGCCACCGAACCTATGCCAAAGAGCAGAAACGGCAGCTTGATGGCAACCTCGTTGTAACCGAAGAGCTTAACCCAATAGAACAGAAAAACCTGGATGAGCGCCGGGTGGGTATCGCCGAGCATGACACCATAGCGCAGCTCGTCGGAGAAACCACCGTACACGGTACGGCTCAGGGCACTGAGCTCGTCGTGGCTAAACTGGTATTGGCCCAGAGGAATGAGGCGAAAGGCTATTCCGAGGAGCAGGAGAAGGAAAAATCCGGCGGATTCCTTACTATTTTTTAGAATAGTCATTAATTTTATGATGCTAATATAAAAATTATTAGCATTTTTGTAGTCCCTTAAAAAGCCACCCGTTTTTTGAGGGATCAGCTTAAATGTTTGTCCCGGCTGTCGCCGGGAAGTATAACAGGCCCAGGTGTTGGAATGGTATACAAGTACGTTTGAGGTGCGTATGGCGCAAGCCGTGGGAGTTCGAGTCTCCTCCTGGGTACAGAAGGGGACGAAGTGTTAAAATGCATTTCGTCCCCTTTTTTCTTTGCGGCTGAATCCCTAGATAATTGCGACAATAACAGGGCCACTTGGTTAATTTCCGGGGTTCGGAAACTGTCATTTTCGCGGTTATATAGAATACCTTGCGGAAAGATCAGATTTTGCAGTTCCATTTTTCCCCTATAGTCGCTGGAAGCCCACAATTTCGGGAGGTTTGACAGCAAATTGCAATATTTTTCGATGCGTTTTTCAAGGTTCGAGTTTTTAAATGAGTTGCTTTCAATTTCCTTTTCTATTTCGTCGCGTTCCGTTTTAAACTTGCCAATGAATTTGACGTATAGCTCCTTATTGATTTCACCAATCGCAAACCGTTCCTCAATCGTTTCTACCTTGTCGGCAACTTCTTTTAAGCGACTTTTAAGGACTTTTAGGTTCTGTTCGGCTGATTGGGTCGCCTCGCTGAAAAACTTCGTAAAACCCACTTTAATTGGCTCGCTGTATTTTGGGTCTATCTCATACTTTGACAATTCACTCATGAACAAATCATTCAACAGCTTGGCACTTTTGTTACACTTGCAACCCGTTTTATTGCATTTGTAGTACCACAAATCCTTTTTCCTCACAAGGTAGCCGCAAAAGGAACTACCGCAGGTGTCACACTTCATAAAGTTCTTTAAAGGCACATTTTCAAAGTCCTTACGATGCACCCACACGACATTACGGCTCTTAATGCTGTTGGCTAACAAAAATATGTCCTTAGATACAATTCCTTCGTGCCGACCTTGCACCACCGCACCATTTAAAACGTTATGTGCCATTAAGCCGCAATAAAACGGATTGGTGAATATCTTGCAAAGTTGTTGCTTGGAAACTTTTAGGCCCAATGCCGCTAACTTGACCAAAATTTCAGCGTTGGTCAATTTGTCTTCGGCTTTCCAATAAAACGCCTTTCTGATAAGTTTACCTTTTTCGTTGATAGTAATAACCTGCCGTTGCGCCATATCCAAATTCTCTCTTTTCCGGCGTGTCTTTTGATCGTAACCCATCGGCGGGTTGTTCGGCCAATATCCATTCATGAGCATTTCTTTAATGCCTGCCACACATTTTTCACGCCTTAGATCGTTATCGTACTCCGAAAAAATAAATTGCATATTCTGTTGCATCCTGCCGGTTGGGGTGAACGTATCGGCAGGCTGTGTAACAGCATAGATTTTAATATTCTGCTTTCGTAATTGGTCTGCAATATAGATCGCATTGGCGCCGGATCGGGAAAAGCGGTCAACACTGTACACCATAATGTGAGACACTTTCTCTTTACTTTCCCGGGCGTATTTTAGCATACGGTTAAACTCCTTTCGTTCGTCGGTTTTTGCACTTTCGTACACGCCGCCAAAGTAAGCCAAAATGTGAAAACCTAACTTTTCACATTCCTGTTCAATGGCTTTTTTCTGCGTTTCCAAACTAAAGCCCTGTTCCTGTTCTTTGGAAGATACCCGGGTTAACACAAGGCAGTTAGTCCCGTCAATGCGGTCTGCAAATTCCCCCTTTTTTCCAAACCGTTCAAATTGTGTTAAATCAGCTTTCATGCTCATTGGTATTACTATGTTGAGATTCTTTCAGGCATAGCAGGTATAACACCTTTAGAAGCCTGTTAATGGTTTCAATTTCACGTTGCGCGTCGGATTCCGAGATATGTTCAAAGCCCTTGCACGCTTTCAACTCTTCATAGGTTAACGATTTAGTTGTGTCGTTAGCCCCTTCAATTGGTTTCATGGCTAGTTACTAAATCCTGTAAGTCCCTTTGTGTGGGTGGTTACAAGTGTCCGTATTTGTCGCCCTGTGAGGCGTATAACGGTTATGCGCCAACACTAAAACCCGTTAATACACCTTTTTTGTGCAATAAATAAAGAACGAATACCCGGCATGTAGCCAACAAAAACCCGGTATGTATTATTTCAATATTGTACTTTCTTTGGTGCTTTGGCCGCCTTTGACAGCCGGTTACTTTGCACAAAAAACTGGATCATTTTTCCGATTTTCTATCCTAATTTAACGAATAATTCCCAACGCTCAAAATTTATATTTTGCTTCCAAAACCCAGCAATAACAAGGGTTCCAGAGGCAAAAACACGCTCGTTAAACGCGGTCTAATTGTCCTCGTCCTCCTCGGTTTCCTCGTCCTCTGTTTCCTCAACGTACTCATCCAACAGTTCAATCAGGTTCATGATTTCCTCTTTTTCGTCAGTTGAATAAGAAACATGAATAATCAGGTTTTCGTCTTCGTCCACTTCGGACAAGGTGTATTCTAAACCCGTATCATCGACATGATCTAAAAAGGTTTTAACAAAATCTTTTGGGACTTCAAATTGACGTCTTCGCGTGCTGCTTTTTTTTGATGGTGACATGATTTCTGTGTTTTAAATGATTTATGTTTAATGGTGCTATGTTAACTTTCTACAGAAAAAAAGACACCGCCGTTCTATCGGGCATACCCCGATAAGGTAGCCCGATTATAGTGGATGCTGGAATAAAACAAAAGCAAAAGCCCGAACACCATTTGTGTTGGCTTAGACAACAAAGATTTTTGGTGTTAGCGTTGCAAAAGGTCAATTTCCTTTTGCACCAATGAAACGCCTTCGTCGGAGCCGATGAGCGCAAATTGCGTTTGAATAAACTCTAAATCCCGAAGCATCTCTTTTTTGTCTTTTTTGAGGTAGGGCGCTTTTTTCAGCAACTTGTACACCGGGGAATTATCAATATTATCAATTGGGTAGGCAAAAAGCACGTGGGCAAACTGGGCATACTTTCGGGATGAGTTGTTTAATTTAGTCAACCCGATCAGTTTAAGCACGAAGTAATACAGTAACACCTGCCTCGACCGGGTGTATTCCAAAGACCTGGATTTAAACCCATGCTCCTCTGTCTCATCTTCGCCCAAGGCCGGTTTTGAATGGTCCTTTAGGCTTGATGTTAAGGTGTCAACGGGTGTTAGGTAAAGGCGTTCTTTGGTATGGCGCAGGATCAGGTAAATAGATTGAGCCAAATTAAGTTGTTCCGATTCGCTAAAGCGAGGTTCTGAAATATTCAGCTTTGCAAATAAAATAGACTGGCTAAACTCATCACCTGTCAGGTAATACCTTAATCCACTTTGCACAAAGGCGGCCATTTTATCCCGGTAAGGCCTTAACAGGTTGTTTTCAATAAAATGATCAGCATCAAAAGAATTACCTGTCGTGCAAAAAGGCACCGCGGGGCCGTAAATCCCTTTCAGGCATTCCGAAAGTTGATCCATGAAGTGTATTTGTTCCTCACGGTCGAGCGGCTTTATACTCAAAACCAAGTCTGTCACAAAATGGTCCCGTACATTCATTAACAATGCCTCTCTTTCTTCCATGCCCTTATAACGCAAACTTGCCCTTTTGATTACCCGGTTAAACGGATTTGAAGGCGATAAGTTTCCGGCTTATGCCCCTGCCTTGAATTTTCGCCCTCGTAAAAAACGGTTTACCGCTATAAAGTTAGCTATTGTTCTCGTAGGGGTTTTTAGTAGTACCCAATGAAACCCTTACTGTTCCTGACTTGTACGCAATCGGTGCTTTTTGCGTCCCTTATCGGTTCCACGCATGTACCATTACCGTACCTTATCCGCACCACTTTGTAACCCTATTTGCACCGCGTTTTTGAGGTTTTCAGCTACAAAAAACCTGACTTTCCTTGACTTGCACGCGACATCTTTTTAGCTTGATTACGGCTTTTCACGTAACTTTTGCCGACTTGCTGCGTTAAATAAACAAATTCTCCCCTCAAGCGATTTTACGCTTTCCCTCAAAGTCAACACAAGCGCTTAGAATTTAATAGACGGAATATTAATTCTTAAACACGGTGTATCATGAACACATTCAAAAAACCAAGTAATGAAGATAAAATGGAATATCTTCTTAGGGTACTCGATGAAAACAAACGGAATGATCCTAAAGGCCAGGTCTTGTATTATTCGATCAACCTGGTGCGCTATGGCGCAACGGTTCCGGTTATTCACCGGGCGCCGGCAGGAACGAACATCAAAGAGCAGATCATCAGGTTTTCGTCTCCCTACGAGTTTAACCCTGACTATATCCTTGTGGATATTTATACTGGAAAATCCCGGAATGTCAAAAAGCCGATAGCAAGCTATAAGTTTGATTACAGGACACGCCGGTAGGCCGTCACCGCGATTTATTGCGTAGGACAATTCGTAACTATCGATTAATTTAAAACCGGTACTTGCTACCGTGTTTATTTTTATCCTACCTTTAGGCCGTATTATAAAGTAATGTTGTAAAACATTTTCTTGTCAGGAAAATCTGGTAAATTTTTAGACGACAAGGAAATAGTTAAGCAACACGCTAAGGGCGTGTTATGCTTTCTATTTTCATTCGTCGCGGTTTACCAGAACCCTCCTGAGTTGAAAGTAGTAGCTAACACGCCCCCTTGTTTGGGGGCATAACGTAAAACAAGGAGTATGAAAACCCACCGACAAATTTTAGAAACAGTAATCGCCAAAGGTGGCTTACTGGGTATTTGCGCAAAGCAATACATCGACGATGAACAACAAGCCACTAAGTACATCATCGAATTGGCCGATCAATGTCACCTACCCAACGTGCAACGTTCATGGGGGCGGCGCCTGGTAAATTCGATTGTACTTTTCTCAACTTACCACAAAGCAAGTGTGGAAATTGACGTTCCCGAACAACCGGAAATTTGACGTTGAAAGTATCACTTGCACGCTAATACTTCCTTTAATTTTGTAAAATCGCGCCTCGATTATCTTTGCTGTAAAACGTTTGAGAAACTAAATCACGTAAAAATACGTGCTGGCTGCCATAGACCGGGAGTTGAAAATTGACAATGCAATAGTTTAAGATTGCCAACACTCTCCTGCCGAAAGAAATAGCGAACGTGTTTGGCAAATACCGGAATAGTGTTAAGTTTGTGGATTCATAATATGTTTTAGATTGATAATTTGGGTCCAAATTGTTAAAACAGAAAACGAGAAAAGCCGGAAAAGATGTTCCGGCTTTTTGATTGGACGTTGAGTAAGACAGGATGCACCAAAAATGAACCTTGAGAAAATAAAAACAGAAAAACGGCTAGTTCCTTGTCCCGACTGCATCCCGACGGGTCAGACGTCTATTTGCTAGACGTCTGTTAGACGTCTGAGACGTCTATTTTTATGTGCCGTCCTGAAAAAGTTGTCACTTTGTATCGTCCGAAAATTGATTGTCGATTTTCGTCTAATAATCCTGCCACAAGTTTACACGTCTAAAAAGAGCCGACGTACTGTAACTCATAACCCGAGTTTAAGTTCATACTACTTTTAAAATCTTAAACCCCGCTGAAGAATTGTTTTGTATTGGATATACCGGAAAAACACCCAGACAAGATTTCCCACTTCAACGCAAATTGTCGTTTTAAACTCACGTAGTTTTACGTATTGACATTCTTGGCTTAGACCTGTATCATTGGCCCAAATACAATTCAATCATTACTAACCAGCGATTCGGGGATTTTACTATCTTTGAATGGCGTAAAGCAATTTATCACTATGGTATAAAACAAGTATGTAAGGTACTTTACAAACCGCTATCAGATACCGGTTTGACATAAAACAACATTAACGTTTGTTTGTATTCGGAAACTCTTAAAACCTGCCAAGTTAATTAGAAACATCGAAGAAGACAGCAAGCGCCCCAAGGGGTGCTGGCTTGTTATTCGATGTTGGGGGCTGGCAGGTTCCTAAGAGTTGAGTAATCCGGCTTAGCACCCCGCATTATGTCCGATTGTTTTCAACCCCAAAACAACCCTCCTGTGGTCAACCGCCTTGCTCCCTTGCGGTTCATCACTTATTTATTCAAAACCTGCACTTACCTGCGGATGGCACCCGGTTATCAGTCTAATCCATGTCTTTTTAGTCAATAGGCTAGCTTTGTGACGGGTCCCTTCGCTTATTTAATCACTTCTTAATTAATCATTACATGAAAAAAATCCTCTATCTATTGACACTGGCCCTCTCTTGCCAGTTGCTCAATGCTCAAAACCAAAGCGCCCCGGCAGTCGATGTGCCAGCGCTGATCTGGACCAACGGCAGCCAATCCGGCACGTGCTGGGCGGGTAGCAATAGCATTTGCAATACCGGCATTTGCCTGGGCGAATCGGTTTGTTTTGCCTATAGCCTGCAAGGTGTGACCGATCACAACGACTACGCCTCGAACCACGTGACGTTAGCCTTCAGCGATGGTGGCAGCATCGTGATTGAAAACACGTATTACACCGGGCCTAATGCCACGGGTTGCGTCAATTACACGCCTAGTTCGGTGGGTGCGGTGACAACCACAAGCAATACTGGTGCAACAGGCTATCCGTTTACCATTAACGTGCTACCGGCAGCTCCGCCAGTGTTAGCCTACAGCATTACACCGTCTAACCCGGTTTGCGTCGGTTCCCAGGTATGCGCCCAAAGTTTCAATTCGCCGGTGCTGAACTACAGCTTTTCAGCCCCAACAAGTAGCTTGTGTGGTAGTCCCGTACCATGCCCGGGCGGTGGAACGGCGTTTTGTTTCCCGGCCGGAAACCACCAAATCGTTTACACGGTCAATGCCGGGCATACCTGCTCTAATACCGCTGTTTATAATGTCAATGTGTCGGCGGCACAACTACAGATTAGCGTTACCCCACCGGCTACCTGCGGTGACACCTATTGTTTTACAGCCTCTACCACCGCCGGTTGTGTTGTGGCAAATGCCGTGTATTATTGGACGGTGACCAGCCAAAGTGGATCATACACCTACACCACTTCTACTACGACACCGAGTTTATGTTTGAACATGGCTTCCGATACCTATAATGTACAGGTGTATATCAATGAAGCCACGCTCATTGCCAATACCTCCGTGGTAGTGCCACCGGTTAATCCTTGTGTGTGTTTTTCCTGCAATTCGCTGGGTACATCGGGGACCTTGTACAGTTCGCCGCAATTCGGCCAAAAGTATTGCATCAACAACAACATCACAATCAATGGCAACGTGGCGCTGATGGATTGTGAGGTGAAAATCAGGTCGGGTGTTAGCATCACGGTAGCGCCGGGGGCGATCCTCACCATCAACCATACCAAATTGTTTAGCGATAATGCCATGTGGGCAGGCATCACCGTTCAGGATGGTGGCCGGGTTGT
Source organism: Bacteroidota bacterium (assembly GCA_036845295.1). GTDB lineage: Bacteria > Bacteroidota > Bacteroidia > B-17B0 > Aurantibacillaceae > UBA4416. The sequence continues at coordinate 24,768 of DAIUED010000003.1, forward strand.
TGTGGAAAACAATGCCTTGATCGAGGACGCCTTGATTGGCGTGCAGGTGTATAACCATACAACTACTGCTCTCCCGCAGATCCTAAGCGTGGATAACAGTATATTTAACAAAAACAGGATGGACATCCGGATATACGGCTATACGCCGAATATCGCTACCTACCCGTTCAGCATCACCAACTCCCTGTTTACCTGCCGGCTTATCGCCGGGTGCGAGGGTTTCCTCAATTGGCCGGCTACTTCCATCGTCAAAGCGGCTACCAACCCAACGACTACGCCACTGCAAACGCCTTATATTAACAATTCCCTTTACCCAGTGTCTAGCCTGAAAGCGCCTTACGCTGGCTCGAAGTCGTTTTTTGGTATCCGCATCGAAAACTCTGGCTATAGTGACGTGAGTGGTAGTACAGCCGTTTACCGTGACGTTGCGGTAGGAAGCGCTTCCGGTTCCAATACCTACAATGTGTTCGATCACCACTACATTGGTGTCGATGTGATTAACTCCAACGCCTCTGTAACTAACTGTGTGTTCCAAAACGGATGGGAGCCATCGTTCCCCACCCTGTACTCTTGTGGTGTAAAGGCCGTGACTAGTACGCAGCTTAATAACCGGCTTATCGTCAATTCGGCATCGCTAACCAACAACAATAAGTTCTTCGATCTGTCACGCGGCATCCGGGCCGAAAACTATTTTGAACTGGACGCCTCGTATTGCGATATTATGAGTACCCGGGTCTATAGTCCGTCGGCTGCCACCCAGCGTGGCGCCTATGGCATCTCCATCCAAACCAACCACTATAACCAAATCAACGCCAGTCTAAACCGCATCGTTAATATCGACAACGGGATTGACTTTAAAGCGTCGGTGGGTACTTTCTCGGTGGGTAGCATCAGTACAACGAATAACGGGCAATACATCGGGACCTTGCTTTGCAACGGCAACCTGATCCGCACCAACATCGGCACGCCTAATACCGCACTGCACTATGGCTTTAAAGGCATTACCGCTACCGGGCTGGTGGGTGGTTTCCGCTATACCAAACCGGGCGCCAAGGTGGAAACTAACGACAATATAATTAAATTCTATGTCAATGGGATTTCCTGCACCAACTGGGTAAACCTGGGAGTGGCTACCAAAAACAACAACATCGTTATTACGCAATACACACCCAATACCTACGAGTATGGTATCGAGCATGCCAATAATACCGTAGCCGCATCGAGCTATTTTAAGCAATACGGTATTTGCGATAACGTGGTAAGCAGTCTATCGCCGTACAACAAAACAGCAAAAACCTACGGCATTCGCTCGGCGCAAAACAGTAATCAGGCTGTACTTTGCAATACGGTAACGACCATATTTAATGGCATGGCCTTTAGCGGCTACCACCCTAACGATGCCTATGTGCGCTTTAATGTCACCGATCAGGATCACTATGGCATGGTGTTGGAAAACAGCGGCCGCATCGGGACACAGGGGAACCCTGCTGCCAGCGGTGATTTCTTCGACCAACGTTGGTTAGGGGCTTATACCGCGCCGGATTTTAAAACGGCTGTAAATAATTCCAACGCCCAGTTTTCTAAAATCCATGTACGCAACGGTAGCAACTCAAATCCAAATGGTAGCGGGTTTTTATCTGGTTCAGGATTTCCTGGTGTTAACGAATATAGCCAAGCTGCCGGCACAATTATCTCTTATTCCGGTTTCGGCGATGTCGCTAATTGTATTCTTACCAAACCGGGCTACGATCAGGCCAATTTCCGGCGTTTGGAAGACTTATTGAACAACCCGGCAGACAGCTCCACTAACCAGCGGGCCACGTATGTTGCTAAAACCCAGCTTTACAACTACCGCCGGATGATGAACGTGCCGTTGGATTCGTCCACCTTACTAGCTTCCTTCCATACAGCCAATACCGGCCAATACCGTGACGTATTTTACAATGCGGAAGCCGATATTGCAGAGGGCAACACCACAACGGCCCAAACAGCGGTTAGCGGCTTTAGCCCGACCAATGAAATCCAGTACAAGCATAAGCAGTTTATGGGATTGTTGTTTAAATACCAGTCGGGAACACTTGACGCATCAGACAAAACATCCTTGTTAACGCTGGCGCAAGCATGCCCGTCTTTAGACGGCGCCATGGTGCATCAGGCAAGGGCCTTGTTTAACCTCGCTTACGACGAAACCAGAGTGTTTTCGGATTCCTGCAATTACAACGCCTCGTCACTTCGCAAAGGTAGCTTTACGGATATGGAAGCAGAACAAACGGCTGACGGCTTGTTGATCTTCCCGAACCCAAGCCAGGGCGACGTGTTTGTAACAACTTCCGATCAAACGGTAGGGCAAATGGAGATCCAAATTTCTTCTATCAGCGGCGCGTTTGTCAGCAAGGAAATCATTACCTTTACACATGGTCGTGCCAAAATTGGCACTAGCCTGGCAAACGGCGTGTACATGGTGAGCCTGCTTAATACTCAAACCCACGAACGTGTTGTTAAAAAACTCGTTATACAGAAATAAGTGCTTTAGCATGAAACCCCTCGGTCTTTGGGCTGGGGGGTTTTTGCCTATGGTGCTATTGCTTGGCTGCTGCTTTGGTGCCAAAGCCCAGGTAAACCTTGTCCAAAATCCTAGTTTTGAAGATATAACGGGTTGCCCAACGTACTACAACCAAATCAATTTAGCAATCGGGTGGGATACCTTGAAAAATGGTGGTGGCGGTGCCCCGGAAGTATTTAATACTTGTGCAAACCCAAGCATACATGTAGGAGTGCCTTTAAATGTTTATGGATCATCTTATCAAAAAACTATTTCGGGAAAAGGATATGGATATTTGGGTCTATATATCAATCCCTCATTTTTCAGTCAACGAGAGTATATTCAAAACACTCTTTTGAAGCCCTTAGAAGTTGGTAAAATCTATTGTGTTACTTTCTTTGTCTCTTTATCAAATCGCAGTCAATACGCAATAGATGAACTAGGCGCCTACTTTGACTACGGTTCTATTTCGACAGTCCCTTATGGTGTTTCCACCTTAAGTCCGCAAGTTAAAAGCGCACCAAATTTATTCTACAGCGACACACTCAATTGGATGAAAGTACAGGGCAGTTTTACAGCCCTCGGCGCGTACACTTACCTCACTCTGGGAAATTTCAGATCGAATACAGCTACAAATAAAATACTCGTCAACGCCAATAGTCAGGAATTAGCCGAATACTATATAGACGATGTTTCGGTTATCGAAATCGACACGCCGGCTGACGCGGGTCGGGATACCATCATTTGCAAAGAAGATAGCGCCTTCATTGGCCGACCGAATGAAATCGGGCTGGATTGTGAGTGGTATATTGGTAATACGCGCATCGGATCTGGTAGCGGCATTTGGGTAAAGCCACAAGTAACAACGAGCTACGTGGTGAAACAGGATATATGCGGGGCAATTAGCTACGACACTGTGACTGTAGGAGTGAGACTAAACGATTGTTACAATACAGAGGTAGTTATCCCCAATGTGTTTACACCCAACGAAGACGGTATCAACGACACATGGTACATTGACATTAGAGATGCCTCAAATATCAGCTACTCAATATACAACCGCTGGGGTAATACCCTAAAGCAATTCGCCTCTAAATCGCAAAATACAGTGGTATGGGATGGCAGAACAACAGCTGGCGAAAGCTGCCCAGACGGTGTTTATTACTACGTATTTGAATATACGGACGGAAAAGGGGAAATAAAAAAACGAAGTGGCTATATTAGCCTGATACGCTAGACTACGTCTTACCGGGTATTTTTGAAAACCATACACTTATAAGGCCGATACGGGCAGATACGCATCTTACGTAGTTTTCACCCGTTTGCTTTCTAATTTTGGGGCTAAATACTCAAGTTATGAAGACACTCATTTTTATCTCTGCACTGGTAAGCGTCAAAATTGCTTCAGCTCAAGTCAACTTCCAATACCTCGATGCAAATAACGTAAAAGCAGGAATTGGCAACCGTGGCCTTATTCACTATAACCCAGTCAATAGTAGGCCATCTTGTGAAGCTCCGGTTGGTTCTGGTAAGCACTCAAATTCAGCGACATCCCTATGGATAGGGGGGTACGATATGTCCGGTCAGTTGCATCTAGCCGCCCAAACCTATAGGCAATGGGGCGACGACTTCTGGCCCGGGCCTATAGACACTCTAACTGGCAACATTACAGCTTCGGCATCTTTACAATACGATAAGATATGGAAGATCAACAAAACGGATATTGATAGTTTTTCCGTTAATTTTGCTAATGGTAGGGTACAGTCAGGACAATACATGCCATCAAATAACATCCTTACATGGCCCGCACATGGAACTGGAGGACAAGCCCGAAATTTAGCTCCCTTTGTTGACGTCAATGGAAATGGCATCTACGACCCGCTGACTGGCGGCGATTATCCAAAAATCAAAGGCACGCAGATGCTTTTTTGGATTTATAACGACAATCTGAACCATACAAACACTGGGGGAATACCGTTAATTGTCGAAATTCACGGATCGGCTTACGCTTTCGGAACCCCCGGGCAACCTGCATTCTTGGATAACGCAACTTTTTACAGCTACAAAATTTACAATAGGAGCAACAACATTTATACAGGCATGTATTTGTCACTAAGGGTGGATGCTGATTTGGGTTATTATGGAGACGATGTGGTCGGATGCCATATCCCAGGGGATTACGGCTACATTTATAATGCAGATAATTTTGACGAAGGTAATGGCGGTTATGGAAATGTGACGCCTGCGTCCGGGTTTAAAGTGTTGAAGAGCCCGTATAATGTTGAAGATGGCATTGACAATGACCGCGATGGTTTTACCGATGAGCCTTGCGAGCAATTGGGAATGAGTGCTTTTAATTACTGTAACAATTCATTTGCTGGCGTTCCGATTTCTCAAACCGATCCTGTGGTCCCATTAGAATACTATCGTTACATGAATAGTAAATGGAAAGATGGGACACCGTTTACATGCGGAGGAAATGCCTATGGAGGGTTAACACCTGCGGAGTATGTTTTTCCAAACGCGGGGTACCAGAGTGTTAACTGTAATCTCCCTATCTGGAAGGACTCGCTTACTTATATAAACAACGACAGGCGGTATCTTATTAGTTCAGGTCCATATACCATGCCCAAAGGAGCGACCTGCGAGATTGAGTATGTGCATTGTACATCATTCCCCAACGTCAACACTGCAATTCAGCAACTGGATGCCGACTTGACCTTATTGCAGCAATTTTACAATCTGACAGCGGTAGATGATTGCGCGCTTCCGAATAGCATTTCTGAAATGGATAAGCATCCTGCTAAGATTTCCCCTAATCCTGTTTACGATACGTTCAGCATCACGATGTCAGAAAACACCAATACGCCTTTTGAAATCACTATATACGACGTGGCCGGTCAGATCGTATTCCAAAAACAGTTCTCTTCGGGTAATAACATGTCCGTTGGTTTAAAACCAGATATTACAAACGGTGTTTACATTATGTTAGCGCGTAATTTGACGAACGGAACAATTTATACACAGAAACTTGTCGTTCAAAAGTAGTGGGCCTTCTATGAACATTACTATACTATACAAGGAACTTAAAAGAGTCCCTTTAGCTATGGTACTGGATCTACAAGTTTTGATAGTTGATCGACTTTTAGAGCTTAATTAGTTTTTATAAGACAAAATGTACCTAATAATATGTCCTCAAATGAATTTTCTGCCTAAAAGTCCACATGTTTCAAATCTTCAAATCTCATTAAGTCTTCATATATTTGGTTCGGACTTAGTATGCTTCTGTGTACAAAAGGTCAAAGCAGTGCTTTGACCTTTTTCATTATTATTACCCAGAATTGCGAGTCCTCTGGAGTGGGAGTTACAACATCATGCAACTTCAAGGTGTAAATTTTAAAGGTTATCATTATTATTTTAGATAAATTTTATCCATTGATATTCAATTCTTTACAACAAAGAATATATTTTGTTAGTTTCCTGCGCAACTAGAGTGCGCAATCAATATTTAGACTTGTGTAATCAAAAATTGATCAAAACAAAATTTAAAAAAATGGATTCGATTAAAACAACAAAAAAAAGTATTTATGATATGGCCTTTGAAAAAGCAGAAAAAGACGGATATCTAAACCGTCTTGCGAATGAACACTCAACTTCATTCAAAGACTTGACCGATTTGGAAGGACTTATAATTAGAGGGCATATTTTAATTGAAAAAGCTTTAAATAATTCAATCGCAACCGTCGCTTATAAAAAAGACGAATTTAATCCAGATCAATTTACATTTGCACAAAAAGCTTCGTTAGCTAGACTTTTAGGTATTTCTGGGGTTTTAAAAAATGAAATAAACGCATTCAATAAATTAAGGAATCAAATCGCTCATTCCTTAGAGTTTGAAGAAAAATATTTGAATGTTATTATAAATGGAATCAAGTCGAAAGACAAAGAAAAACAATATCCCAAGACCCAAAAAGTAAATAATTTAAAAAGAGCTATTTCTTTTATGTGTGGCATAATAGCTATAGATGCTTATTTCGCACAAGCAGGACAAGCTTTAAAAGGATTATCATTTATTGATGAATTAAACGACCAATAAGTAAAGATTAATTCTTTTGAAAAAAATTTTAAAGTATCTACCATTATTACAATTTCCCTTTTTGCTATTCGGCTATATTAATCAACATTTTTAACCTAACAAAAAAGCTAAGTGAATAAAAAGCCATCAAAGGAAGCTCTAAAAGCGATCCTAGAAAAAGAAAATTACAAGCGCATACAACTAAGTAATACTAAGTGGTCGCATAGTAAAGGTACAATAGAAGCTAGATGGGCGTCTATTTTCCTCTACAAGCAAATTTTTGATAAACAAGAAAAGTATTTGCGCCCCGCCTTTGTGTACACCCTTTGTTCAATAATTGAGGAACGGATAAACGATAATTTAATTGGCTACTTTTTTTCAAAGTTCGGTGAGGACTACAAACGATTCGTCTCAATTTTCCTGAAATTATCTATTCATGATAAGTTGAAAGTTTTTGTCCCGATAATTTCTGAATACAAATATGATTTAATTCATGACAAAAAGGAGATTATTGCGATCAGGAAACTATTTGAAGTACGAAATCAGCTTATTCATATGAAAAACCATTATAAACAAACAGTACAAATAGTAGATCAAGACGATATATTCTATTTATCGGAATTAGACGAGCAAGAAACAACAATTTATGATAACATAAATTACAATAAACTTGATAAAAAAACGCTAACGGAATTTTACGAGGCTGAAAAAGAATTTTGTTCTTGGACAAGTGATCTCTTCCCTAAAATTCTTCGAAAGGATTTTAAAATGGGGTTATGGATTACGGAATTAAAAAAAGCAGATTCTTCTGTCGTAATCAGAGTCCCGAAAAAGAAGAGTTTGCAAACTGTAACAAATTATAAGCGCCCGCTTTCAAAAAAAAAGTAACATATTGAAATTAACTTGAAGGTTGATGGTTTAGCATTTCAAACCTCCCGATGCCAAGTTCGAAAAGATTAAAACTCCAAATATCTAAGCCATTCAATTTTAGCTAGTTGAATATATAAAAAGTTCGGAAGTTGTATGCTTCTGGGTACTGAACCGGACTTTTCATCAAAAAAATGAAAAGTCCGGTTTTTTGTTTCGTCTAGGCCCGTCGACAATTTGGCAATTACTCGATTTACTTTAGGAGTTCAATAGTGCTCGATGCTGGTATCATTAGGTTAAGCCTAATTTTAATTTAAAACCCATATCTTATAACCCCAATAAATTCAAAAAAGCAAATTATGAAACTCAAATTTCACCTATTACTTACTCTATTAGCTGTTTGTATTTTGAACATTTCGTTTTCTCAGACCACTGTTACTTATACTGAATCTACTGAAATATTTGCCAATCCTGAACGAGGCTTTCATAAATATTCCATAACAGACAACAACTATCATAACGTGTCTTCATACACGAATCTAGATCAAGCTACGTTAAATGGCTGGAGAAACGATACTGACAAAGTCACTGTATTGCATCGGATTTTTCTTTTGGATGCGTTTATTAATTCATCGATATCAGCTACTTATTTAAGCAATATGCAACAGGACTTTGATGTTATCCGGAATTCCGGCATGAAATGCATCATTCGTTTTGTGTATAGCCTGGTTGCTAATAACAATCAACAACAAGCCTCAAAATCGCGGATCTTACAACATATTGGGCAAATTGCACCAGTTATTTCCTTAAACAAAGATGTTATTCTATGTTATCAAGCAGGCTTTATTGGGACATGGGGCGAATGGTATTATACCAATTCGACTGAGTTTGGCGACCAGGAAACTATTAGCTCTGCTCAATGGTCTAATCGGAAGGATGTAGTCGATTCAATGCTAGCTTCATCGCCTTTAAGTATCCCAATTCAACTAAGATCTGTTGTGCATAAAAATAACTTATACGGTTCTGTTCCTTTAGACAACCAGACAGCCTATTCAAATACTGCAGTTGCCAGAATTGGTTTTTATAATGATGCGTTTTTAAATAGCTGGGGAGACATGAATACGTATATCGTCAACAGTGAATTTGAAAATCCGGTAGGTAATCCTGATTATGTGTATTTATCCAACGAAACCAGCTATACTCCAATGTCAGGAGAAACAAATGGACTTAATTCACCAAGAACTGATGGAAGTAATGCTATCTTGGAACTTGACTCAACAAATTGGTCCACCTTAAATAGAGATTTTTTCTCACAAAATTTCGATGATTGGTATAACTCAGGCGATTACGAAGACATTGCCAGAATGTTAGGGTATCGAATTAGTTTGATTAATTCTACTTTTTCCAATACGGCTAATAATTTATCAATTAACATCAAGTTGAAGAATTCCGGATTTGCAAGGGCATTCAAGAAAAGAAACACGTATTTATTACTTAAAAATTCTGCTTCTTCAATTTATTATTCATTTCTTCTTAATACCGATTTTAGAACATGGGAAGATACTATTAATATAGTTCAAACCATTAATTTATCAGGACTTCCAAATGGTAATTACGCTGCATTTTTAAAATTGCCTGATATTGAAGCCTCTTTAGCAAACCGACCTGAGTATTCAGTAAGGTTAGCAAATACTGGTACATGGATCCAAAGTTTAGGAATAAATGATTTATCGCAATCCTTCACATTTATAAATACAGGCGTTGCAAATTCAACGGGTCCAGAGATCTCTACAGTTGT
>DAIUED010000004.1:0-32764 GCA_036845295.1 Bacteroidota bacterium
GCCAGTACCATCAGGTAAAAATTAAACCCGTCGGTAGTTGCCTGAATGGCGTTGCCGGTGATAGCCATGCCATTGGTAGCATTGCCAGTAAGAATATTGCCGCCCCAGCCGGAGGTATAAATGTTTCCTGCACAATCTACCGAAAACGCCGAGGGCGATATATTGACGTTCCCGGTGCCGTTGCCAAACACCGTAGCTACCTGTAAACTGCTGAGTTGTGGATCGAACTTTTGGACAAACTGCTTGCTGCCACCATTGGAGTAAACACCCGGCGTTACGGGCATGTTACCAAGCGATTGCCCGAAAATATACGCATGTTGCTGTTCGTCGAGTTGTACAAAATAGCTTTGATCATAGTCATTGGTGCCTACGTAAGTGGAATGCATGATGTAGGTACCGTTCTTTTTAATCTTGCAAAGAAATCCATCTGCTTTTCCGCCTCCATATAGCTGCTGATAAGCCCCGGCGGTTACCGGAAAATCAGGGCCGCAGGTTCCTCCGGTAATGTATATGTTGAGGGTATCATCGAGGGCCAGTGAGTTGCCACAATCATTGTTGCTTCCCCCAATGTAGGTGCTAAAGTAAAGCGTGCTGAGTGCCGCATTGAACTTGAACAACACAGCATCCTGTTTGCCTCCAAGGCTGTTGTCAATGGCGTTTACCATCGGAAAATCCGCTGAGCGCGTACTGCTCAATACATAAATATTTCCAGATGTGTCCGTTTGTATCTCGCCGCGATACTGGTCGCCGTAATTGTATTGCAGCGAGTCGATGTAATATTCGTTGGCGCCCCAACCCGGTATAAAGGTGAGGTGATTCACATGGTTGACGCCGTCGTTGGCGCTACCGCCGATGTAGGTTGAGGACAGCAAGGTAGTGCCTGTGGCGTTGAACTTGGCAACATAAATGTCGGTGCCGTTGCTAAAGTTTGTACCGTTGGCAACGAAGCTCAGGTAGTTCCCACCATTGAAGGTGGCGTCGTAACATCCGGCAGTGGTCGGGAAATTGGACGATCCGGTTGCGCCGTATATGCACAAGTTGTCGTTTTTATCCACGATGAGGCTCGATACTGTTTCCGCATTGTTGCCTCCAAGATAAGTTGAGTATTTCAAATAAGTACCCGCCGAGTCGTATTTGGTAATTACCACATCTGTTCGGCCAGGTGCCACTGCATTGTTGAAAGAGATGTCGTAGGCACCAACTGTAGTAGGGTATCCCACGTTGAATACTGTTCCGCCGGAATATAAACAGCCACGATCGTCGTAAGTAGCCGTCATCCCGAAATTATCGGCAGTACTCCCGCTTTGTGCCGCAAACACCAGCAAGGGGTCGATAATGAGCGGTTTACTATGATCGTATGCGCTTTCCAATTTAATGCTTACTGTCTGATTTTTCAGCACAAAGCGAGACGGGATCACAATGGTGTCCTCACCTGAAACCTGGTACACGAAAGGCTCTTCTTCGATCATGTCTTTTACCGAGGTGCGTATATACAGTTTTCCGCCTTTCAGGTGTATGGACTCAAGGCCCTGGTAATGCATCTTGATCTGATTGGGATCGCCTCCCGGCTGCACAACAAAATTGTATTTGATGGATTGAGCTCCACCCATATAGACAACATCAATCTGTGGATACACCTGTTGCATGGTGAGTTGCCGGAAATGCCTTACGCCGGATGTCCATCGGGACGGATCGTTGCCGAGGTAATAATTTTCATAATCAGACGAAGGACCTTCGGCGATGATGGGCGGTGCCTTAGTCGATCCGGTAAATTCTACAGAATACGCATGGAATTTCAGCACAGGCGATATGGCTTTCCCGAGATGCCGGGCGCGGTAGCTGTCTTTATCATAAAAATGAAATGTGAGTTTGCCACTTTTTTCCACAAACAACGCGCCGCCATCCAACTGCGCCCTATAGGCAATGTGATCTTCCCATTGCTGTTTGTTTTGGGTAAAACGTACCTGAGAATGTGTATGCAAAGGCGGCGTTTTCACCTTCTGCGCAAAGCAAACCAAATTAAGGCCCAGGAACAAGCATATAAATTTAAGAGCATCCACTACCAGTAAATTTACTAAAAATGGCCCTGACATCCGAAGCCAGGGCTTATGTTTGAGCCAAGCTACAACCCTGGTGAGCCACGGCACACACCAATTGATTTAATGCGTCAGTTCAGGAATGGCCTTCAGCACCTCATTGGCGATAAGACTATTGGCCAGCGGGCTGGTGTGGGCATTAACGGTATTGATGATCAGTTCAGAAGTTTTGTAATCCCTGAATGGCTTGTCAACCGTGATGTAAGGCACGCCACGGCTACGCAGGTAAGGCGCAATGTGATCATCGAAGAGTGCCTGGGTGAATTCGATGTCTCTTGCATCGGGGATGGCAAGGACATATAACCGGATATTATTTTCCTCTGAATAACGGATGATGGCTTCGATGTCGCGCAGATGATCATTAACACAAGCGGTATCTGCATAGGCACTCGCCAGGCAGTCTTTATAAGCCTTTCCGCCTTTTTTAAAGAAAAAGCCGGCGCTGTTGAAAGCGGTATAGTTAAGAAAAAAAGAGCATTGTAGCGGGATCAACCCCACAAACGTCGCCGCTCTTTTGAGCACCGACGGCTTTTTTGCCTGGTAACCGATCTGGCTGGTGTTGAAATGGCCATAACGGGCGCCTACGTTTTCGATGTCGTTGTGGTAATACTGCAATAAGAGGTAGTCGGGCTTCAGTCCGAAATCCACCAGCCTGACAAATTCGTCGCGGGTGTCGGTGTTACCGCGGCCAAGGTTAAAGGCTTCGAAAGCCGATGAATCCATGCGGGCATATACCATGTCTGTAAAGCGTTCGTGGCTGTACCGGAGGCCGTTGCCGTAAGTGTAAGAGTCTCCTAAGAAAAACAGCGTTTTTTTCTTGGTCTCCAGGCGTCCAGCCAGGGCTTTATCGCGAAAACGCTTTTCGTTTTCGGGCTCGCGGTAACGCAGTTGCCATAATTTGTTGGCAAGCCCCATTTTATAAAGGTCCTGTGTTTGTGGCACAAACATAAAAATCAGTTCCAGTAGCATGAACAGCACGAGCAATGCAGTGCCCAGCAGGGCGCGATTCGCTTTGGATGAAGTCCCTCCGGTGTCGGGATGCTGTTTTGGTGCAATGTATTTCTTGTGAAAACGAAGGATTAACAGTCGAATGAACCGCAGTAAAATCAGCCCACGCAGCAGGAGCAACCCCAAAAACAGGGGCAGCTGCCAATTGGAACCTGCTCCCAGCGAGCGGAGTGGTAAGCGAAGCAATAGGATCGGCAACAGAAGAACAAACAAGATCTCCACCAAAAGCCGTATGCGTGTTCTCCCTATTGTCATCACCAGCTTTTTTCGAAATCGGTTTTTTCTACCAGGTGCTCACGGGTCCTGAAAAGTGTTTGCTGTTGAGGCTTGCGGAGAATATAATTGCCGCCTGCTTTTTTACGGAACAACAACGCATAGGGCGTAATCAGAAAAAAGTAAATCAAAAAAAGCAACACACTGGTGTTGATGGTTCCCAGGACATGTGAGAAGAGAAACCATGATCGCAACAGTACTCTTCTGAACGTCTTTAGCAGCAGTCCGGCAACTAACACTGCAACGGGAACCACATACCAGACCGGCAACATCCGGAAGAAAAATAGGGGTAAAGCCATAAATGCCGAGCAAGCTACCAAATTGATGTACTCATCGCGCCTGGTTAGAGGTGTTGCAGCCGGGTTGATCATGAAAGCTAATGTAGCATTTTTTTCGCAGCGGGCCATAATCGCCCTGTTCGCAAAGCCTAAAACACTGAATAGATAAACGGCGCCAGGGCGCTGCTGCCGCCCAATACCAAGAGCAGCGTGATGAGAAGTAGCACAACAAGCACTGGCAGAAGCCACCATTTTTTCCGCTCTTTCATGAATCTCCAGATGTCTCTTAGTTCGTTCATTGACCTAATCGGGTGTTTGCTGTGGGTTGAGCAAAATCTCAACCGGTTTGTTCTTTTTAACTAAAAAATTACCCAACACAAGGTAATCAATATTTGTGTTCATAAAACAGGCTAGGGCGTCTTGTGGCGAGCACACAATCGGTTCGCCCCGCAGGTTAAAACTGGTATTCACCAACATCGGACTTTGTGTTTGGTTTTTAAACGCCTGCAAAAGCTGATAAAAGCGAGGATTGGTGGCGTGTTCCACCGTCTGGATCCTGGCCGAAAAATCGACGTGGGTAATGGCTGGAAAATTGCTTTTGGGCGCCTGTAACTTTTCGCTGAGTGTGGCGGATGGATAATCTTCGGACTGGATCAGCCGCTGTGCGGGTAAAATCGGTTGGGTTTGCAACATGTAGGGCGATGTGCCTTCGAGTGCGAAGTAAGCGGCGGCGTCGCCTGCCAACACTGCCGGCGCAAAAGGCCGGAAACTCTCGCGAAATTTAATGCTGAGATTCAGTCGTTTTTGAATTCCGGGATCTCGTGCGTCAGCAAGGATGCTCCGGTTGCCAAGTGCCCTTGGACCGAATTCCATTTTTCCCTGAAACCAACCGATGATGTTTCCATTGCCAAGAAGCCTTGCTGTATGGTTAGCCAGATCTTCGAAATCTTCGTATCGCTCTGCTGTAATATCTACGCCATGTAAGGCCTGCGCTACCTCGGCGTCGGTGTAATGCGGGCCCAGGTAAGCGCCTTGCATGGCATCAGGCAATTGGATGCTACGCGGCTTATCGAAATAAATATGCCACGCAGCCCAGGCTGCTCCAAGCGCTCCGCCGCTGTCGCCGGAAGCCGGCTGAACGTAAAGCGCCGGTGCAATGCGCTCGCGCGTAAGCCGACCATTGGCCACACAGTTTAACGCAACACCACCGGCGAGGCAAAGATTGGCGCTCCCTGTTAGATGAAGCGCATGCCTTGCCAACCGGATGACCGCCTCTTCCGTAATAAGCTGTACGGCCAGAGCCAGGTTGATGTAAGGTGCATCTAATGGCGTTTCCGGCTCGCGACGTGGAAAACCCAACAAGCGCTGCCAGCGATGGTCACGCGTCATGGTAAGCCCTGTGGCGTAATTGAAAAAATCCTGGTTGAGAAACAAGGAACCGTCGTCGTATAATGTTATCACTTCGGCTTTCAGCAGGGTTGCCAGGCGATTTACCTCTGCTCCATTCCTGTCTCCGTATGGCGCCAAGCCCATTAGTTTGTATTCGCCGGAGTTGACTTTAAACCCGCAATAGTAAGTAATTGCTGAATAAAATAAGCCGAGCGAGTGCGGGAAATGACTTTCCTGCATAATGGTAAGTGTATTGCCCTTGCCTTTGCTAATGGTGGTTGTAGCCCACTCGCCCACCCCATCGATGGTAAGTACCGCGGCCTCATCGAAAGGCGATGCATAAAAACTACTGGCAGCGTGCGACAGGTGATGCTCTGTAAAGAGTATGCGCAATGCCTGTTTATTGTATTCTCCTAAGCCTTCGAGGGCTTTGTAAAAACCCCTTTTGAAAAACAGTTTTTGTTTAAGCCATAGCGGAATGGCTTTCAGGAAAGAGCGAAATCCACGTGGCGCCGTAGCCAGGTAGGTTTCGAGTAACCTTTCGAATTTCAACAAGGGTTTATCGTAAAAAACGACGGCTTCTACGTCGGCCAGGGCAATTCCTGCTTCTTGCAGGCAGAAACGGGCAGCGTGCAAGGGGAAGGCATCGTCGTGTTTAATCCTGGTAAATCGCTCCTCCTGAGCGGCAGCTAGTACCTTACCGTCTTTGATAATGGCTGCGGCCGAATCATGATAATAAGCCGATATTCCGAGAATATACACGTGTTTTTTGAATAAATATACTCATTAAGTCGGCCACGGTCAACAGAGATGCCATGACTTGCGAAAAAAAAGGCCACCTGCACAGCAGATGGCCTTTGAAAAATTTTTAAAGAAATGTTTATCGCAGTGTGCCGTTACGGTCGGCTTCTTTGGTTTCTTTGATGATGCGCATGGTTTGAATTACCAGCAACACAAAAATAATGGTCCATAAGATCACATTGGGAATATGTCCCATTTTTTTCATACCGGCAAAAACCCAAAGAGAGAAATCCCCGATCGCATAAAAAACATCTGTCCAGGTAAGTATTAAAGAAGTCATGTTGATCTTATTTTGTAAGTTTACAGCGCAAAAATATAAATTTTCCCAAATAAATTACGTTTTTACCAAAAAAATGATCGCCGGGCCTTTAAAAAATAACATCCAGCTTTCTGTGATCATTCTTCTGGTAATTTGCATAGGGCTTTGGGTCAATACCCTGGTTTTTTCCACTTCTTACGTACCCGACACCTCTTACGACGAACACATCCTGTATTACTTCATTTTCACGCATAAGCTATCGTTTATGGCTACGCAGATCTTTGCCTGCCTGGCGATATTACTTGGTGCTTTCTTTGTGAATTTCATGGCCATGCAGCAGGAAATGACCTCGAAGACCAATTTCTTACCCTCTTTTTTTTACATTTTGTTCGCTTTTTCGACCACTGCAAAACATTCTTTGGAGCCCATTCTGGTGGCTAACTTATTTGTAATGGCCTCGCTGTATTTTGTTATCAACAGCTACCGCCGTGAGGGCGCCCTACCCGACTTTTTCAATGCAGGCTTATGCATGGGCCTGGCGTCTTTCTTTTTTATCGACTACATTGTTATTTTTCCGGTGCTTTATATTTCTATCCTCATTTTACGGGCTTTCAACTGGCGCGAGTGGGTGGTATCGTTTTTTGGGCTTACGGCTCCGCTGTTCATATACTTGTGCTTGTGTTACCTTTCCGATGGGAATACATTCCGGTTCCTTGAACTCATGAAAGATGCGGTGAGCCAGTTGCAATGGCCGCTCATCTCTGAATACTACATTGGTTTTCTGGCCGTCAGCATCCTGCTCTTTGTATTTGCGCTATTCCACTACCTCAACAAAGGTTTTGGGAACAAGGTTAAAACGCAAAAAACAAAGTTCATTATGCTTTGGCTCCTGGGCCTGTGCATCCTGATGGCTTTTTTTGAACAGCTGCCCGATATGTTGCTGATGTCGTCGATGATTCCGCTCAGTGTTCTGCTGGGTGATTACCTCGCGGAGATCCGGCAACTGAAAATTGCCAATACACTCTTGGTGCTGTTTATGGCTGCTTTTGTGGTGGTGTATTTTTACACGCTTGGGGTAATATAGAAGGACGCAACGCGAAGTAATGTTCAAAAATATATGGCTGTTTTAATGGGATTTACCTACTTTTGTGGTGCTGATAAACTATAATACCTAAACACATGAAATTTGGAGTGGTTGTTTTCCCGGGGTCTAATTGCGACGAAGATATGGTGTACGTGCTACGCGACATCCTAAAACAGGAAACCGTGAAGCTATGGCATAAAAACACCGATCTCGAAGGGTGTACACACCTTATTCTTCCAGGTGGCTTTTCTTATGGCGACTACCTGAGGAGTGGCGCCATTGCCCGCTTTTCGCCAATCATGGATAGCGTGATGGAACACGCGCGGAAAGGCGGCTTTGTATTTGGTGTTTGTAATGGCTTCCAGATCCTTTGTGAAAGTGGTCTGTTGCCAGGTGCCCTGTTGCACAACAACAGCCGTAAGTTTATCTGCCAAAACGTTTACATCAAAGTAGAAACGACCAACACAGCCCTGACCAATGCGGTGCCTGTTAAAGCGCTTAAAATTCCTATTGCACACGGCGAGGGGAAATACTTTGCCGATGCACAAACTATCGAATCACTGAAAGCCAATAACCAGATTCTTTTTAAGTATTGTGATGCACAGGGAACTATTACCGATGAGGCTAATCCCAACGGTGCTACCGACAACATCGCCGGTGTGTGCAATGCCGGACGGAATGTGTTTGGCATGATGCCTCACCCTGAAAGGGCTGCCGACGAACTGCTGGGCAACACCGATGGTAAAGCGCTTTTTGAAAGTATTTTGAAAACCGCGCTCGTAAACGCCTGATTTGCCAGCCGCATGGGGAATTTGCAGATTACAATTTGCAAACTACCCGTTAAGAACTTCCTGTTTCGTCAGCAATTCTGTTCACCGTTTGTCAGCTCATCCACTGCCTACACATGTTTTGCAGAGTCAAGGGCCTGATCGGGATGATACAATAGCGTGCGTTGTACCCGTTACCCGTTGGTTTTCTTTCGGGCGAAAAAGAGCGAACGGCAGAAATTAAAACATATTCGGGCTGTGTATTCAATGTATAATTGTATTTTTAATGCATGAGCGATCGCCATCTCATTTTGCTGCGCGGCCTTCCGGGCAGCGGAAAAAGCAGTCTTGCAGCCGTTCTGAGCGAAGGCGGTACATACCCGGTATTTTCAGTCGATGACTATTTCACCGATCCCGCAAGCGGTAACTATGCGTTCGACTACCGGAACAATCACAAGGCCTACAGCCAATGCGAGCAAAAAACCCGTGAAGCCATGCAGGCAGGATGCACTAAAATTATCTTGCACAATACGTTCACCATTGCCTGGGAACTCGATACTTATTTCCGGCTGGCTACCGAACATGGCTACCGCGTACACGTATGCACGGTAGAAAACTACCATGAAGGCCGCAACATCCATGGCATTCCTGATGAGCAAATCCAGAAAATGGCCGAAAAATACCGCATCAAACTCTGTTAGCAAATTCACTAAAAGCAAAATCCCAGGCAAACACCTGGGATTTTATTTATGGGTAGAAGCCAATGCTGTTATTTCTTTGGCATTTTATCTTTTGGAACAAGGTACACCACTGACATATCGAAATAGTTCAGGGCATTTTGCGGGAAATTCCTCACATTAAGCTGTTCCAGGCTGTAGTTTTCGTCATAGAAAATTGGCATAAACGGTGCTTCGTCGAGAACCACCTGCTCGGCTTGTGAAAGAAGACCATAGCGCTTGGCTTTATCCGGCTCCGTGAACGATGCTGCAAACAATGAATCGAAACGGGCATTTTTAAAGCGGAAGAAGTTAATGAAAGATTTCTCGGTAGCGCCAGCAGGTACGTGTTTTCCATAGAACAACGTCAAGAACGTTTCGGGATCCGGGTAATCGGCATACCAGGCAAAGCGGAAGAAATCGGATTTTCCGGATTGAACATACTCAATGTGCTCAGCCAAAGGTACTGTATTGATATCTACATCAACATTCAGGTTTTCCTTCAGCATTTTTTGAACCACCTCGGCCACCAGGATATTACGGTCGCCACCGCCGCTATTAATTTGGAGGGTTACTTTCGGAAATCCTTTTCCGTCAGGATAGCCGGCCTGCTTCATCAATTCCTTGGCTTTTGCCGGATCGAAGGTATAACCTTTCAAGCCTTTGAAATTGTAACCGTCTTTTTCAAAAGACTCTACATAAGGCACCATACCATAATCGGCTGCTGTACCTTCGCCTTGAATAGTGAAGTCGGCAATTTTATGACGATCGATGGAATAGTTAAATGCCAGACGCACTTCTTTTTTATTGAAAACATTGCTGATACAGTTGAAGCCGAAGTAGTGAGTGTTGAAAGCCGGCGAATTCAATATCTGGAAATCGGTTTTACGCTCTTTCGCGTGCTCCAGGTCTCCCATAATCTCGTGGAAAATTTCAACCGGCAAGCGATAAACCATGTCAAGGTTGCCACTTTTGAACTCAAGGATCTCGGCTTTTTTCTCGCGGATAAATGTGTATTTAAGGCCGTCGAGATAAGGCAGTTTGTTGCCATCATTGTCCACGCCGTAATAGTCGGCGTTTTTCTTCATAATCACCACTTCACCTTCTTTCATGGTTTCCAATACAAACGGGCCGGAACCCACAGGGTGAATGCGCAGGTCAGCGGCATATTTGTCAAGTGCTTCTTTCGGATAAATCCAACAACCTGGCATGGCCATGATGTTGAGGAAGCCCGCGAACGGTGTTTTAAGGCTGATGGTCAGTGTGGAATCGTTTACAACTTTAATCCCTGAAACGCCAATGTTTTTGCCCGATTTGGAAGATTCGAAAGCCTCGTTGGCACCCACCACACGGTCTTTGAACGTTACGTCGAATTGGGAATTATCGGGAGCTGCGGAGCAGAGTTTATCGAGGCAGAATTTAACATCGTTGGCGGTGAGTGTGCGGCCTTTTCCTTCCGGGAAACACGCGTCGTTGTGGAACTTCACATTGGGGCGGACATGAAAGGTCCATTCCGTCTGATTGTCGTTACTCTCCCAGCGTGAAGCGATAGCCGGCATGATAGAAAGGTCATTCTGATTGAATTTCACCAGACCTTCAAACAACTGCGTACCGATATGAAACCCCACCACTTCGTTTACAGCTATCGGGTTCAGGCTCTTGAAGGCTTCTACTTCATTCAGTCGCATCACGCCTCCCATATATACACCGCCTTTTCCTTCTGCGCTGCCGTGATCATCTTTTTTTTCTTCGGAGCACGAGGTACAGGACGCTAAACCAAGTGCCAGCGCACTGGCAAACAGGGGAATAAATAATTTTCTCATACTGGTACGTAAAGTTATAGTAAGCACAAATATAATCTATAAAACTAAAAATCCTAAAAATTCGGCTCAATTTTATTAAAAGTCCATTTCCAGCAAAACCGGACAGTGATCGCTGTGCATGGCATCACTTAAGATCGCGGCATGACGCAGGTGTGGCTCCATGTGATTGGCCACCAAATTGTAATCGATGCGCCAGCCCAGGTTCTTACCTCGACTGCCGGCGCGATAGCTCCACCAGCTGTATTGATGAGGCTCCTGATTGAAAAAACGGAACGAATCGGTGAAGCCGGAAGTAATAAACTGCTCCATCCACTCGCGCTCTTCCGGTAAAAAACCTGAGGTGTTGGCATTCGATTTCGGGTTATGAATATCGATGGGTTTGTGGCAAATATTGTAATCGCCGCAAAGCACCAGGTTCGGGATGCGTGTTTTCAGGTCGTTTATATAGACTTGAAAATCGGACAACCACTGCATTTTAAAACTCTGGCGTTCGTCGCCACTGCTACCACTGGGATGATACACACTCATCACCGAGCAATGGTCGAGATCGATACGCAACACGCGGCCTTCGGCATCGTATTTTTCGATGCCGCAACCGTACTCCACGTGCAGAGCTTTCTGCTTGCTAAAAATGGCAACACCACTGTAGCCTTTCTTTTGCGCCGGATACCAATACAAATGATACCCGAGAGCTTCAAATTCTGCCACGTTTACCTGATCTGGGGTGGCCTTTATCTCCTGCAGGCACAACACATCCGGGTCGGCCACTTTTATCCAATCCACAAGACCTTTCGTCATAGCGGCTCTGATGCCGTTGATGTTGTATGTAATGATGCGCATAGGGAAGATAGTTTAGGGGTTAAAAATACAATTTCTATCTTTATAATCCGTTATATAGAGCCGTGGTTTCGAGGATTGCCTGCATACTGTTCGTTCTGTTGGGAAGCATATTTCAGCTCGGGGCTCAAACCAATACCAGGCAGAAATATTATTTCCTGCGATCCGACACACTGTACCTTGACACCCTTAGCCTCATTCCCGGAACGGTAAAACTATTTTCAAGAGGTGAAGCCGTCGATAGCAACTCCTACTCGATTCAGTATCCGCTTAAAGCCATCATTTTCAAAAAGCGGCCAGCGGATGCAGTAGCTGTGTCGTACAAGACGTTCCCTTACAATTTCGAACGCAGGTATTCCCACAAGAGCAGGTCAGTGCTTACCAGGGATCTTTCGCTACCTTCCAACCCGTTTACTATTTCGTTTAGCCCCGACAAAGCTACCGAATCGTTTGTAACAGACGGACTGAATAAAAACGGCAGCATCAGCCGGGGCATTAGCTTCGGCAACAATCAGGATGTGGTGGTTAATTCGAGTCTCAACCTCCAGGTGAGCGGTAAACTTACGCAGGAAGTTGATTTACTGCTCGCTGCCACTGATGACAATATTCCTTTCCAGGCCGATGGCACCACCGCGCAACTTCAGGAATTCGACAAGGTATTTATCCAGCTCTCCAACGAAAACAATAAGCTGATTGTGGGCGACTT
This sequence comes from Bacteroidota bacterium, assembly GCA_036845295.1. GTDB lineage: Bacteria > Bacteroidota > Bacteroidia > B-17B0 > Aurantibacillaceae > UBA4416. The sequence goes on from DAIUED010000004.1 coordinate 12,038, forward strand.
CCAGTTGCAGCGGCCCAACAGCTACTTCATGAACTTCTACAAGCGCTCGCAGGGCGCCTATTTTTCAAATATATACAAGGATACTGTTGAGGGCACACCGGTAACTTTCCGCACACAGGCCAGTGGCGCTGTGAGCAAAGGCAAATTTGCGCGCAATGTGGTACAAGGCACCGAGAATAACCAGGGCCCGTACAGGCTTCGCGGCGCCGACAACGAGCCGTTCATCATTGTGCTTTCAGGTACGGAGCGTATCTACATCGATGGGAAATTGTTGCAACGCGGCCAGGAGAACGATTACATCATCGACTACAACACCGCTGAGTTGACGTTTACGGCTAAACAAATAATTACCAAGGATAAGCGCATCATTGCCGAATTCCAGTATGCGGAGCGAAACTATGCACGGTCCTTGTATTTCTTCAGCGAAGAGGCTGAGATGAAAAAATTGAAATTGCGCCTCAATGTGTATGGCGAGCAGGACAACAAGAACAAAAGTCTGCAACAAACTCTTACCGAACAGCAAAAATTGGTGCTTTATACCATTGGCGACACGTTAAGCAAGGCTGTATCGAGCGGCGCAACCCTGTCTGATTTCAACAACACGGATGTGTTCTATTGGAAACACGATACTGTAGTAGGAGGCATCGTATATCAGGGCATATACCTGTATTCGCTCAATCCTGACAGCGCACGTTACCGTGTCAAATTCAGTTACGTCGGCGAAAACAGCGGCCACTATGTGCAGCGGCTTACCACAGCCAATGGCAAGGTATATCAATGGGTGGCGCCGGTGGGCGGTGTGTTACAGGGAAACTACGAACCGGTGATCCCACTGGTGGCACCGCGTAAAAAACAAATGGTTACAGCGGGCGGCCTATATGAATTTGATAAACTGCATAACCTTGACATAGAAGGTGTATATACCAAAAACGACATCAACACGTTTAGCAAATTCGACGCCGGCGACGACAACGGCTACGGTTTACGTCTCAACAGCAATAACCAAACGGTTATCAAAAGCGATACTGCCCGGAAAGAATCCTTGAATGCGATCTACAACGTAGGCTACGAATACATTCAGAAAAACTTTAACGCCATTGAACGTTACCGGGCTGTGGAATTCGAACGCGATTGGAACCGACCCATCAGCGCACCCATTAATACCGACCAGCATGTAGGCTTTGTTCAGACTGGTCTCCAGAAAGGAAATCGTGGCCGGCTGTTATACGGTATCAATTTTTTCGATGAAGGATCCTTTTACCGCGGGTTGAAACATAGCCTCACCGGCTTTTACAACATCAAAGCGGCTTCGGTAAATTACACCGGCTCTTACCTCACGAGCAATTACCTCGGGCAGCGCAGTAACTTTTACCGTCACAAATCGCTGGTATCGAAAGATGTGTGGAAAGTGAAACTGAATTTCCTTGACGAATTCGAGCATAACGAATTCCGCAACAAAGGGTCAGACAGTTTGCTGCCGCGCAGCTACCAATTCTGGGAATGGGAGGGCAACATAACCAACAAGGACACTACCGGAAACCTGTTTAAGCTGTTTTACCGCGAGCGGCGCGACCGGCAAGCCTATAGTTCAATACTTAAAGATTCGACACTGGCCCAAAACGCCGGCTTCTCGGCCAACATCAACACCATCCGCAACCACCCTTTTTCGGTAATTGTTACCTACCGCGAACTGCATTTGAAACAGGCTAATCCGCTTTACCTCAAACCCGATAACACGGTGCTGGGCCGCGTGGAATACGCACCAAGATTACTGAAAGGTTTCGTCACCTCAAGCATGTTTTACGAAACCGGCTACGGACTCGAAAACCGCAAGGAATACTACTACCTGCTGGTGGCTGCCGGTCAGGGAACTTACGCCTGGAAGGACTATAATGACAACGGCGTAGCGGAACTGAACGAATTTGAAATTGCGCAGTTTCCCGACCAGGCGCTCTATATTCGCGTGTACACACCCACCAATCAATACGTGAAGGTGCTTCACGACCAGTTCAGCTTTTCGATGAACCTCCGGCCGGCGGTATTCCTGAAAGATTCGGTAGGACGCGCCATGCGGTTCCTGAGCCGTTTTGCCACCCAATCTGCCTACCGCATCGATAAAAAATCGAATGATAACGGGCGCCTGTTTTCTTTCGACCCCTTTGATGTGCGGCTGGGCGATACCTCCATTACCGCTCTCAATTATTCCCTGCGCCAAAGCCTGTTCTTTAACCAGAGTGCGGCGGTTTTCGGGACAGATTACACTTACCAGAACAACATCAGTAAGCAACTCCTCACCAATGGTTTTGAAACACGTGGCAACGAAACCCATGAATGGCGCTGGCGTTGGAACGTCACACGGGCCTGGAGCATCAACAGCGTGAACATCTATGGGAACAAAAGCAATGTATCCTTGTTTTTTTCTACACGTAATTACGCTATCGAATATTTCGACCTGGAACAAAAGCTGAGCTACCAGCCTAACACAGCCTTCCGGGTAAGCCTCATTTACAAATACGGAGTCAAACAGAACATCATTTACGAAGGATTTCAAAAAGCGGAGATCAACGACTTCGGACTGGAATTCAAATACAACCAGGTAGAAAAAGGTAGCCTGACGGGCAAAGCCAACTTCATTTCCATTACCTACAACGACCTCGAAAACACATCTATTGCCTATGAAATGCTCAACGCCCTCAAAACCGGCTACAACTACACCTGGGGCCTGAGCTATCAACGCAACCTTACCAATAACATTCAGGTAAGCATCAACTACGACGGTCGTAAATCGCCGGGAACCAAAACGGTGAATATCGGCGGCGCCCAGGTACGGGCTTTTTTCTAAATGGAACGATCGCACAAAAAGCCGCCGGGCTTTGTATATTTGCAGGATGATGTTACGACTATTCCTGCTGACGGTATCCGCCGCATTTCTGTTTTCTTGCGAACCGATCGTGAACTCGATTGTGAAAGAAAGCGCAGAAGATGTAGATCAGAAAAGTAACGAGGTGTTTGAAGAAACGGAATTTGTAGCGAACGATAGCTTCAGTGTACTTGAAAAGAAGCCTCTGGGGCAAGACACACTCCGATTGATACGCGCGTATTTTGAGGACGGGAAGAAGAACTTCGAATCGTGGCAAATAAATGGTATAGCGCATGGCGTTACCAGGTTTTTCTACCACTCCGGCCGCGAGCGCCATTCTTTGGTGTATAACCAGGGCATGATACAAAACCTGCTCACGAGCTTTGATCCTTATGGCCGGAAAGTGGATGGCGGCAACCTGAAAAACGGCAGCGGTAACATCATTGTGTACCATCCCTACACAGGAAAAATACAATACGAGGTGGAATACCTGAATAGCAGGCGTCACGGAAAATTCAATGCCTATTTTTCGAATGGAAAAATAGGACAAAAAGCAATGTTTGTCAACGACACCCTGTCGGGCCCATATTTTAAGTACTACCGGTCGGGAAAAACGCACAGCAAAGGCGCATTCGATGTAAGAAGCCAAACCGGCTTCCTTGATATGTACTATGCCAATGGGAATCTGCGCCAACATGACGACTACCGCCATGGAGAGGTTTACGCATCGACCGAATACGACCTCAATGGCACTATCACCTCCGAGAAAACAACCGTTGACGGACAGCTGGTAACCGTGAACTATTTTTATGGTGGCGAAGGCAGGATCTTGTCGAAAGAACAGATGATCGGGGAAAAACGGCACGGAACTTTCGAGTATTTTTACGAAAACGGCGCCAAAAAATCAAGAGAACATTACCGTAACGACACCATTCAGTCGGATACGATCTGGTTTTCGAGCGGGTCGATCAGCGCTACCAGTTTATACTGTGATGGCCGTAAACATGGTTTATACCGAGAATATTATCCGACCGGCACGCTTCGCGTGGAACAAATGTACGCCAATGGTGTTGAAGAAGGTATGTATAAGAGTTACTTTGCCAACGGCAAACTATACAATGAAGGGCAATTTAAAAACGGGGAGCTTAGCGGCGACCTGGAATTTTATTCCGACAAAGGCGTGCATACCCATACTAAACACTACAACTGATCATGTTTACAGGCATTATCGAAACACTGGCAACAGTAGAGCAAATTGAAACGGAAGGCAGCAACGTGCATTTCACATTCAGCAGCGCCATTACCCATGAGCTGAAGATCGACCAAAGCGTCGCGCACAACGGCGTGTGCCTCACGGTGGTGAAGATCAATGGCCACCGCTACACCGTTACGGCGATTGACGAAACACTCCGGAAAACAAACCTTGGCAAACTCCAAACCGGCGACATCGTAAACCTCGAGCGCTGCATGGCCGCCAACGGCCGTTTCGACGGTCATATTGTGCAAGGCCATGTGGACCAAACCGGCACCATTACCGCCATTAGCGACAACAATGGCAGCTGGACCTATACTGTATCTTATGATAGCTCCAGGGGTAACGTTACGGTAGAAAAAGGCAGCATTACCATTAACGGAACCAGCCTCACAGTGGTGGATTCGCACGACCATGATTTCTCGGTGTGCATCATTCCTTACACTTATGAGAATACGGTGTTCAAAGCCCTGAAAGTGGGCGATACTGTCAACCTGGAATTCGATATCGTGGGAAAGTATGTAGCGAGGTTATTGAAACGCTAAGCTCATTTTTCCATACTTCTTATGAAGTCCAGAAAAAAACTAAGACCCGCACGAAATCTTTTCTAAACTCTGGCGCTTTTCCTATCTTCACAGTCTTAAAAAACAAGACTATGTCACGCGTAAAAATCAAAGACGTTTTAAAAGGAGAACTCATCGATCAGGTGATCCATGTGAAAGGCTGGGTACGAACATTTCGCAACACCTCGTTCATTGCCATGAACGATGGTTCGTGCATCCATAATCTCCAGGCCGTAGTCAATTACGAAACCATGCATGCCGATACGCTGCGCCGTATTACACCAGGTGCCTGCATCGGCGTTACCGGAAAACTAATCGCCTCTACCGGAAAAGGCCAGAGTGTCGAGATCGTGGTGGATACACTGGAAGTCTATGGCGATGCCGAATCCGATATCAGCAAGCCGAACGCTTTTCCGCTGCAACCCAAAAAGCACTCGCTCGAATACCTGCGTGAGATTGCTCACCTGCGCTTCCGTACCAACGTATTTGGCGCGGTGTTCCGCGTGCGACACACACTCGCCTATGCGGTACACAAGTTTTTCAACGACAAAGGATTCCTCTACCTGCATACACCTATCATTACGAGCAGCGATGCCGAAGGTGCCGGAGAAATGTTCCGTGTAACCACGCTCGACGCCAAAAACCCACCGCTGACCGAAACCGGAGAAGTCGATTTTAAGCAGGATTTCTTCGGGAAGGCTACCAACCTCACCGTGTCTGGTCAGTTGGAAGGTGAGCTAGGGGCAATGGCTTTCAGCGATATTTATACCTTCGGCCCGACTTTCCGCGCCGAGAACTCCAACACAGCACGCCACCTGGCGGAGTTCTGGATGATCGAACCTGAAATGGCCTTCTATGACCTGAAAGACAATATGGCATTAGCAGAAGAGATGCTGAAATACGTGATCCGCTATGCCCTCGACCATAACAAAGACGATATTGAATTCCTGGCGCAGCGCCTGAAAGACGAAGAGCAAAGTAAACCGCAGAACGAGCGCAGTGAACTGGGCCTCCTGGAAAAACTCACCTTCTGTCTCGACAACGAATTTGCAAAGATCACCTACACCGAGGCCATCGACATCCTGCGCGAGTCGAACCACAATAAGAAAAAGAAATTCCAGTACCTGGTGGAAGGCTGGGGCACCGACCTGCAAAGTGAGCACGAGCGCTACCTGGTAGAAAAGCATTTCAAAAAACCGGTGATCCTGACGGATTATCCGAAAGACATCAAGTCCTTTTACATGCGCATGAACGACGACGGAAAAACCGTTGCTGCCATGGACATCCTCTTCCCGGGCATCGGCGAGATCATTGGTGGCTCCCAGCGTGAAGAGCGCCTTGAAAAACTGGAAAGCCGCATGAAAGAGATGCATATTCCAACCGAGGAAATGAACTGGTACCTCGATACCCGTCGGTTTGGCTCTTGCCCGCACGCCGGGTTTGGCCTCGGTTTCGAGCGCCTGGTGCTGTTCGTAACCGGCATGACCAATATCCGCGACGTGATCGCTTTCCCACGCACGCCAAACAATTGCGAGTTCTAGGTCGGCGATCCCACATTCGTTCCGTTCTTTGACAACATCTGCCACTCTTCCTTTTTCCGGAAAGTAAATGGCAGATGTTGTTTAGTTTTATGCCTATACAAATAACACCGCCTATGAAAGCGATTTACGCCGCACTGCTTACCTCTTTAACTTTTGCAGCCATGAGCCAAACCAAACCCCAGTATCCGGCAAGCCCGGCCATACCCGTAAAAGATACCCTGCACCATGTGGTGCTGACGGATGACTACCGCTGGCTCGAAGATGCCAAAGATCCGAAAGTGGAAGACTGGACGAAACGCCAACACGAATTTACGCTCGACTACCTGAAGAAAACGCAGAAATCGCATCCAGCCTTGCAGCAAAGTATCGCCGACTATATCGACATGGATTACGAAGGGCCGTTGGACAAATATGCCAAGCGTGTGTTCCAAACCGTGAAACGCAAAGGTGATAAGCAATATAAACTATACACGATCCTTAACGGCGAAAAGAAGCTGATCTGGGATCCGGTAGCCATTGACCCCACAGGCAACACTTCTACTTCGGGCATTCAGTACACCTACGATGGAGAAACGGCAGCCATTACCGCGCAAACCGGAGGCGGCGAGATCTCTACCCTATACATCATCAACACCAAAACCGGCAAAGTGTTATACAAGCCATTGGAAAATGTATTTGGGTTCTCATTTACCAAAGATCAGCAACACGGCTATGTGACGATTCGCACCAAGGAAGATATCGATAAACAACGTCCTTTAAAAACATACAGCTGGAAACTCGGCGAACCTTTTGCCAAAGCAAAAATGATTGGTACCACACAAGATGCCAAAAACAGTTTTTTCGTTTACGACAACCGCTACAGCGATGTAACCTTTTCGGGCGAAAGCGATTTCTATGCCAATACCCTCTACATTAAAAAAACAGGAAGCAGCGGAGAAGGCAGACAGATATACAAAAGCACCAAAAGCAGCGCATACCCTTTTGCCAAAGGCAATACGTTTTATGTGCTTACCAATGACAATGCGCCTAATTACCGACTGATGTCGGCAAGCATCGATAATCCTGACTATACGCAGTGGAAAGAACTCATTCCGGAAGGCAAGGACGTGAAACAGGACTACACGGTTACCAATACCCACCTCATCATCCAGGAAAAGAAAGACATTGTCAGCTCTTTGTTGCTTTATAGCCTTGATGGCAAGTTCGAGCGCAAGCTGGAATTGCCCGAACAGGGCGATGTGGCTGGCATGAGTTACGATGCCGAGGAAGATTCGCTGTACATTACGCTGAGTACCTTTACCTCAACGGCCAAAACCTACGTGGCCTCGGCACGTGATTTCAAATGGCGTTTGTATTACCAGCGTGTGCTACCCATTGATATGAGCAACATTGTGGGCGAGATCAAATTTTATAAATCGAAAGACAGTACCCGTGTGCCGGTTTTCGTGCTGCACAAAAAAGGCATCAAGCTCGATGGCAACAACCCGACATTGCTCACGGCTTACGGCGGTTTTAATGTCGGGATATCGGTTCATTACTACGGTTTCTATTCGCATTTCCTGAATGCGGGTGGTGTGGTCGTTCAGGCCGGCATCCGTGGCGGCGACGAGTACGGCGAGCAATGGCACCGCGACGGCATGCTTGATAAAAAACAAAATTGCTTCGACGATTTCAATGCTTGTGCTGAATGGCTGATCGCTGAAAAATATACCAATCCGCAAAAGCTGGTAGCGATGGGTGGCAGTAACGGTGGCCTGCTAATGGGGGCCATCGCCACGCAACGGCCCGATCTCTACAAAGCCATCGTCTGCCAGGTGCCTCTGCTCGACATGATCCGTTACCATAAATTCCTTATTGCGCGTTACTGGATCCCGGAATACGGTTCTTCCGACAATGATGCCGATTTCCGCTGGCTGCTCCGCTATTCGCCCTACCACAACATTCGCAAAGGCGTGAACTTACCCGATATGCTTGTGACTACCGGTGCCAACGAAAGCCGCGTGGACCCGATGAACGCCAAGAAATTTGTTGCTGCCCTGCAAAACAACGAGGGACAGGAAAGCCCTGTACTTCTGTATGTGGACTACAACAGCGGACACGGCAGCGGACAGAACACAAAACAGTCGATCGATAACTGGACCTTCACCTTTGAGTATATCATGAACCAGCTTGGCATGTAGGTTATACCTGTTGACAGGTGTTTTGTGATGAATACGCAATGAATAGAAACCAAATGTGCGCCTTCACGTTAAACGCCTCGTTGATATACCGTTTATGATGAATAAATCTGTTAAACTCGTTTGCCTGATGCTGATATTCCAAACATCGTGGCTACATGCACAAAAGCCGTCCTATAAAACAGATCCTGCGATCGAAAACCTGATGCGCGATTTTATGCAGGCCATCCATGCCAAAGACAGTACTGGATTCCGGCGCCTGTTCTATGATGGACCGGTAGCATGGACCGGCATCAATAAGGAAAAGACACATGCCGATGAGCGCCGTCGGGACAGCTTAGTGGTCAGCTATTTCAATGACAACTATAAAAGTTTTATCCGCTGGGTAGCCCGTGATAAAAGAGCCATGGAAGAGCGTTTTTACAATACCGTGATGGTTTTCGACGACGCCATGGCCACCGTTAGTTTCGATTACAGTTTCTGGGTCGATGGCAAAAAAAGCAATTGGGGAAAAGAAAGCTGGGGATTGCTGAAAATAGATGGCAAATGGAAAATTGCCAGCGTTTTATTTTCTATGGATTTGGAAACGTTGAACCCCGAGCCTGCAACCCGTTAAGGTGCTTTGCCAGGGCGTAACCCATGCTGAAACAGGCCTGAAGCAAATAGCCGCCGGTAGGCGCGTCCCAATCGCTCATTTCGCCAATCACATAGCATCCCGGCATTTTTTTCAGCTCCTGGTTTTCGTTCAATTCTTCAAGCGCGATGCCGCCAACCGTAGAGATCGCTTCATCGAGCGGACCGAAGTCCTGAATGTGCAGGCACAAGGATTTAACGGCCTTTGCTAATAACAACGGATCCTGGTAATCCGCTTTGGTGGTGTGACTTTTGAGGAGAGCGATGTGAACAGGTAACAAATTCAGCTTTTTTTCAAGAACATCTTTCACCGACAAGCGCCCTTTTTCTTTCAGGCGCCTGGCAATTTCCAACTCATCGAGATCGGGTTTCAGGTCGATCTGCAACATGGCTTCACCGTGTTCCTTCAGCTGTTGGCGAATGGATGGACTTAACGGATAAATACCACTGCCTTCGATACCGAATTCCGTCAGCACGGCTTCGCCTTTGCGGCTGCTTTGCCCGCAGGTAAACACGGCATTTTTAAGCGGACTGCCGGCATACTGCCGGATAAACTCCGCATCCCAGCAAATGTGATAAGCACAATTTGAGGGCAGGAATTGATGCACTGCGACGCCTTGTGCGGCAAAGAGTGGAAGCCAATCGCCGGCACTGCCTGTGACGTTCCAACTGCCGCCGCCGAGTGCAAATACAGTAACGTCGGCTTCCACCGTTGTCTCTACTCCGCGGACTTCAAACAACAAGTGTTTCCCACTCCAGCCTTTCCAGGTATGGCCCAGGTGCAGCTCAACGCCATTGCGGCGTATGCCTTCCTCTATGGCTTTCAGTACTTCTACAGGCTTCCTCCCTTTCAGGGGAAACACCCGCTGACTGGTTCCGACGTAGGTATCGATACCGGCTTTGCGAAGCCAGTTCCTAAAGTCATCATTGGAAAAAGCCCTGAGAAAAGGAGCAATGAATGCCGCCGGAGTATAACGGTCTGCAAACTGCCTTTCAGGCTCGGCATGGGTCAGATTAAAACCGCCTTTGCCTGCTACCAGGAACTTCCGGCCCAGGGCTGCATTTTTTTCGTAAATGGCAATGTTGTAGCGCTTGCTATCGAGCTCGCTGGCAAGTATCAGGGCAGCCGCACCGCCGCCTACAATGGCTATGGATGTTTTGCCCATGGTGGTTTAAAGCCAGACCGGAACTCCCGCACGTGGCTGCTTCAGGGCTTAGGCCGTGAAATATTTGTAGAACAAAGGAATGGTTTCGATGCCTTTGTAATAATTGAACAAGCCGTAGTGCTCATTTGGCGAGTGCAAGGCATCGCTGTCGAGGCCGAAGCCGAAAAGGATGCTATCCAATCCGAGCTCTTTTTTAAAGAGGGCCACGATCGGAATGCTGCCGCCGCCGCGGGTTGGGATCGGTTTCTTGCCATAAGTTTCTTCCATGGCTTTGCTGGCAGCGATAAAGCCTTTGGATGTGGTAGGTACTACTACCGGCTCGCCGCCATGGTGCGCCGTTACTTTCACCTTCACCGATTTTGGAGCGATGCTCTCGAAGTAAGTCTTAAATAAGTTGCTGATCTCGTCCGAGCTTTGGTCGGGAACAAGGCGCATCGAAATTTTGGCAAAGGCTTTCGACGGCAATACCGTTTTTGCTCCCTCGCCAATATAGCCGCCCCAAATGCCGTTTACATCCAATGTAGGACGTATGCCGGTACGCTCGTTGGTGGTATAGCCGGTTTCCCCGCGCTCTTCGCCGATACCCAGGTCTTTTTTGAAAGCATCCAGGTTGAATGGCGCTTTGTCCATTTCGGCGCGCTCTTCACGACTCAGTTCCTGCACCTTATCGTAAAAGCCCGGAATGGTGATATGGTTGTTTTCGTCGTGGCAGGAGGCTATCATTTTACAAAGGATGTTGATCGGGTTAGCTACTGCACCACCATACACGCCACTGTGCAAGTCGCGGTTCGGGCCTTCCACTTCTACTTCTATATAGGCGAGGCCGCGCAGGCCACAGTCGATGCTCGGCGTATCGTTAGCAATGATTGAGGTATCGGAGATGAGAATAATGTCGCCTTTGAGACGTTCTTTGTTTTCGATGATCCATGGGCCCAGGCTCGGAGATCCCACTTCTTCTTCACCTTCGATCATAAACTTCACGTTACAAGGCAATGAATTGGTTTTCATCATCGTTTCGAAGGCTTTCACGTGCATGTACATCTGACCTTTATCGTCGCAGGCACCACGGGCAAAAATAGCCCCGTCGGGATGAATCTCCGTTTTTTTAATAACCGGCTCAAAGGGCGGCGAATCCCACAGGTTCAACGGATCGGCCGGCTGCACATCGTAATGCCCGTAAACCACCACAGTGGGTTTGGCCGGGTCAATGATCTTTTCGCCATATACCACTGGAAAGCCTTTCGTTTGGCAAATTTCCACTTTCTCGGCACCGGCTTCTTCCAACCGCTGTTTGACTGCTTCCGCCGTCTTCTGAACGTCGCCTTTGTATTTAGGATCTGCACTGATAGACGGGATTTTAAGAAGATCGAGCAATTCGCTCAAAAAACGATCTTTGTTAGCTGAAATGTAGTCGGTAAGTTGATTTTTTTCCATGGGTGTAGAGATATTAGCGAGCCTAAATTACTGTTTTTTGCGTCAACAGGGCATTTTATTGATTGGAAAACCAATAATGAACCGGTTTTTTTACCTATTTTTATTAATTCCAAAGCTAGATTAGACTAAATTCGTTAGAGCTTAGGAGAATCACATCCATGAAAACGATCGCTCTTTTATCTTTTATTTTTTTGAGTTGTAAGCTATCGGCTCAGTTGGTGACAAGCAATACCATGACACCAACACAATTGGTAAACCAGGTACTGTTGGGTACGGGTGTTACTGCCAGCAACATTACCTTTGTGGGCGACGTCAAACAAAGAACCCGGTTCAATGCCACATTAAGTACGAGTTTAGGAATCGGGTCCGGTGTATTTCTCAGTACCGGCGACGGCCTGAGCAGTTCTGCCGTAGGTCCTCAGGGACCCAATAATGTTTCTAATACCTCAACCGGCTTCGGTAATCCAGGCGATCCTTTGCTGACAACGGTTTCAGGAAACACGACATTCGACGCGGCCATTCTTGAATTCGATTTCGTACCGATGGGCGATTCACTCAAGTTCCGCTACTGTTTCGGTTCGGAAGAATATCCTGAATTTGTGAATGCCGGCGTTAACGATGCTTTCGGATTCTTTTTGAACGGGCCAAATCCCGCCGGAGGCAATTATGTGAATCGCAACATTGCCCTGGTGCCGGGCACTACTACACCTGTATCGATTGACGATGTGAACGGCTCTACAAACGCCGGTTTTTACCGCGACAATACCGGCAACAGCATCAATGTAGAATTCGACGGACTCACAACAGTGATGTACGCCCGCGAAAAAGTAGTTTGCGGACAAACTTATCACATCAAGATCGCGATTGCCGACGGGGGCGATGATGTCTATGACTCCGGCGTGTTCCTCGAAGGTGGTTCTTTCAGCTCTGCGCCGCCTATCTCGGTAAGCTCTCTCAACTCTAACGCCACATTGAGTGATAGCGTATTGGTGGAAGATTGTAATACCAACTGTGTTTATTTTATCCGGGGCGGAAATAAAACACAAAAAGATTCATTCATGTTACAGGTTTCAGGAAATGCTGTTCTCGGAACCGACTACGTTCAACAAGGAAATAGCTCGTTTAGCTGGCCTACTAAACTGATTTTCAGTCCTAACCAAGACACCATCCGTTTTTGCAACCTGAAGGCCTTGAACGATAATGTGATAGAAGGAATTGATACAATCGTATTTACGATCACCAGTTATACCAACACGGCAAACCTTTGCTCCATCGTTGGTTCGATCGGTTTCAGGCTTTACCTCAGCGATTATACACCAATCGCCTCTTCCCTGGGGGACAGTAGTATTTGTAATGGCCAAAGTATTGTGCTAAATGCGGGCGCTTCTTTGGGCTTTCCGCCATACACTTATACCTGGTCGCCTTCAGGGGCAACAACGGCTGCTTTGACCACCGGGCCGCTCACGCAACCTGCTACCTATTCGCTCCAGATCAATGACTTTTGCAACAAGCCGGTGAGCAAGCAAATTACAGTAACACCAACCACGGTACCCGAGCTGTCGCCGATAGCATCCTACACGATCTGCATCGACTCTACCCGGCAGATCCCCGTGCAGGTATCGGGCGGGAAAGCGCCGATCAATATCGCCCTCAGCGTTCCAGGCAATGGAATGGTACCCACCGCTACCGTCAATTCCACTTATTATTTTAACCCAACCGGAAGTACCACTTCTACAGGCACTTACACAATTTCTGTGGACGATGCGTGTGGTATCAGTAAATTCACTACTTTTGATCTCACCACCATCGACTGCAAGGTCATTGTCCCCAATGTTGTCACCGTTAACGGCGATAATATCAATGACTACTTCAGGATCAAGGGCCTCGATAACTTTTTAGGCTCTTCGCTGTACGTTTATAACCGCTGGGGTAAACAGGTTTATAAAAACACAAACTATCAAAACGACTGGAAACCGGGGATGACCGCAGGGACTTACTTCTATGTGCTGGAAGTAACGGACGGCAGGAAGTTCAATGGCTTTTTCGAATTGTTCAATTAAATCAAAGACGCATCAGGCGAATCAGAACATATTGGCTTTTGTTGTTGTTGATGGCGTTCAGGCTATCGCACGCGACCCATATTGTGGGCGGTGAGATTTATTACGACTACCTTGGAGGTAATAACTATCGCATCACGATGAAGGTTTACCGCGACTGCATCAACGGCGTGCCGCCCTTCGACAACCCGGCGTTTATGACGATCTTTAAAGCCGATGGCACGGTATTTACAACCATGAATGTGGCGATAACCAGTTCGATGACGGTTCCGCCATCCAACAACAGCCCTTGTGCACCTACTACTGCCGGCTCGGCCTGCGTGGAAGAAGCCATTTATGTGACTACCGTGAACCTGCCGCCACTTAATGGCGGCTACTATATTGCCTACCAACGTTGCTGCCGCAACAGCACCATCTTAAACCTCGTCAACCCTGGCGCGGTTGGTACCACATACTGGGAGCATATTCCAGGACCCGATCAGGTGGCCGTTAACAGCAGTCCCCGCTTCAGCTTCAGGCCACCAATTTATGTGTGCAAAGGTATTCCGATTAATTTCAATCACGTAGCCTCTGACCCTGACGGGGATTCACTAGTGTATAGCTTATGTACGCCGTTTAATGGCCTCGACCAATGCTGCCCGATCGTGCAGGCGGGAACTACATCCTCTTGTGGCACTGGACTCTGTCCAACTGTTAATTCCGCTCCGCCCTATCCTTCAGTACCTTTCAGCCCGGCTTACTCTGCGAGTTACCCGATGGCTTCCAACCCTGCGATCAACATCAATCCTCAAACCGGCTTGCTCAACGGAAACCCTACCATTCTGGGACAATGGGTTGTGGGTGTCTGCGTAAGTGAATACAGGCATGGCGTGTTGATCGGCACGCACCACCGCGATTTTCAATTCAATGTGATTGCATGCCCCTATATTGTAATTGCAGACATCGTTTCCCAAACCTCTACGAACAATGGCCAGGGAACAGGTTTTTGCAACGGCTTCACGATCTCGTACTATAACAACAGCTTCAATGGAACAACTTATTTCTGGGATTTTGGCGACCCAACAACGACGTTAGATACTTCGTCGGCCTACAATCCTACCTATACGTACAGCGTTGTAGGAACTTATACCGTAACACTGATCGTGAATCCGGGTTCGCCTTGCAGCGATACGGCAACGGAAGTCTTTCATGTAGCACCGCTCCTGTTACCCGACTTCCTGGCACCAACCGCCCAGTGTTTCAATGGAAACCAATTCAATTTCAATGGCGGTGGCTCATTTCAAGGCAATGGAACGTTTAACTGGAATTTTGGCACGAACGCCACGCCTCCTTCGGCCAGTACGCCATCGGTCACGAATGTTTCATTTAATTCGCCTGGTATATATCCGGTAGTGTTTACTGTGAGTGAAAATGGCTGCACGGTAAGTGTTACCGACACAATTGAAGTTTATCAGAATCCGAATGCCGCTATTGGTAATCCGCCGACGAGTGGTTGCGCCCCGCTCACGGTTACTTTTCTGAATGGAAGCTCGGGAGGGCCGAACCTTTCGTATTTATGGTCTTTTAGCGACGGTACAACTTCTACAGCGCTCACACCTGTAAAAACATTTACGCTTCCGGGTGTGTACAGTGTTTCGCTGACAACTATCTCTTCACAGTACTGCATCGATACCAGCAATGTAGTGGCTGTGAACAGCCTTACGGTAATGAGCAATCCTGTGGCCCAATTCAGCGCGGTTTCTTCTACAGGCCAGTGCTTCAATGGCCACTCTATTAATTTTACCAATACTTCGGTAAGCAGCGGACCGGTAAATTACAACTGGAACCTTGGGGCTAACTCGTCGCCTTCGACAGCAACTACCACGGATGTGAATAATGTTACTTATAGCCAACCGGGCGTTTATATTGTGACGCTTATAGCCGATGAATCCGGTTGTAAAGACACGACCAGCCAATTCATTGAACTTTATGCCAACCCACAGGCTGCCATTGATAATTTCCCTACAAGCGGATGTACGCCCTTCACCGTCAATTTCAACAACTTGAGCACGGCCGGCAACCCTATGTCTTTTTTATGGAGTTTCAGCGACGGTACTTCATCCTCTAATACCAATCCTGTAAAGACTTTCTCTGTAGAAGGTGTTTATACAGTGTCGTTGACTGCCTCCACAGCTGTGGGTTGCATCGACACAAGTTCAGTGACAGCGGTAAACAGCATCACCGTTACCGAAACGCCTCAGGCACAATTTTCCCTGATATCGGCCACAGGCCTGTGCTTCGATAATAACACCTGCAATTTTACCAATACCAGTACGTTTTTTGGAAATGTGATTCATACCTGGAATTTTGGCGCTAATGCAACGCCTCAAAGCTCGTCGGCACTAAGCGTTTCTAACGTGGTTTTCGGTGCCCCGGGTTTACAAACCATAACGTTGACGGAAGACAAGAATGGTTGCATTTCTACCTATACGGCAACTGTAGAATTATACCAAAACCCGGTAGCTGATCTCGGAACCTACCCGCTGGAAGGCTGTGATCCGTTGACGGTGGCCTTCAATAACCAAAGTAGTTCGGCTTCGATGCTTAATTACTTATGGGAATTCAGCGATGGAACCAAGTCAATAGACGTCAATCCTGTTAAAGTCTTTTCTCCGCCGGGAGTCTATAACTTTTCGCTAACCGTAATAAGTAACCAAAACTGCATTGATACCAGCCAGGTTTTTTCTGTCAATAGTATCACTGTCAATCCATCTCCCATGGCGGATTTTGTTGTTACTCCGTCTGTGACAACTATTTTTGATCCGGAAGTTAACCTGTTAAACAATATACCGATATCATCGGAGAATATCGTTAGCTGGTATTACGATTTTGGAGATGGCTATTCTTCTTCCGACATTAATGCTTTTCATGTATATGGTAACATTGGCACTTATACGGTAAGCCAGACGGTGACAAACGGCTTTGGATGTCCTAACACTAAAAAACTGCTGGTAAAAATCCTTCCCGAATTCAGGTTCTGGATCCCAAATGCCTTTACGCCTGATAAGGACGGACTTAACGATGTATTCAAACCGGTGATTATTGGTGCGGAGGATTATAACTTCCTGATCTTTGACCGATGGGGAGCCCAGATTTTCCAGACAGACGACCAAAACCTGGGTTGGGATGGCCGCTACAAAGACGGCGACTGCACCGACGATGTTTACATCTGGAAATGTGACTTTAAGAACGTGGTGACAAAAGATCACGAATACCACGTAGGCCACGTAATGTTGGTAAGATAACCCGTCTATACAGCGGCTGTTGTTCATAATCTTTCGCGCGAACGTCCGTTTTTCCGGCAAAAAATAGTTTCTTTTGTAACGCAGGAGGCGATGAACCCGGTTTTTACCAAAATAAGAGACAAGCATGCCTTATGGTATAAAGGTATCGTGTTTGTGGCCTGTGTGCTGGCATGCACCTATCTCTTGCCCAAGCATTCTATATTAAGCAGTTACAAATCGCGTGTTGGTGAAGTATGGCTATACGACGATGTGGTAGCCTCTGCTGACTTCCTCCTGAAAAAGACGCCCGAGGAACTTAAAGCCGAACGCGAGGAGCGCCAGGACAAAGCGTCTTATTTCAAAAAAATTGACGTAAATACCATCGAGTTATTATCGAAAACCGATCTTACAGCAGAAGAAAAGGAAAACGCTAAGATCTACCTCGATAATCTTTACCATACAGGCGTTTACTTATCCGTAAGCATGCCCTCGTCTGCCGACTCGATGATTCATGTGGTAACCGACAATGAAGTGTCACTGGTATCGAGAAACAGCCTTTATAACCGTGAGCGCGCTTCGTTGTTCCTGAATAAATTTCTGAAAAAAGAACACATTGTCGAAGCGATCCTGGACGTGATGGTTCCTAACATCGTTTTCGATCCTGTACTCTCCAGCCAGGTTAATAGCGAATCGGAACCGGCAACGCATATTTACAAATCAAAAATCAGCAAAGGCACGGTGCTCATTCGCAAGAACGATCTCGTAACTCCAGAAAAGAATAACCTGTTGTTGAGCTACACCGCCGAGCTGACTACGTTGGAAAATGCAAAGCCGATGTTTTCCATCATCCTGGGCCAACTCCTTGCTTGCACACTGATTCTCGGCATCGTGATGCTTTTTCTGGCTTTCTTTCGAAAAAATATTTTTAGCCAGAATACCTACGTCACCTTTATTTTCCTGCTTATTGTGCTGTTCATTTTCATCTGCAGCGTTAGCTTCACATACGATCCCAAATATATTTATGCTGTCCCGTTTTGTCTCGTACCTATCCTCATCCGGGTATTTTTCGATAGCCGCACATCGCTGTTCACTTTCCTCAACATTACTCTTGTTTGCGCTTTTTTTACTTCCGACAAGTTTGAATTTGTATTTATACAACTCATCGCCGGCATTGGCAATATATTCAGTGTAGCCGATATGGGTAAGCGGGCACGGCTTTTCGTGTCGGCTGTGTTAACATTCTTTTTTTATGTAGCCGCCTTCATAACCTTTCACCTTGTTAATAATACTGCCAATGCGCTGTCAAACGCGCAAAACTACATTCCGTTCCTCATTAGCAGTGCCTGTGTGCTTTTTGCGTTTCCCCTCATTTACCTGTTCGAAAAGCTATTTGGCTTTGTTTCGGACTTCACCTTACTGGAACTTTGCGATCTCAACTCGCCCTTGCTGCGGCAGCTTTCACAAAAAGTGCCTGGTACGTTCCAGCACTCGCTCCAGGTTGCTAACCTGGCCGAAGAAGCGTGTTACAAAATTGGTGGCAACGCCTTGTTGGTAAGAACCGGCGCCATGTACCACGACATCGGCAAAATGGAAAACCCGCGTTTTTTTACTGAAAATCAAGTGGGAGAAGTTAGTCCGCACGAAGAGCTCAGCCCCGAAGAAAGTGCCAGGATCATCATATCGCATGTGATCAAAGGTGTGGAGCTTGCCAAAGAACACAAACTGCCTGAAACTATTATTGATTTCATCCGCACGCACCACGGCACCACCACAACGCGCTATTTCTTGCACAACTATAAAAAAGAACATGCCGGCGAGATCATCAATGAAGAGCTCTTCCGCTATCCGGGTCCTATTCCTTTCAGCAAAGAAACGGCCATCCTGATGATGGCCGACGGCGTAGAAGCCTCATCGCGCAGCCTGAAAAAATACGATGCCGTAACCATCGACGAACTGGTAGATAAGATCATCAACCACCAGATTGGCGAAAACCAATTCATCAATGCCGACATCACGTTCAGGGACATTACCCAGGTAAAAAAGATCTTCAAAAAACGCCTGATGAATATTTACCACGTGCGCATCGAGTACCCGAGGTAAATCCAAACACGACTGCACGCCACAAATCAATAAAAAGTTTTAAGCGCGTGACAGATTACCTGCAATGCTTCCACGTCGATATTCTCGCCGGACTCAATCCGGTAAATGCGTTGCTGCTTTCTCCCCTCGCTTAACAAGCCAGGATGTTCTATCCGGTTTCCGCGCACAAACGATATGTAGAGCTCGTGTTGTTTGGCGGCGTTATAAGAAATAAAAGCAAACCATTTACCATTAAAATAGTAGAAAGGCGTGTTGAACTTCCAGGCTTCTTCAAGACCGCAATCTTCGGTCAGGAAACGACGCAGGGACACAAATTCGGAGCGCTGAGGCTCGGGAATCGTCAAGAAAAAATCGGCAACTGAGGTGTTCATCGTCTTAAATCTGCTTTGATTGAAAATTTGGCTGTGTCGGTTTAAGGTTTGTTCCAACGCCGGATAGTTGTGTCTAAGTTACCACTTTCGGGCCATACACGTTGTATGCGAACTTATTTTATTGAAAACTTTATACCGTGCGATGATTCACTGTAACCCTTGATCCGCATGCGATTGCCATGGACAGTTTTGCATTTGATGATAGAACACTATTAGCGGAAAATGAAAAAAGGGGGAATTCCCTGATATCCGCCGGTGGACAGATCGGTAATTTTGCGTTCATAACAAAAAAATGAAAAATATGAAAAACACATTTTGCAACCACACCTTAAGATTTATCGGCGCGGCCTTGCTTTCTCTGGCTATTGTCTCTTGTAAAAAGAAGGCTGATCCTGTATTCGAGCCATCGGCGAATACCATTACATTGGATTGCAATTACTTCAAAACCAATTCGAATGCGGTCCTGAAGCATAATCCTGCGCTAGCCGTTGATTATATCGTTACCTGCAAAATGGAAATCGACGACGACGTAACAATTGAGCCAGGCACTGTCATTTCTTTCCAGGAAAATGCCGGGTTTGAAATCAATGAAAATGGTTCCCTTGCTTCAAACGGAACAGCAGCTGAACCGGTAACGTTAACAGGAGCTTCTAAAACCAAAGGCTATTGGGCGGGCATTATTTTCTATTCCAACGATTCGAAAAACAAACTCTCTTACACGAAAGTGGAATATGCCGGTGGCGATAAATTTAACAGTAATGACGACCGGGGTGCAATCGTGCTTTATGGCCAGACGCAGTTCAAAATGGATCATTGCAACATCACCAATAGCAGCACCTATGGGCTAAATGCCAATTACAATGATGCAACGATGACGCTTTCAAACAATACCTATTCTGGGAATAATGTGCCCATGACGGTTGTTTCTGATCTTATCAATATGATTTCGGGCACCGACTCGTATGTAGGAAATACAAATAACTACGTCCGTTTGGTAAACAACATCTCTGGAATAAATGTGCCAACCGTGATGCGTAAACTCGATGTGCCCTATAAAATGGAATACGTTTCTACCGTCCCTTATTTAGAAATTTTTTCTGACATGAGCATTGAACCCGGTGTCATTATTGAATTCAGCACATCTACAGGCCTTTATGTAAAACAAACCGGTAGTTTATATGCCGTAGGCACCGTGCAAAATCCTGTTATTTTCCGTGGAGCCATAAAACAAGCAGGCTATTGGGCTAATATCACTTATGAATTTACAAACAGTGTCAAAAACCAATTGAAAAACGTAAAAATTCAACATG
>DAIUED010000005.1:0-29042 GCA_036845295.1 Bacteroidota bacterium
TCATACAAAGCGCGTTTTTCAGACGCCAATGGCAGATCAGCCTCTGTATAACGTCGCTGTCCGGGCTTCAACCAGGGAACGTGTGCATAGCTGTAAAATGCGATGCGTTCGGGTTTGAGAGCAATTACCCGGGCAATGGTGGACTTTACAGAGTCGAGACTTTGATAAGGCAAGCCATACACAAGGTCAACATTTACGGAGGTATAACCAATGAGCCTGGCCTGCTCCATCACGCGCTGCACCTCTTCGGGCGACTGGTAGCGGTTGATGGCCTCCTGTACGTTCGCATCAAAATCCTGAACGCCAAAACTCACGCGCCTGAAGCCGAGCTTGTAAAGCGTGCGCAGGTGCAACTCGGTGGTATTCGACGGATGCCCTTCAAAGCTAAAATCTGCAGCCGGGCTGATGTCGCATGACTTGAAAATGGTGCTGAGAAGAAGGCGCAGGTTTTCTGCCGCAAAAAAGGTAGGCGTTCCGCCTCCCAAATGCAACTCGCGAAGTAAGGGCTTCTCGCTGAACAAACCGAGGTAAAGTTCCCACTCTTTAATGAGCGCTTCAATATACGGCTGTTCCACCCGGTGGTTGACGGTAATGCGTGTATTGCAGGCACAATAAGTACACAGGCTCTCGCAAAAAGGCAGGTGAATATATAAACTGATGCCTTCGCTGTTGTTTTTGATGAATGATCGCTTAACCTCTTCCTGCCAGTCGGTTTCGTTGGGTACCTGATCCCAGTAAGGCACAGTCGGGTAACTGGTGTAACGGGGCGCCGGAATATTGTATTTTTCAATCAGGTCTTTCATGGTACAAAGTTCTTTTACTAATTGCTTAAACATGCTGGTCTCAGCCAGCCGTTTTCTGTGTTTCGTGTTTCAGCTCGGAAAGAAAGCTATCGATGATTCCTTGTCTCACATGTGGCATCACCACGATCTTGTACCAGGCCGGATTTTCGTGCCTGTCGGGAACAAGGTAATACTTGTCGGCCAGGCTGCGGCTGATGGATTGCGAGCGAATGGTCACAATATTGAGATCAGGATTCCTGAAATAAGCGACACCGTACTCATCGAGTTTTTCGCACATAAATGTGGTACGGTCGAGCAATTGATGCATCTTCACGCGCCAGCCGTCGGAACCGTGAATACGCAGGATCATCCACACACATACGGCATTGGCACCGGAGCGGCTTCCGCACACGGTAAAGTCTTTTCCTTTAACATAACCGGCTTCTTCGGTACATACATAATCTAACATGTGTTTCCTCACCAGGAAAATGCCGGTTCCGTATGGCGCCTGCAACATCTTATGGCCGTCGATGGAGAAGGAAGAAATGTCGGGATTTCTGAACGTAAAAGCGCTGTCTGCTTTAACAAAGGGATAAATGAATCCACCGTAAGCACCATCGACATGAAGTTTGTAATTGATGTGTAACAGGTTCAGCAGAGACGTTACCTGCCCGATATCATCAACGGAGCCAAACATGGTGGTTGACATATTAAGGTTGACGATAAAATAGCGGATGCCTTCGGCAAGTGCCTTTTCAAGTTTGGTTTCGAGGTCTCCGATCTGTAGCCGGCGCGAGTCGTCGTCCACCCCGATCTCGATGCCCCGCAGGTTTAACAAATCAACACCCTTTGGAATCGAATAATGGGTGTCGGCCGAATAGATTACTGCAATTTCCTGGATAGAAGCATGGTGTTTCCGGATAAAATAATTGCGGTATATCCACAAGGCCTCCAGGTTTGCTTCTGTTCCACCGCTTGCCACGTAGCCATCGTAGCTGCCAGGCTCCGCCGAAAAAATTTCTTCGGCACAGATACGGATCAGGTCTTTTTCGATCTCTTGTGTTCCACGGAAAAAATCCTCATGCTCCTCACCGAATGTATGCACCCCGATGTGATTGGGATTGGCGATGAGCGTGGAAAGGAAAGGTGCATCTTTTAGAAAGGGTGCATCGTCGTAAAAAATATCAGGATCTAAAAAGGTTCCCGGCACACCGAGAATGTTTTCACTACGGTAGTTCGCATTGCGGCTTAGTGCTTCAAAAACCTTGCTTTTGATGTGCGAATATGAATACTTCTCCCAGAACATAGATCTTTTTTTGAACGTTTTTTAGTGACACTTTTTGGGCGAACAGCGGATGACAGGCTTCCCTGGCTGTGGTTTTTCGCAACAGGAAACGGAACCACTTTCCTTTTCGAACCCTGGACTCAGGTAAGGAATGCCAAGATTAAGGCCGCGAACAATCAGCAGTATTGCCATCAGCGATACCATAACCGGCATGGCACGGCGGATTGTATTACGAAAGCCCACCGAAACAAACTGCCCGATAAACGACACCGCAAACATGGCCGGCGCTGTTCCCAGTCCAAAAAAGAACATGAATTCGGCACCTTTCAGGTAATTACCAGAAGCCACAGCACCCGCAATGCCGAGGTAAACCAAGCCGCAGGGAAGCAAGCCGTTCAATAAACCTGTTAGAAACAGAATATGAAGCCCTTTTTTGTGAAATAAGGCTCCCAGTTTTTGCTGCACCTGATGAACGAACGTATAAAGAAATTGAAAGCGGCCCGCATGCAGAAACGTTGCTTTAGGCAGCAACACAGATAACAACAACAACGCGCCGATGGTAGTAGACACTGTCTGCTGAAATCCTCCGATGAAGAATGACTGACCTAAAAGACCAAACAACAGGCCCAGAAAAGCATAGGTGAACATGCGCCCCAGATTATACAGCGCTATCCCAAGGTATTTCACTACTGCCTGATACCGGTGTACAGGAAGTGCCAGCGCAATGGGCCCGCACATACCTATGCAATGGAAACTACCTAAAAGGCCCAGGCTTATGGCGGCCAGAAACAAGGACATGGCTAGTTGATGTAAATGACGTCTTCTTTAAAATAATGCTTTTGGTTGCTGGTCCACGACAATTGTAGTTTGTAAACCCCACGATTAAGGTCTTTCCGGTCGATCACCTGCTCACGGTTGACAAAATGCATTTTAAATTCTTTGTCCAGACCGGAATCAGAAGGTCTGAAGAACAATATATTTCCTTCAAAATCCTTGCTCAGCAACGCGGTATCTACCGACAATACCACTTTGTCTTTCAGGATTTGATGCCCAATGCTTGCCGGCAGCCGTTTTTCATTGTTCATCGCTTCGATTTTTTCCTGGAACCGAAGCTCTTGTCCGTAGTAATCGGCACTTACCAATTCAACATCTTGCCGGAAACACAATACCACCAGGCCAACAATAAGGGCCACAAAACTGAGATACAGGATCAAAATTTTTCCTCCAAAATTCATTGCTTTTAGTTTTTCTTGTTAAACTTAAATGGGCCCAGGAAATTGGTTTTCACCGTTCTGATGCGTTTGCCATTTGAATAAACCCCAATAATGAGTTCGAGTTTTCGTTGGGTGACTTCGGCTTTATCGAGGTACACAAAAAATTCGCCTTCCGTCACAGCTTCTTTCTTCACCACAATTTCTTTCCCAACGAGCTTTAACGTGCTATTGGCAAAATTCTCAACTTTCAACTCCACAGGCAGATCTTTACGAGTTTTATTCACCAGCTTAATCGTATAGAGGTTACTCAATTGGTTGTTGGGTTGCTCCTGGTACAGCATGCCTTTGGCACGCAACACTGTCGCATCGTAGTCTGAGCGTGTTGACAAAAGTGTGGCTTCGATACCGATGAGCACCAACAACACTGCTGTATAGGCTTTCATGCGGTTTGTAAAAGCGAGCTTCACTTTATTTTTAATGCCGTTCTCCGAGTCGTAGCGAATGAGCCCTTTCTCCATACCAACACTTTCCATCATGTGGTCGCAGGCATCAATACAAGCGGTGCAGCTCACACACTCGAGCTGGGTGCCATTGCGGATATCAATCCCTGTTGGGCACACTTTCACACACATGTTGCAGTCGATGCAATCGCCTCCTGTCCGTACTTCGTTCTTTTTGAACTTATGCCGGTCTTCGCCGCGCACATAGTCGTAAGCTACAACCACCGAATTCTGGTCGAGTAATACCCCCTGCATACGACCGTAAGGGCAGACGATGAGGCATACCTGCTCGCGAAACCACCAATACACAAAGAAGAACACGGTTGTAAAGATCATAATGCCGATAAACGAACCCGTGTTTCCAGCAATGTCGCCAAGAATAGTAAACACCTGATCGACCCCAATGAGGTAACTCAGCAAGGTATTGGCGATGACAAACGAAATGCTGTAAAATGCGAGGAACTTGAGGACACGCTTTTTGATCTTATCACCCGTCCATGGAGCTTTTTTCAGGGCTTTCTGATAGTTGGCATCACCTTCGATCCAATATTCGATCTTGCGAAAGATCATTTCCATGAAAATAGTTTGCGGACAGGCCCAACCGCAAAAAAGTCGGCCGAACACCACCGTAAACAAGGCAATGAAGACAATGAAAATGAGCATACCCAAACCAAAAATGAAAAAATCCTGGGGCCAGAAGATGGCGCCGAACAGGATAAATTTCTTTTGGTAAACGTTGAACAGGAATAATGGCTCACCATTGAACCTGATAAACGGAAGTGTAAAGAATACAGCTAAATAAAACCAGGTAAAATAAGTCCTCAGGTCGTAATACTTGCCATGAGGCTTGGTAGGAAACACCCACGCCCGCTTGCCGTCTTTGCTAATGGTGGCGATACTGTCTCTGAACGATTCGTCTTCGGCAAGGGGTTGGTTATGGTCTGCTGGATTCATTATTTGGTGTGGGCCGTTGTATCGGGCATTACAGTTAAACTATCTTTCGTAAGCGACAGGGAATCAGCAGGAGCTGCACTGCCTTCGCTGAAAAGGTCGCCCTGAGGGGCTTTGGGATTTGGCGGGTTGGTCCCGGCCAGGCTTTTAATGAAGGAGCTTACCTGTGCGATCTGCACCGGTGAAAGGTCTTCTTTCCAGGATTTCATTCCCTTTTCTACCCAACCGTATTTGATGGATTTAAAAATATCTTGAATGCTTCCGCCATGCAGCCAGTAGGCGTCCGTAAGGTTTGGCCCCACAGAGCCTTCGCCCAGCTTACCATGACAGGCGGCGCAGTTCGAAATAAACAAGTCTTTTCCGGTAGCAAGTTCTGTCGGATCGGTGAGTACTTTAACGGTACTTTCATCGACGTTGTTCGCAGAATTTTTCATGAACTCCTCTACTTCGGCTTTTGCACGAGCCATTTCTTTTTCATACTCTTTACCTTGCAGGTCGCCGGTTCCCAGAATATGGAAATTGATAAGGTAAATACAGGCAAACACAATGGTGAAATAGAATCCGTATTTCCACCAAGGCGGCAGGTTGTTGTCGAGTTCGCGGATGCCATCGTAATCGTGATCGAGCATGATGCTGCCTTCTTCTTCGATCGACACCGAATCGGTAAGAGCGGCTATCACTTTCGATTCTTTCTTTTTCTGCGTACCCGCTACCTGAGCTGTAGAGCGGATCAGGAAATTAAACTGATAAAACATCAACGCGAGCACGATCAGTTCGAGAAGGATGATCACCAGCATAAAATAGAATGTAAACTGGTCGAGGCCACCGATGCGCCAATCGTCTGCCACAGCTGCAACAGCATTGTTTTGAGACAATAAAGGCAAAGACAAAAACACCAGCGCTACCGATGCAATGGTTTTGGTGTGGTCGCCGCCTTTGTTTTCATCCTTATACTTATTCAGCAGATAATCGCTGTCGGCAATGTTCCTGAAGGCATGGCTAAAAGCGACGATCAGTACCGCCAGCAAAATAATGATAACCATCAGCGTGAGGAACAGTGGATTTGAAAAGTAGGAAAAATTGTTTACCGCTTCTTCCTCTTGGCAAAATGCCGCTGCAGGGAGTAATAGAAACCCTGCCAGTAATGTTAGGTTCTTCATGGATTTCATGATCTGCTGTTTTTATCGTTAATAGGCAAGTTGCTTAATTCCTCGAAGTGCTTTTTGTTTCCTTTGATCACGTAAAGCGTTACCAGGGCAAAGAATATCGTAAAGAGCAAGAGGGAAATGAGCGGATATATTCCAATCCCGGTAATGTCTTCCAAATAATTTCTGAATTTCATAAAGTCGGTAGTTTAGGTTGATGGCTATTGTTTGTCGGCTGTTTTTTCCCCTTTAATGTCTTTGCCTAAACGCTGCAGGTAAGCGATCAGGGCTACGATCTCACGGTCGGGCAAGGTTTCAATACCGTCTTTTTTCAGGTTCTCGGTAATGGTCCCGGCTTGCTTTTCCATGTCGCTAACGGCCTGCGTTTCATAAGATTCCGGATAAGGAACACCGAGACGTTTCATAGCTTTGATTTTCGCAATCGTGGAATTGGCATCTAACTGATCTTCCAGCAACCACGGATATTGCGGCATGATGGATCCCGGAGACATCGAGGTTGGATCGGCCATGTGGTTGTAGTGCCAGCTATCTGGATATTTACCACCTTCGCGAGCCAAATCCGGCCCGGTGCGCTTGCTACCCCACTGGAACGGGTGATCGTACACAAATTCCCCGGCTTTTGAATACTCGCCATACCGCGACGTTTCGCTTCTGAAAGGCCGGATCATTTGCGAGTGACAGGTATAGCAACCTTCCCGCACATAGATGTCACGTCCCTGCAATTCGAGCGGTGTATATGGCTTCACGCTGGCAATGGTAGGTATGTTTGATTTGACGAGAAATGCCGGAACAAATTCAATGATACCTCCAATAGCAACCACTACGAGGCTCACAATCATCATTTGAACAGGTTTGCGCTCGATCCAGCGGTGCCAGTGTTCGCCGGCATGCGATACGTAAGTGCCTTTCAGCGCCGGTGCTTCGTCTTCTTCTACCTCCAGGAACGATCCGGCACGGATGGTTTTTACGAGGTTGTACGTCATCAGCACTGCACCAACCAGGTAAAGCGTACCACCGATAGAACGGGCAATGTAGAACGGGATCATTTTGGTAACGGTATCCATGAACTGCCATTTCAATTGTCCTTCGGGTGTAAAGTCTTTCCACATCGAACTTTGCATGAAGCCAGCCCAATACATTGGCACGGCATACAGCAAAATACCCAGTGTGCCTAGCCAGAAATGCATGTTGGCCATTTTCTGCGAATACAGTTTGGTTTGGAATAACCTCGGGATGAGCCAGTATAAGATACCGAATGTCAGGAAGCCATTCCAGCCCAAAGCGCCAATGTGCACGTGAGCAACGATCCAGTCGGTGTAGTGGGCAATGGCGCTCACGCTTTTAAGAGAGAGCATAGGTCCTTCGAAAGTAGCCATGCCGTATGCCGTAACTGCCACCACGAGAAATTTAAGTCCTACATTGTCACGTACCTTGTCCCAGGCACCGCGCAGGGTAAGCAAACCGTTGATCATACCACCCCAGGATGGTGCAATCAACATTACCGAGAACACAACGCCCAGGGATTGAGCCCAATCCGGAACTGCCGTGTAAAGCAAGTGGTGAGGTCCTGCCCAGATATAGAGGAAAATCAACGCCCAGAAGTGGATGATGGATAAGCGGTAGGAATATACCGGCCGTTGTGCGATCTTCGGCAGGAAGTAATACATCAGCCCCAGGTAAGGAGTCGTAAGGAAGAAAGCCACCGCATTGTGTCCGTACCACCATTGCACGAGTGCGTCCTGCACACCGGCATACCAGGAATAAGACTTCCAGAACGAAACCGGGATCTCGATAGAGTTGACAATATGCAGCATGGCTACCGTCACGAACGTGGCCACGTAAAACCAGATGGCTACATAAAGATGGCGCTCGCGGCGGCGCAGGATCGTGCCGAACATATTCCAGCCAAAAACCACCCATACCAGGGTAATGAGGATGTCGATAGGCCACTCCAGCTCGGCATATTCTTTACCGGTTGTTTTGCCCAGCGCCAGCGATATAGCTGCCAGAACGATGATGAGCTGCCATCCCCAGAAATGGATCTTGCTCAGCAAATCGCTGAACATACGGGCTTTAAGTAATCGTTGCAGTGAATAATACACGCCCATAAAAATGCCGTTGCCCACAAAGGCAAAGATCACGGCGTTGGTGTGCACGGGCCGTAGCCGGCCGAACGTGGTATAAGGGATCGAAAAGTTAAGGGCGGGAACATACAGCTGTATCGCTGCAATTAAACCGGCAAGCATACCCACCAGGCCCCATACGATGGTGGCGTAGGCAAACAACTTAACGATTTTGTTGTCGTACTGAAATTTTTGGAGTTCCATACTATTCTGTTTTTGTGGTTGTGTTTTCGGTGTTTTCGGCTTTTGGGAGGTCGGATGCGATCGGATTGTCGAACAGCATTCTTACGGAAGGCGTGTAATCATCTTCGTATTGGTTGCTTCTTACGGACCAGATGAATGCAACCAGGAAGCCTGCTGCCAGCAATAAACTTGCCCCGATCATGATAAAAAATGCGCTCATTGCGGATGCGAAACTAGGAAGGTTAATTTTTCTTATTTATGACTGCCATCATGGTAATAAATGATTTGCGTCAGGTTTATGTGATTTCAATGGTATTTCGAAAAGGGAACTCAGGCCCGTAGTCAGCAATACGATACTAACAGAGCTCACGGGCATAAGAATAGCAGCGATCACCGGCGACAAATTGCCCTGAACTGCAAAATAAAGTCCTACTGCGTTATAGAGAATCGACAAGGCGAAACTGGCATAAATAATGTGCTTCTGCTTCCGGCAATACACGATAAGATCTTTCAGCAGAGGAAAACTGCTCCCTGCCAGGATCGCATCGCAAGCCGGCGAGAAATTGTTGGTATTGTCGCTGATAGCAATGCCAACATTACTTTGTTTCAGAGCGCCCGCATCGTTTAGCCCGTCGCCGATCATCAATACATGCCGCCCGTCGTGCTGCAAATTTTTAATGAATTGCAATTTATCTTCCGGCTTTTGTCCAAACAACATAGCGGTGTCATTGCCAAAAATAGTTGACAGGTAAGCGGCTTCCGAAGCATTGTCGCCAGACAGGATCTTCAGCCTGAATAAAGAACGAAGGGCCTGTACAATTTTGCGAAGGTCTTTCCGGTAGCTGCTTTTCACCAGGAAATAACCTACCGGTTCGCTATCGATGCTAATGTAGATCTTACTGCCTGTTTCTTCGGGAAAAGCTGGCTTGCCAGTCACGAAAGTTGCCGAACCCAACTCAACGGCGTGGCCATCAACCATTCCCGAAGTGCCAGCACCTCTCACTTCCCGGTAGAATTTTACGGTTTGTGAACGGCTAAACGGCAGAAAAGAAGCGATGCTTTTGCTCAGCGGGTGGTTCGACTGGTTCGCCAAAGACCTCACCCACTGCATTTCGCCGGCGGTGAGCTGTCTTCCATAATAACGGATCTCTGACTTGCTTTGTTCCGTAATGGTACCCGTTTTATCAAATACAACCGTGTCGATATCGGCCATATTTTCAATCACAGCAGCGCTTTTAACATACAACCGGTATTTGTTCAGAATGCGGATCATGTTTCCATTGGTAAATGTGGAGCTAAGCAGCAATGCGCAAGGGCAGGCAACGATCAATACCGAGGTTACAGCGTTCCACACCCGCGAAGCGTCGTTAAATGCCCAAAAAGCGGCTGTTACAATGGCTATGGAAAACAAGACATAGGAAAAATAACGGCTTAGGCGGTGAATGAACGACGCGTCGGCCTGCTCTTTGTCTTCTTTAAACACATCGTTGTTCCAAAGCTGTGTCAGGTAACTTTGCGATACTTCTTTCACGACCTCCAGCTCGATAGCACCCGAAGTCTGGCGCCCACCCGCATAAACGATCTCGCCGATGCTTTTATCTACCGGCACCGACTCACCGGTCACAAAACTATAATCGATCCTGGCTTTGCCGAGGAAAAGGATTGCATCCGCCGGAACGATCTCGTCGTTGTGGATCTTGATGCGGTCGCCTGGCTTTAGAGCCGACACCGAAATTTGGTTTTCACGACCGTTGTCGTCGAGGGTTACTACACCAAGCGGAAAATAGGATTTAAAATCCCGATCGAATGAAATGCTTTGGTAGGTGCGGTTTTGAAAATAACGTCCCACAAGCATAAAAAACACAATACCGCTCATGGAATCCAGGTAACCGGCTCCTGTTTGCGACAAGATCTCGTAAACACTTCTCACAAAGGTGATGAGCACGGCCAGGGCTATCGGCGCATCAATGTTCAGGAATTTCTGACGCAGGCCTTTAAACCCTGAAATGAAGAACTCGGAAGCCGAATAAAAAAATACGGGCAGGGATAACACCAGATTCAGGTAACTGAACCAATGTTTCAGGGCTGGATCCTCGCTCTCGCCGAAAGAAAAATACTCGGGGAAACTAAGCATCATGATGTTCCCGAAACAGAAGCCGGCAATACCGAGTTTAACGATGCGCCGGGTATCTGTTTTCTTTACTTTGGTGCTATCGGTGTCGCTCAGGCTGATGTGAGGCTCGTAACCGATATGCGTCAGGGATTCTGCCACAAGTTTCAACGATGTTTCCGGGTGGTTGAAAACGATCGTTACTTCCTTTTTGATGAAATTGACTTGTGACTTTACCACTCCCGGGTTCACGCGGTCGAGGTGCTCCAGCAGCCATATGCAGGACGCGCAATGCATTTGCGGCAGGTAAAAAGTAACGTGCTGCTGGTTAGCATCTTTAAAATGAATGAGCTTGCTGAT
This sequence comes from Bacteroidota bacterium, assembly GCA_036845295.1. Lineage (GTDB taxonomy): Bacteria > Bacteroidota > Bacteroidia > B-17B0 > Aurantibacillaceae > UBA4416. Next base: position 10,675 of record DAIUED010000005.1, read on the forward strand.
GATGGCCTCATCATCAAGGAAGTCGAACTTCCCTTCGCGAACTTCGTGCCGCTGGTTGACACCCGGATTGGTTTCAAAATCGTAATATGAACAGAGGTTGCTTTTATTGATCAGCTCATAAACCGTCTTACATCCCTGGCAACAAAAGGGCTTGTTGTCGGCCTGAAGCGGATGATCGTCGCAATCTTCGCCGCAGTGATAACAGTGTACTGCGGGCTTTGCATCTTGTACCATAGGTGCTGTTTAAGTGATCGGATCCTGTAAGCCGGACCGTGCATGTTATGTCTTACGCTCCGTCGGAGCAGCGTTATTCGTAGTACCGGTGAGGTTCCCTCCGGCCGGCACCGCAGCAGATCATCTGCACAGCGCCAGCCGGAAGGCGTCTTCACGGAACTAGAGCCATTTGCTTACATAAGCATAGAGCTCGGTTTTCAATTCCCCGAAAAGGCGTTCGAAAACCTGCATGTTTTCGCGGATATCGGTATGATCCTCCATGCTGCGATGGTCAACAGCTACAGGATTCTTTTTAACTTCGGCATTGATCTTATCCAGGTCGATGTTAAGTGCGTGGCTGAGTTTAGCCAACTCATCTTTTTGAATAATCAATTGGTTTTGAAAGTGTTCCAATTTAGCCAGGACATCGGTAGCGGTGTTTTTACTCACGATCTCTCCCAGGCGCTTTTCCATGATCTTCAATTCATCTTTGTAAAAAGACAGTTTGTTGGCCCATTCCTTGTTTTCTTCATGTTGCGAATACACTTTTTCCGTTTTCATAGCTGCTTATTTTTTGAAATTATAGAACAAAGCTCTATATAAGCCAGCTGTTATGGGCTGAGGGCCATCAGGAAAACACATGACTTTGATCATATTTCAACTCAGCGAATTGGGTTATTTTCGTTTCCCTTATAAATCGTTATCTTAGCCTTGAACTACACCGCTACATATAAAATGCAAACCAAGGAAGGCGTTGACGCCATGTTTTTGTATGCCACTGAAGGTATTCTGATAACGAATGAACAAGGCGAGATCATCCGTATCAATCCGAGTGCCGAGAAATTATTTAAGTACGATCACGATGAACTACTTGGCAAAAAAATAGAAATCCTGATTCCCAAACGCTTCTCGGCCCACGAAAAACACCGCGAAGACTATAACAAACACCCGCACGCACGCGCCATGGGTCAGGGGTTGCAATTGTATGGCCTGAAGAAAGACGGCACCGAAGTGCCGGTAGAGATCAGCCTCAGTCCTTATAGCAACGACAATGGCAAATTTGTGATCGCATTCATCATCGATATCACGCTACGCAAGCAAAGCGAGGAACGGATCAAAAACTACTCTTCGGAGCTAGAAAAACAAGTGAAGAACCGGACACTTATCCTTGAAGAAGCCATCCAGGAGCTTGAGCGCACCAAAAAAGACCTGCACGCGGCTCTGAACAAGGAAAAAGAACTGAACGAACTGAAATCGAGGTTTGTGTCGATGGCATCACACGAATTCCGCACGCCACTAACCACGATGATGTCTTCTCTGTCGTTGGTAACCAAATATGGCGAACAAAACGATAAGGAGAATCAAAGTAAACACGTACAAAAGATCAAAACCTCCATCAATCACCTCACGGATATTCTCAACGATTTCCTTTCCGTAAGCCGGCTGGAAGAAGGCAAAGTGCAAAACATGCCGGAGGAACTGAATATCAGGAGCTATATTGCAGAAGTGATATCGGATATGAAAGTCATGGCCTCTAATGGCCAGGTCATGCAACAAGCTCACTCGGGCAATGATATTGCACAGGTGGACGTGAAGTTGCTGCGGAATGTGTTATTCAATCTGATTTCGAATGCACTCAAATTTTCGCCGGCCGGAGGCACGGTGGAAATCAGCTCTCATGTTTCCAACTCGGCCCTTAAGATCACGGTGAAAGACCATGGCATTGGCATTTCCGAAGCCGACCAGCAACATCTTTTCCAGCGTTTTTTCCGCGGACACAATGCCACTCACATCCAGGGCACTGGCCTTGGCCTCAACATTGTGGCGAGGTATATCGAATTGATGCATGCCAGTATTCATTTTGAAAGTAAGGAAAACCGGGGCACGACATTCAGTGTGATCATTCCCCAATAAGCTATTTCAATTTTATCACAACCATACAATCGCTAGACATGAAAACGATATTGCTGATAGAGGACAATGACGATGTGCGTGAAAACACGGCAGAGATCCTGGAGTTGGCCCAATACAAGGTTATTACGGCTATAAACGGAAAGGAAGGTGTTGAGATTGCCAAAAAGGAAAAACCCGATCTTATCATTTGCGATATCATGATGCCGGTACTTGACGGACACGGTGCCCTGCATCTATTGTCGAAAAATGATGATACGGCGAGCATCCCTTTTATTTTTCTGACAGCCAAGGCCGAGCGCGGTGATTTTAGGAAAGGGATGGAAATGGGAGCAGACGACTACCTTACAAAGCCTTTTGACGACGTGGAATTGCTAAGTGCCATCGAAAGCCGGCTGAAAAAAAACGAGATCCTTAAAAAAGAATTTACCAAAAATTTCAGTGGTATCGACGACTTCATTAATGAGGCCCGCGGCGTAGATTCGCTAAAGAAACTATCGGAGCAGAAAGACGTAAGGCTGTACCGGAAAAAAGAAGACATTTACCGCGAGGGCACTTACCCAAAAGGCATTTATTTCATTAACAAAGGCAAAGTAAAAAGTTACCAGACTAACGAGTTCGGAAAAGAACTGATCACTGAACTTCACAAAGAAGGGGAGTTTTTCGGTTACCTCTCGCTGCTACAAGAAGAAAAATACACCAGCTCGGCCAGCGCACTCGAAAACTCGGAGATCCTGATGATCCCGAAAGATGACTTTTTTGCCCTGATCTATAAAAATGCGGAGGTCTCGAAACGATTCATTGAAATGCTTTCGGATAACCTACGGGATAAAGAAAAACAGTTGGTGAAACTGGCCTACAACTCGGTAAGGAAACGCGTAGCCGAAGCGCTTGTAAACCTTTCGGACAAATATAAAAAAGACAGCGATCCAAAATTCAGCATGAATGTGTCGCGCGAAGACCTGGCCAATATGGTTGGAACGGCTACCGAAACAGTAATCCGCACGCTGAGCGATTTCAGGGAAGATAAATTCATTGAAATTTCGGGAAGCACAATCACCATCCTTGATTACGACAGGCTGGCCAAAATGAAAAACTAAACCAACATGCAAATGGTTTCTTGATTGCCTGAACACAAACGGGCTAAAGCATAACGGTTTGCTCCTGTACCATACCATGTGCCTTGTGTTTTCTGACGAGGATCATGCCCCTTCGTGACGGCGCTCATTTTCCACCGGCTTCTCACATCCTACCTTTGTGGCAAAAGCACCATTTGCCATGGACGTCCTGAGTCAATACCACTATTACGCCGCCGCTCTTCTGGCACGGATACTTCTCGGCTGCCTGTTCTTCTTCCAGGGCTATGATGCTGTTTTTAACGTTAGGGTGCGAACCGTTATTGCCACTTTCGAAAACCGCTTCGCGCACCATGGCATTCCGCGTTTCCTTACCGTAGCCGGTTCCTGGTTTACCAGCCTGAGCGCCCTTACGGGCGGGGCTCTGCTAATTGCCGGAATCTTTAAATATGCCGCACTGTACCTATTGAGCCTTAATTTGGTGGTGGCTGCTATTGGTTTTGGCATCAACATTCCGGTGTGGGATACACGCCACGTATTCCCGAGGCTTGCACTTCTGTTGCTCCTGCTTTTGTTGCCCGAAAGCTGGGACACTCTATCATTCGATCATCTTTTCTTCAAGTAATTAATCTCATCCTAAACCTCAAGAACCATGGAAACTTCAAACATTATCACTGCATCCGCCACCCGCGACAAACAAACCTACGCGCTTTTCTGGAACAAGATCGAATTCAGCCGTTTCGGTATCATTTCTATTCTGGTTGTCGTTCTTGGCTGCGTTGGCGGCCTGGCTGCTTCTTTCGGCGCCGGCGACAGCATTGCCAAATTAGCAATGATTGCCTTTCCCACTATTATCACGCTTGCGCTGATCCTTGCGGTGGCACCAATGAAACTCATCACTTACATGAGCATCCTGGCGATTGTACTGGATGCGCTTGTCTTTCTATTTTAAAAGCGCCATTCATGAAAACAATCCTCGTTCCCACCGATTTTTCGAACGCCGCCAATAATGCGGCAGATTACGCCATGGAACTTGCCAAGGCCATGAATGCAGGCATTGTTCTGTTTCATGCCTTTTATGTGCCGGTGGTTGCTGCAGATGTATCGATGATTGCTCCGTCGGTAGCGGAAACTCAGCAAGCAGGAACCGAAAGTCTTCTACGCCTGAAAGAACGCCTGAATGACAAACACCAAGCCAATGTACCTATCGACTGCTGTTGTGCAGAAGGATTTGCGACAGATGAGATCGAGCGCTACGCTGGCGAACACGCGGTTGACCTGATCGTAATGGGTATGCAAGGCGCCGGATACGTATCTGAAACGCTTATTGGATCTGTTGCTACTTTTGTGTTGCGTAATATTCATTGCACCGCTATTGCAGTAAACGAAACCTACCGGTTTTGTCCGCCAAAGAAAATTGCTTTTGCCTGCGATTGCCGCCAGCTTAACAGCAAAGCCCTTGGCCCGCTGAAAGAACTTGCAAGCGCGTTTTCGTCGCATATCGACATTTTAAACGTGGTTCCGACCCAAGAGCAGCCCGAAAACGATCCCCAAAACACGCTGTGTGCCCTGGGTTTTGATTATGCATTTAACACCATCGATCATTCTTTCCATGTAACTGCAGGAGACAATGTTGCTGAACGTATCAAACACTACGTGGAAGACAAGAACATGGATCTGGTTGTGGTTGTACCACGCAAACATTCGTTTCTGAAAAACATCTTTCACGAGCCTAACACCAAAAAAATAGCGTTCCACTCGCACGTACCGGTTATGGCGCTACACGCATCTTAAAATACCTTACCATGAAAATAGCCATCAACGACCACAGAAAAATTTTCGCCATTCAGGAGGAATTCAACAACCTGTTCCCTTACCTGAAACTTGAATTTTTCGCGAAGCCACACACCAAAGGCGGTCCATCGCCCAAAACATTCATTAAACATAGCAGCGAAACACTGGGAGAGTGCCGCACGACCCACGAATCGGGTGACTTGTCCATCAATCCTGAAATGACTGTATCTGATCTGGAGCAGCGTTTTGCTGATGCTTACGGCCTTAGCGTCCAGGTTTTCAGGAAGTCGGGGAAAAGCTGGCTCGAAACCACTGTTACCGACAACTGGACACTCGAAGAACAGAACAAACAGGGCGAAGACCTGAGCAACACCAAAACAGAAGGCAGGGCCTGAGAACCCGGGAATCAGGTAGCGCAAAGGCCGAAACCGTTGCCCGGTCCGGCGACATGAGCGGGCTCACTATTTAACCACTTTAACAACGTATTATGAAAACCATTATCGTAGGAAGCGATTTTTCTGCGGCCTCCCTCAACGCATCCAAGTATGCCGCCTTATTGGCTCAGAAAATGAAATGCAAGCTCACCGTTTTCAACTTGTTCGATGCTCCCATCGTTCACTCCAATACCGGCTTGTATGGCTTGTCGTTCTCCGCACAAAAAAGTACGAGCTACCACCGCACCGTGAAACTGGTAAAGCAATTACAGGAACTTTACCCGAAACTCAAAATCGAGTCGTTTGTGTCGTTCGGGGATTTCAAAGAAGAATTAAAAAAATTTGTGGACTCGCATCAGGTGGCCGCCGCCGTCATGGGCCTGGAAGCCAAATCGAGGATTTCCAAATTTATATACGGTTCTCACGGCGTGGATATCGCCGGTAAGATCGACTGCCCGGTGATCATCGTTCCGTCCGGCTACAAAAAACACAAACTTTCCAGGGTATTACTCGCTGTTGACAATAAAGAAAAACTGCAAGCCACTATGCTGAAAGAACTTAGCTGGTTTATTAAACAATCTGCCAGTCACCTATCGCTATTACATGTCAAAACCGAACAGGAAATACTTAACGCTGCGATCGCGGGTGCAAAGATCAACGGGAAAACATATGCCATAGAGGTGATCAAAGCACGGGATATTCAGAATGGCGTAAAACGGTACAGCCATAGCCATGACATTGATCTCGTTACCATTATCAGCAAAAAACACTCCGTATTCTATGACTTCTTCCTCGAGTCCACAACCAAAAAAATGGCTTTTGCCGCCAAAGTTCCGGTAATGTCTTTACACAGCTAATCCTGTTCTCCTTCATAGTCCATGAAACTCTTTCCGCTCTTCATCGTGATCGCCACGCTGGTGTTTTCTTCGCAAAAACTGCAAGCGCAGCAAGGCCATTGTCAGCCAGGCCAGTGTACTATTAAAACAGCCGGAAGATACCAGGTAGAGCTGGCGGGCTGCAACGATTACCTGGATATTTACGTGCTCGACGACAACAACCTTCCTGTTAAAAACAAGGAAATTACCGGAACTGTGGAATTCTACTATCTTGACGAAACCTCGCTGATTGCAGGCTTCAAGCAGTTCTTCAAAACCAATTCGTTACGGGCTCATATTCCAGCCAAGGGATTCTACAATTGTCAAATTAAACTCAGGATTGGATTTGATACTTTAGAAGTGTTTTTCGACAATGAATGCAACCTTAAAGGCTAGTTTTATACCCAAAATCCTTTATGGCCGGACCCGGGACCCGGGTTCTGGAAAACGATAATTTTTTGCAGGAATTTAAAAAATACGTATATTTGCCGTCCCAATTCATTGTTGGAAAGCGCTCTTTAACCTTATTGCCCGGATGGTGGAACTGGTATACACGTACGTCTCAGAAGCGTATGCCTCACAGCTTGCGAGTTCGAGTCTCGCTTCGGGCACCAAAGCTCCTGGATCATAGATCAGGAGCTTTTTTATTTTGGCCCGGCTTCGTTTTAAAAAACGGGGGTTTTCCTCCCTCTGACAACATAATTGTTCACCTGCCCACTGGCATGTAATTTGAGCCCCGGATTTTACCCTGTTTTTTTGGATTATCTCCTCCTGAACTACACAGTTTTCTTTCAAAAGCTCTAATTTCGGATTTGCAGATTCCGAATATGAGTTTTCTTTCCCCAAACAACCCAGTTACTTCCGATCACGCAGGCATTATCGGCCTGCTAAACGAAATGCCGACAGCCTACGCCATTTTCTCAGGCACTAATCATCTGATTGAGCATGCTAACGACGCGGCCTTGAAACTTTTTGGGAAAACCCCGGCCATAATTGGAAAACCGCTCCTGGAAGCTATTCCCGAGCTTAAGGGTCAGGCGTTTGCTACCATCCCAGATCTGGTTCATCAATCGGGTAAAACGCACCAGGCTTCGGAAAGTCTGGTATATTTCGAAAAAGAAGGCACGCTATGCCCCGTTTATGTGTCTTTTGTCTGGAAACGCAACCAACAGAGCAAACAGCAATATAGCCTTTTATTTGTGGCTAATGATATCACTGAGCAGGTAATATCTAAGAAGAACCTGGCACAAATCGAGCAACAGCTAACGGCCAGTGAACTGCGCTTTAGAAACACTGTCCTTCAGGCACCTGTTGGCATTGCCATCCTACGCGGTGCTGACTTTGTATTTGAGATCGTTAACAAGGCTTATCTTTATCTCATTGAAAAAAGCGAAGCTGAAACGGTAGGCAAACCATTGTTTGAATGCCTGCCAGAAGTAAGGCCTGTAGTGGAACCGCTGCTAACAGGCGTGATGGAAACAGGCATTGCCTATCATGCGCCGGAGCTGGAAGTAAAACTCAAACGGCCCGGCAAAAGTGATAACGCTTTTTTTAACCTGATCTATGAACCTTTGCGGGAAGCCGATGGCCGTATCAGCGGCATTATGGTTGTGGCCAACGAAGTGACGCAACAAGTCGATTCGCGGTATATGCTTATGCAAAGCGAACAACAATTCAGAAAAGTCGTGATGGATTCGCCGATAGCAATGACGATCCTGAAAGGCAGCGATTTTATCATTGAAATGGCCAATGATACGATGTTTAAAAACATCTGGCGGCGGAGTGAAGAAGAGCTGATCGGCAAAAGTATCCTCGAGGCATTTCCAGAGCTGGAGCAGCAGCAATTTCCAGATCTCTTGCGTAGCGTTGTAAAAAACAAAAAGACATATCGCGAAAATGAGGCAATAGCCTATGTAGAAGGAAACGACGGGATGAAGAAATTCTATCTCGATTTCGAATATGCCCCGATCTTTGATACTTCCGGTGAAGTATCCGGCATTATCATCACCGTTTACGATGTAACATCCAAAGTGGAATTGAGGCAGCAGATTGCCGAGTTTGCAGATCGGCTCCAGATGGCCACCGAAGGCACGAGCCTCGCAACATGGGATCTTGACCTCAGTACGCAGCGTATTTTTCATTCGCCGCAATTGGCAGAATTTTTCGGCCACGACAAGCAAACAAAGCTCACGCACGCCGACATCCGTGCACAGATACATCCTGAGGATCGTGGCATTGTAGAAAATGCGTTTGAAAATGCATTGGCTTCTGGCACTTATCATTATGAAGCCCGTGTTGTAAGACCTGATCAAACGTCGTGTTGGATACGCACTTCCGGTAAAGTCTATTACGACGAGTCGGGCAAGGCTGTGCGCATGCTCGGAACCATGATGGATATTACCGGCCAACGCACCCAGGACGAAAATAACTCGCGGCTGGCAGCCATCGTCCAGTCAACAAGCGACGCTATCATTGCTGTGAACCTCGAGCGAAAAATTACCAATTGGAACGCTTCGGCAGAACGCATCTTCGGCTACAGCGCACAGGAAATTATCGGCTTGCCTATCAACACCCTTATTCCGGACGAGCTATGGCAACAGGAAGATGAGATTTTCGAAACGATCTTAAACAACGAGCTTATCGGCAATCTGCAGACTACACGCAAACACAAAAACGGAAGCCTGCTCGATATTTCGTTGAGCATCTCACCAATCCGCGACGGACAGGGCAATATTGTTGCTATATCCAAAATTGCGCGAGACGTATCACGCCAAAAGAAAATAGAACGCCTGATTACCGACAACGAAGAGAAACTAAAAATTGTATTGGAGGCAAGCGAACTGGGCACCTGGGAACTTGTTATCGGCAACGATCACATCCGCTACTCACCAAGGTTTCTGTATTATATGGGTTACCGCGACGGCGATTCGCCCTCACATGAAGCATTGAAACAACGCCTGCATCCTGACGACCGCCTTGCGCGCGATAAAGCATTTGAAATGGCAATTGCAAGCGGCCGCCTAAATTACAGCTCCCGCGTGGTTTGGCCAGACGGCAGCTTACATTGGGTAGAAATTAAAGGCAAGGTTCTGTACGACGATCAGGCAAAGCCGGTAAAAATGATCGGCTCAATACGGGATCTCACGGACGAAAAACGTCGCCAACAAAAAATCGAAGAGAGCGAATTGAAATTCCGCTTACTTGCCGACTCAATGCCACAACTCATCTGGACCGGCGATATTCACGGTTCCCTGACTTATTTCAACAACTCGGTTTACGACTATTGCGGGCTTACACACCAGGACATGATCCAGCATGGGTGGCTGCAAATCGTACATCCCGATGAACGGGAGGAAAACGAGCAGCTTTGGCGCGAGGCAATAGAAAAAGGAACAGATTTCCTATTCGAACACCGATTCAGGAACCGACATGGTGATTACCGCTGGCACCTGAGCCGGGCCACGCCGCAACGCGACTCCAAAGGAGCGATACAAATGTGGGTGGGCGCCAGTACAGATATTCACGATCAAAAAACATTTGCCAGGAATCTGGAGCTAAAAGTACAGGAACGCACGCACGATCTGCAACAAGCCAACCAGGAACTTAAACGCATGAATGAAGAACTGGCTTCCTTTGCTTATGTCTCCAGCCACGACTTGCAGGAGCCGCTGCGCAAAATCCAAACCTTTGCCAACCGGATAGAGGAAAAAGAAGTGCTTAGCGACTCCGGCAGAGACTACTTCAGGCGCATGCAGGATGCTGCTCAACGCATGCATTTATTGATTGAAGATCTGCTGGCCTACTCACGTACGAGTACAACGGAAAAAATATTTGAAGAAACCGACCTCAATGAGTTGCTTAACGGCGTGAAGCAAGATCTGGAACAACCAATCCGTGAAAAACAGGCCGTCATCGAATGCGAGCAGTTACCGCTGGTGCGCATTATACCGTTCCAGTTCAGGCAACTGTTTACAAATATCATTTCCAATGCCCTGAAATTTTCCAAACAGGACGTTCCGTCACACATACGCATTACCTGCCAACAATGCAGTGGGGCACAAGCTGGCGTGAAGGAGTTGGAAACAAACCGGCAATATTACCATATTTCTGTAGCCGACAATGGCATCGGCTTTTCACCGGAATACAGCAGCCGCATTTTCGAAGTTTTTCAGCGTTTACATGGCAAACATGAATACAAAGGCACTGGTATAGGACTGGCGATCTGTAAAAAAATCATGGAAAATCATCAGGGATGTATTTGGGCAAGCAGCCTGCCCGGTGAAGGCGCAACGTTTCACCTTTATATTCCGGCATAAGCTACCTGCAGGAGCCGGTTAATGCAAAAAAAAGCAGGCATGCTACGCATAAGCGCAGCATGCCTGCAAAACATTAAAAAACTATTTCGGCATCAGCACCGTGTTCACGACATGGATAACGCCGTTACTTTGGTTAACGTCTTTGATCGTAACCGTTGACATGCCGCCTTTTTCATCGGTGAGCACGAGGTCTTTCCCTTTCATAGTGGCCATGAGCTTGCCGCCGGCTACTGTCGTTAATTCGGCTTTCCCGTTTCCTTTTTTAATCATCTCTGCCAAATCACTGCTGTTCAGTTTCCCTGAAACAACGTGGTAAGTGAGGATGCCTGTGAGCATTGCCTTGTTTTCCGGCTTCAGTAAATTATCCACAGTTCCTTTCGGCAACTTATCGAATGCGGCATTGGTAGGAGCAAATACAGTGAACGGACCTGCTCCTTGCAAGGTTTCTACCAGACCGGCTGCTTTTACAGCAGCAACCAGGGTTGTGTGATCTTTAGAGTTCACGGCATTTTCAATGATGTTTTTTGAAGGATACATTGCAGCACCACCTACCATTACCGTTTTCTCTTTGGTTTCCATTTTTTCTTGTGCCATAGCACCACCAGCCATCAGCGTAATACAAGCTAACAGGGCAATTTTAGTGATCTTTTTCATAAAGGTTTGGTTTTAAGATTTGAAAGATATACGACACGGAAAACAGGTCGGATTTATTTTTATCAATTTTTTAGGCAATAAATTTCGTGCAATAGAAAGCCCGTCATGAAAACATGACGGGCAGCATTACATTTTAAGAAACCAAGAAGAGGCCCTAATAGTGAAGAACGCCATTGATGAGGCTTTTCCATTGCTGGTTCGAAGAATTGACCCAGGAAAAGAATGATTGGATCTTGCCTGTAAACCGTTGCAGGGAGGATACATGCCCATTATGGTCTATCTGGCTTCGTTCAGCCTCCACCGCACTTACCTTGCAGCCCGAACGCGTTACAACAAAGGTACAGGTAACACCGTCGTGACCGGCTGGCGATGTCGAGGATGCAGGACCTGAAACACGCGCTACGCGGAAGCCAAAATCTTCTGTGTCTTTCAATAAATTTCTTTCGCTGATAAAATCCGTAATGCGATACCAAACAAAGTCGTCGCTCCCATTATCAAAGCATCGCACACGGATCATATCACCGATACGCGGCGCGGATAAATGCAACGCGGTGCCATATCCGTCAGTGAGACTGAATTCTGCGGGGGTTTTACCACAAAGCATTTGCCAGTTATTAATGTCGTTGAGGCGTTTCTTTGCTTTTTCGAATAATACGAAAGCCTCATGCCGCGAGGCCGCCTCTACTTTCTTTTCGACATCTCGGTAGCGTTCGCCTTTTATGCGAACAGCTGGGAAAGGGGTATGAATCAGTCGTGCCATATTAGTCTGGTAAGGATAATTTAAGAATAATGGATACAGGCTAATAATGTCAAGTTTAATACCAGGCCTTTGGCATTAACATTTTTTATCCTGCCATTTTCGAAACTATAATCCGGTTATGGCAAATGGATACAGCACCTGCACTTAAAAAAAGGCAATTGCCTTACCGTCAGCTCTGTAGAAAAGTCATCGGTGAGAACCAGCTCACATGGATCTTTGCCGAAGCAATCAGGCTTTCCGCTTTTTTGTTGATGTGTTGTTCTTTTTCCCGGATTTCAGGTGTTTGATCTCCACACTTTCTTCGCGGGCTATGTCTTTTTTGTCGGCCACAAACGCCCGCTCCCCGAGCAGGTATCCATTGCCTTCGCAGAGAATATGCACTTTAAGGTTTTCGATGCAAATGCCCTCATCATCATCGGCATAAGCAATGTTAGTGTGATTTACATGCCGGCCATCGATGATGATGACCATGCCAGAACCGATACAATAGGCTTCACGTCCTTTTTTTAGGATCAGCGCTGTATTTTCGCTGATGCCGATACCCACACAAGTTGGGTTCATGACGATAGCCTGGGCTAATCTCCCGAAGCGACCCCGGCTGGTAAAGTGTGTGTCAATGATACAGCCGTCCAAAAAGCCCAATCCGGAACTGATGCGAATGCTGTTTTTTACAAGGCGTTCATGCGAATCCACCTCATACATCATCAATACGGTAGCTGCCATAGCCCCTGCACTGGTTCCGGCAACGATAAAATCCGGATCTGTATAATACTTCTCTTTAACGGTTTGCAGAATGTCTGTATTTCCTAAAATGGTTGATAATCGGAACTGATCGCCGCCGCTAAACAACACGGCGTGGGCATTTTTGATACGCTCCATGAAAACTGGATTGTGAGCATCCGGATGATTCCCGATACTTATAAAACCAACTCGCTTAAAACCGATGCGATTAAAAGCTTTCCTGTAAATTTCATTGATCTCTGTAGGCACCGACGAAGCGGTTGTGATGATCTCGATACCGCCTTTTTGCTTACGTGCCGGTAATAACTGGCCCAATATCTCCAGGTGCCTTATTTGGTGTGAGGTCATCTCACCTGGCTTGATGTCGTCTCCCTTATCTTCGGCGCCGCCGATCAGGATTAGCTTGCCCTTGGGAATGGTATTCATACGTCTCGTACAAAAGTTTGTGCAAAGGTGTACTCTATAAGTTCGTACAAGTGTGTTTAGTTATGTTTCCACCTTTGACTTTTATCGCCTGGCAGGTCTATTCCTCTTCCAGAATGGCATTGATCAGATCGATCTGACCTCTATAGGGATTTCTTAATTCGAATTCAAATAACTGCATCAATTCAGATTTGTCGAATTCGGGTGCAGGATTTTGCTGCTCTTCTTCTTTCCGGTATATCATCGTTGCTTTCATAACAGTTTATGTTTATTGACCGTCATTTTTTCAATTCCTATGCCGGCGCGCATGTCTCCTACGCCAAAACCTAAAAGCATGCAAATGCGCCAGGCCGGGGATAATAATCCACAGGATAGTGAAACGGCCGCGGTTTGACCCTACAGAAGCTAGTACCGGTTTTGCTAGATGAGGGGCAAAAAAAATGCCTATGAAAAATATTGTTAAGCACTTTCAGGATGTATGGAGTATTACCAAAAAAACATTTGTAGCATGGAATGCGGCCGATCCATTCCGACAAAGCGCGGTTATTGCTTATTATGCTATTTTTTCGATACCGGCATTGTTAGTTATCATCATTACCCTGGCTGGCGTTGCTTTCGGACGTGATGCGGTGCAAGGTGAAATATCCGGACAAATCAGCCAGGCCATTGGTGCTAACACGGCCGAGCAGGTGGAAGACATGATTGCCAAAGCAAGTGCTCAAAAAAACTCGGTGTGGGCAACCATTATTAGCATTATAACACTCATTTTGGGATCTACGGGCGTATTTGCCCAACTACAGGTATCGCTGAACCAAATATGGGAAGTAAAAGTAGTAGCGAAAAAAAAATGGCTCAAAAGCATCAAAGACCGCTTGTTCTCTTTCGGCCTGATCATTTCCATCGGTTTCCTGATGCTTATTTCCCTGTTGCTCAGTGCCGGACTTTCGGCATTCAGCGAATGGATAAAAGTACACTTGCCCGAATTCATGCTGTTTGTTTTCAGGCTGATCAATTTCCTGCTTTCTTTTGGCATTACCTCGGTGTTGTTTGCGTTGATGTACCGTATTTTGCCGGATGCCCGCATTCGATGGAAAGACGTTATTGTTGGCTCCATCGTTACATCACTGCTTTTTGTACTTGGAAAATTTGCACTCGGGGTCTATTTCGGCAAAGCCAATCCCGCATCTACCTACGGTGCAGCCGGGTCTATTGTGCTACTTATGCTATGGGTATCTTATTCCTGCATGATTCTTTTCTTCGGAGCGGAATTTACCAAACAATTTGCCGTACATTTCGGAAGAAAAATAGAGCCTACCAAAGATGCGGAACTCATTGCCTTGCCCGAAGACAAAGAACTGGTAGTGGAAAAGCAGATCGCGGTAGATAAAGAAGACCGGAAAGCATCATGAGATCATTGATTTATGTATTTATTACCTGTTGCATCACTTTCGCCGCAAAGGCCCAGTATAGCGATACTGTCACCTACTATACCGGGCTGAACGCCACAGGTACTTATAACAAAACCAACGACGGCGGAGAGCTGTATAACTTCAATAATTCGGCAAAACTTGGGGTGAGGAAAAAAAGCGTATCGTTAAACTCCAATACCAAATGGGTGTATGGCAAACAAAATAATTTGCTTACCAACAACGATTTCTCCTCTGCGCTGGATTTCAACTTGTATAAAACCTTTCCGCATTTTTACTATTGGGGTCTTGGAAATTATGCATCAAGCTACTCGCTCAAACAAAATCATCAGCTTCAGGGCGGCCTTGGCATTGCTTACAACTTTATCGACCGGAAAACAGCCAACATTAATGTGAGCGACGGGCTTATTTATGAATACAGTGATGTCGTGCTTACCGACAGCACCAATGAAGTGTACAGTACCTGGAGAAATTCTTTTAGGCTCAGCTTCCGGTGGGAGATCCGGAGCCGCATATTCATTAACGGTACCGGCTACCTGCAACACTCGCTAAACTACGGAGACGATTATATCATTCGAAGCGACCTGAGCCTGGGCATTAAACTGCGCAAGTGGCTGAGCCTGACAACATCGCTTAGCTATAATGAGTTGAGCAAAACAAAGCGGCAAAACCTGCTGGTGACCTACGGGCTGCTTATCGAGAAATACTTCTAAGCCATAAATTTGCGTAATTCGGACTCTATGCGGCCGCATCCAAGCAACATAGGCTTATCCTGCACAGCAATACCAATCACTGAGCCCGAAATGGTATAACTTCCCCGAATGCTTCCCAGGGGTGTTGGAACCTGAAAAGTACCAGACGATGCATCGCCACTAAACTGACCTTTCGCCTGGGTAATGCCGGCTTTAGCCCTTTGGAGCAGTTCTTCTGCCGCTCCCGAAAATTCTATGGAAAATTCACAACGTGCCATGATCTATCGTCTATATTAGGGATTTGCTGAATGGGGTTTCGCGGAAGTATGCGTGTCTTTTTGGGATACAAAGAAAAGAATAAGATCGAATACATTTCCTTTGAAAAGGGTATTGAACAGATTGGATGCTTTCATGGATAATACTTTACTGGCCCCAACTTCCAACTCCATGCCATCGCCTATTTCCCTATAGTTATGGCTTGGGGATTATTATGGCCAAATATCGCGACTGTTTGCCGGTTTTACAGCGGCTTCCTCAGGGAAAGTTGCGATAAGCAGCAGGGAATCGAATTTGCATGGTGCATGCTCAGCCCAAAAACTGACACCGATCTCATGAAACTAAACACCGATTCGAACAACCCTTTGCACACCGCAGGCTCCCATTTACCGTTTTGGGTCGATTCCTGCGAACCAATTGCCTACAGCAAATTGGCTGAAAATAAAACAACAGATGTCGTTGTGGTAGGAGGCGGCATATCCGGCTTAACGGTAGCTTACTGCCTTTGCAAAGCCGGCAAGAAAGTAGTTTTGGTTGAAGACGGCTATATTGGAAGCGGCGAAACCGGGCGCACCACTGCCCATCTTGTCACGGCGCTCGACGACCGGTACTACGATCTGGAACGCATGTTTGGCGAGGAGAATACGTCGCTCATTGCTGGAAGCCACCGCGCAGCTATTGATTTTGTAGAACGTATTGTAAACGACGAGAATATTGAGTGCCAATTTGACCGGGTAGATGGCTACCTGTTTCTGCACCCAAGCGACAAAGCGGATTCCCTTGAGCGCGAATTGGAGGCTACCCGGAAAGCCGGGTTACCGGTTGACCTTTTGCCAATCCAGCTAGCCGGCTCTGAGGTGAAAGCCCTTCGCTTCAAAGACCAGGCACAATTTCATCCGCTCCGTTATCTCAAAGGGCTCTGCAGCGCCATCATATCCATGGGTGGTGAGATATACACAGACACGCATGCGAAGGACATCGATCATACCGGCATCACTACCAATGAGGGGTTAAACGTGGCTGCGCAGCATGTTGTAGTGGCTACCAACAGCCCCGTAAACAATAAATACATGATGCACCTCAAGCAATATCCTTACAGAACGTATGTGATCGGTGCAAAAATTCAGAAAAATGCCTTACCTAAAGCCCTTTGGTGGGATACTGGGAATTTTGAGGTGAATGCAGACATTGCGCCTTACCATTATGTTCGTACAGAACCCTTGGACGACACGCACGATTTGCTCATAGTTGGCGGCCAGGATCATCCAACAGGCCTTGCGGAATCGGAGCACATTCCTGAAGAAAAACGTTATCAGCTTCTGGAACTATGGGCGCGTGAGCATTTTCCGCAAATGGAAAACATTGTGTACCAATGGTCGGGACAGGTAATGGAACCGATGGATTCGCTGGCTTACATTGGTCATAACCCACTAGACCGCGACAATGTATTTATCGTAACTGGTGATTCTGGAAACGGAATAACGCATGGCACCATTGCCGGCATCCTCATCACCGACCTTATTTGCGGACGTGAGAATGCCTGGGAAAAACTCTACAGCCCGTCACGATTCAAGTTATTCAAAGCGGGCAAAACGTTCTTTAAAGAGTTTGTAGGCGGATTCGTCAGTTACCTAAAAACCAAACCCAAGCACCTGGATCATACAGGTTTGAAAGAGCTTAAGCGCTTCGAAGGAAAAATCATTGAATTGGATGATGAAAAACTAGGCGCTTACCGCGACGAGCAGGACGACTTGCACTTTGTTGAAGTTGAATGCACTCACCTGGGATGCCTGGTCAAATGGAATAACGACGAAAAGAGCTGGGATTGCCCTTGCCATGGAAGCCGTTTCAACTATAAAGGCGAGGTGCTTAACGGCCCCGCCAACACGCCGCTAAGACACTACGCTCAACATAAAGACTTTCTAACCAATATTTAACCACTCCCGCATCATGAAAACCAAAGACCTATTCGTGCATCCTGAAGACACGTCCAACATGGTATATTGGACAAGAAAATGGGGCATTACCTACGGACAACTCAAAGATGCCATCTTGCATACCGGCAGTGTACATTCTGAACATTTGAAAAAATACCTGAAGAAAGACAGTTGGTACTTCGTGCCTTTTTCCGGGCTGTTCAGGTTCTTCAGAAAATAATCCCGCTTTAAAAAACGCCATGCAAAAAGCAAATCCTAAAAAGCAGTTGAGAAAGCCTCAAACCCAACGAAAACCGGGGAAGGAAGCGCGCATGTCTCCCGCTCCGGTATTCGACAATCCGGCTGTTACGGGCTCAGGGAAGTTACATGGCAAGATAGCTGTTGTAACCGGCGGCGACAGTGGCATCGGGCGTGCCGTGGCCGTGTTGTTTGCCAAAGAAGGCGCCGACCTCGCTGTCATCTACCTGAGTGAACACGATGATGCACGCGAAACGAAACGCATTATTGAAGATACGTATGGCCGCCGCTGCCTGCTTATGGCCGGCGATCTTGGCCAGGAAGGATTTTGCAAGCGTGCGGCAAACAAGATATTGAATCATTACAAAAAAGTAGATGTGCTGGTGAATAATGCGGCTACCCATGAAGAGCACAATGCCCTGACAGATATCAGCGCAGCAGCATTACAAAAAACATTCGCCTCCAATGTCTTCTCGATGTTCTTTCTTACCAAAGCGCTCGTCGATCACATGCCGGCAGGAAGCGCGATCATCAATACCAGTTCGGTGACGGCATACCGGGGCAGTGCAAAGTTAATAGACTATTCCGCCACCAAGGGCGCA
>DAIUED010000006.1:0-28907 GCA_036845295.1 Bacteroidota bacterium
CATTGCATTCTTTTCGCGTTGAATGCGCTCTTTGTGTTCTGTGATGTAGCTGTTGCGCATGCGTGCACTCTGTATGCCTCCGAAATAGTCTTTAGTAGTGACGATCACCACGCCACTGGTAACATCGCCATACTGCGCCGGAATGCCACCTGTAATCACCGATACGTTTTCTACAGAAAGCGCCGCCACACCAGTAATTCCGGGAGAGCGCACACCATCAACATAATACGCGCTGGCCTCGCCGCGGCCACCCCGGAAATGGATGTCGCCATTGGAATCTTCCATTGCCTCCGAGCTGACGGCCAGAACGGCCTGCCCGATATTACCGCGGTCGATAGCCATGTGGGTGAAGTCTTCGGCTTTGATCTCTTTGATGTGCATGTAGGTTTTTTCGATCGTTTCCGGCTTGTACGCTTCTACTACAATCTCTACCAAGGTGTTGGTAGAAACTGCAACATCCACGTAGGTGGTTTTTTCGCCACTTACCGAAATATTGGTAATGTGTTTGGACTGCGTTTCGGGACTGGAAACAAACAGCTCATAACTGCCGGCATTTAGCGGCTTGATCGTGTATTTTCCGTCAAAATCGGTGGAAGCTCCACCCACCAGCGCGCCGCCTTGCACGAGCTTGATGGTGGCACCGAACACCGGCTGATGCCCGTCGTTTTTTACCTGTCCTTTAATCGCACCATTCTGGGCCATTGTACCTATTCCGCCCAGCAGCAATAGCCCCAGGCAAATGTTTGTAAGTGATTTCATGATCTTGTTTTTTTAAATGTTAAACAAATTATTTCAAATGCATTCTTACCTTTAAGACGCTGCGCAGTATCGCTTCCATAATTATTTTTTAAAGATTTATTTTTATGGAATACAGAAACTTCTGCGTCATACCAGTATATGTGGCTTTTTAAAAAGAAGAAAGAATACGTAAGCGACGAAGAGCTGCTGCTGCAATACAAGCAAAGTGGAAACCGTGAGTTGTTTGCCGAACTGTTCAAAAAACACGTTACGGCAGTGTACGGCACCTGCCTGTTTTATTTGCAGGACAAGACCGAAGCCGAAGATGCGACCATGGTATTGTTTGAGAAACTCATGCTCGATATTACCGCACGCGACATCAATAATTTTAAGGCCTGGTTAGGTTTTGTGGTGCGCAACCATTGCATTAGCCTGATCCGGAAAAATAAAACAGCGTCGAAGCATAAAAAGTCATACTACGAATTCGAGCTTGAGGAAACAAGTTACGAAACCGAAGAAAAGATTGGCAGCGTGAGCGACGAACTGCTTTTACAGGAAATGAAGCACTGCCTGCCGAAACTGAAAGAAAAACAACGCCTCTGTGTGGAACGCTTTTACCTGCTCAATAAAAGCTACCAGGATATTGCCGACGAAACAGGCTACAGCCTGAATGAAATTAAAAGCCATATTCAGAATGGCAAACGAAATCTGAAACTAATGATCGAAGCACAAACCCGTACAATCCCCAATACATGATAAATCCCGAAGATACACGTCAACAGGGCAACTTACGCGGAAAGCAGCGACAGAAAGCCGAAATGGCCTCGCAACACGACGAGCTAAGTTATCTTTCTGCATTGGCTTTTGAGCAATTTGACGTTGGCCGCGAAGAGCTCGAGCGACTCGAACACCGCATCGACAAACGATGGGGCGGAAAAAGCGGCCGTTGGCAGGCCATTGTGATCAGTCTGTTTATTGGCCTGTTTACCGGTATCTCTGTGTTTTTTGTCATTTTCCATAAAAACCAAACCCACCCATCGGTCTATCAGTCTTTGGAGAATGATGAGGTAAAACCAGCGTTAAATACAGTAAAAGTTGCTGCCGACACCCTGTTCCCTGAAATTGCTCAGCCTATCACAAAAAAAGAGGAGCACTTCCGCTCAGTTAGCAATCAGGCCACAGAGCAGCCGGCCATCGCTGAAGCACCGGAAACCATGAGCATTAAACCTGTAGAGTTGCCCGAAACGAAGCCGGAAGAGGAAGAGGACATTATCCTCGGTTTTTCGCCCAATGCACCTGTTATTTTTATCAGCAACCTCAAAGTTACCAATTACCGTCTTTATTACTTCAGACAGAGTCAGACCATAAACCTATCGGTAAATACAGGACTGGCGGCGCAGTATGAAAACAAAGCCAACGTCGAGCGTCAATACATTAACCATTCCGAAAGTTTTTTAGCCCATAAGATCATCCAGCGGGCTATGAAACTCTTCGGTACCAAGCATTATGTGAACTGCATCGAAGAACTGAATATGCTTTACGAATTTAATAAAAGCGATGCCAATGCGCAGTTTTACCTGGGCATGTGCTACTACCTCACTGGCAAATACAGCACGGCACAGGTGTTTTTCCAGAAAAACCTCGACAACGAGAACAATATCTTCCACCAAGAATCTGATTTTTACCTGGCCATGTGTCTTTTGCAAACCAAACAAGCCGACAAAGCCTTGGTGATGCTTCAGGCCATTGCAGAGGCCAAAGGTTTTTATAGCGAACGTGCGCGAAGCATCATTGCAAAACAACGATAACAGACAGCAGACGGCAGCAACACTGTGAGGCTGGCGAGACAAAATTGTTATTTTTGCAGTAACCGATTTGCATGAACGAAAAACAAGACATTCGCCTCGACAGCTATTTGTGGGCCATTCGCCTGTACAAATCGCGTTCACTGGCCAGCGATGCCATTAAGGGTAATAAAGTAAAACTGAATGACGAAAACGTCAAACCGGCGCACCTGGTAAAGATCGGTGAACGCTACACGCTTTCGATGCCACAGGGTGTGAAAAAGATCATCGAAGTGTCCGGGCTTATCGAAAAGCGGCAGAGCTATGAAATTGCCAGGCAACATTATATCGATCACTCGCCTCCGGTGGAGAAAATAGAAAAGCTGGAATCTATGTTTTTCAAGGTAAACATTCACCGCGAACGTGGCAGCGGAAGGCCTACCAAGAAAGACCGTCGGGATATGAATGATTTTCGCAAAGAAGAGGATTAATGGCTATTTTACTCAGAGACGTATCCGATATCTTTTCAAGTATATGTTGAATATGGACATTCACCGATTGCATCAAAACTTGCTTCGTTATGAGTGGGTGTTCTTTTCCCTGATTGCTCTTCTCAACCTAATTCCGGCTGTTCAGCAACCTTTCTTTCCTTCGGTGGACGGTCCGACGCATTTATACAATTCGAATCTCATCCTTCAGCTTGCCTCCAGTCATTCTGAGTTTTTGCCTCGTTACTTCGCTTTCAACGATTGGATTGTTCCAAACTGGGGTGGACATTTTTTACTAAGTGCTCTTCTTTCTGTGTTTTCTCCATCCATGGCGTCCCGGTTTTTTATCGGTCTTTGTCTTTTCATGCTACCTCTGAGTTTTCGTTATCTGGTCCGAACGATCAATCCGGAGGCGCGCTTTACGGCATACCTGATTTTTCCCTTTAGTTATTCTTTTATGCTCTGCATGGGCTTTTACAATTTCATCTTTGGCCTAATCGTATTGTTTTTTACTATAAGTGTGCTCATTAAATACAAAAAAGCCCCGTTTCGCTGGTCTTCTTTTGTGCTTCTGTTTTTCATGGTACTATTATGTTACCTGGGGCATTTATTTGCTTTTCTCTGCCTGGCAATGCTTGTTTTCTGTTTGTATTCATTGGATGTCTTGCAGACAATTATTTCTAAAAAAAGCATCAAAGCAAGTTTGAAACCTATCGGATATATATTGCCGATATTTATGATTCCCCTTTTCCTTACTTATATCTATTACTTAAAAGCAGGGAATCGTGATGAAAAAATATACTTGCTGAAAAGCGATCTGCTACAACAGATTGTTACAGGCCGGAGCATGGTTTGGTACATCCCGGATGAGGAGATTGTTTACACCACATTGATTACATTAGTGGCTCTTTTCTTGTTCTCTATTGCGCTGTACCGCTATGGCAAATCTATGCAAAAGCACTTTAGCGAAAGCCATTGCCGGCTGTCTTCATTTATCCTGAGGCTGTCTTTCGGGGACATTCTCCTGGGGATGATGGCGCTGATGGTATTCCTGTATTTTAAACTACCAGATTCCGATTCCTCTGCGGGCTTTGTTTCTGTGAGGCTTAACCTGATGATCTTTTTATTTCTGATCCTATGGGTATCTAACTTTGATTTCCCAAAATGGATTACGTCTGGTTGCTTTGTCCTGTTGTTTTATGCACAGTATCAGCTCTTAGCCCTGCATGCCATTTCTTTCAAAAATCTGAATAACGGGATAACAGAAATCTTGTCGGTCGAAGCAGAGCTGAAAGAGAACAGCCTGGTTTTGCCTTTAAACTATTCCGAAAGCTGGCTATCGCATCATAACCCTAACTATCTGGGGATTCGAAAATCTCTGGTAATCCTGGAAAATCATGAAACCAACAATGCCTATTTTCCGCTGAAATGGAACTGTGACGGGCCAATGCAGGAACTCGCCCACTCTAACTATTCAAGATTTGATGAGATCCTTGAAAGAACGCCGAGCGATGTCATGGCCCGCCTGGATTATGTATTTGTATTGAACAAACATAACTTTCCAGATAGTCTGAAAAATACACTCCTACAGGGCTTTCAGTTGAAAACGGAAACACAAAACTGCCTGTTATTCGAAGTGAGAAATCACTGATTTACTTTTAGAAAGGACGATACGATGATCGTCGATTCACAAAAAAGGGCGATAAAGATACCGCCCGTATAACACTTTGTACTTTTCTGATTACTGTATGTAACTTAACTTCAGCATGTTGGTTCTTCCCTTTTCTTTCATTGGCATACTTGCCAGGTTAATCACCAGGTCATCTGCCTTCACAAAACCTTCCGATTTGATGAGGTCTTTAAGATCGGCAATAGTTTGATCGGTGCTTTCGTATTTGTCGTAGTAGAAGCCACGTACTCCCCACACCAGGCTCAGAGCATTAAGCAGCGATTCGTTATCCGTAAAGATAAAGATATTGGCCTTGGGCCTGTGGCTGCTTAGCTTGAAAGCGGTGTAGCCCGAATTGGTAATAGAGATAATGGCTTTTACATTGGCTTGCCGGCTCATTACGCTGGCGTTGTAGCAAATGCTATCTGTTATATATGTTACCGTTTTCAGTTCCGGTTCGTGCTCTTTATAGTAAATACGCCCGTCGTTCTCTATCTGTGTAATGATGCGTCGCATATACTCCACCACTTTCACAGGGTAGCGGCCCACGGATGTTTCCGCGCTCAGCATCACCGCATCGGCCCCATCAAGCACAGCGTTGGCCACGTCGTTTACCTCGGCGCGTGTTGGAGTATAGGCGGTGATCATACTTTCCATCATTTGCGTAGCGATAATTACAGGCTTCGATGCAACGATGCATTTGTTGACGATCATTTTTTGTAGCAGCGGTACCTCTTCCATCGGCATCTCCACGCCAAGGTCGCCACGGGCCACCATTACAGCATCCGTTACTTCAATGATCTTGTCGATTTCTTTGATAGCCTCCGGTTTTTCGATTTTGGCTACCACACGTGCCTTTTTCTTTTTTGAACGGATAATATCTTTCAACTCCACGATATCGGTAACGCTACGCACGAACGACAGACCGATCCATTCAAAATCGTTCTCGAGTGCAAAGTCAAGGTCGCGCAGGTCTTTCAGCGTCAGGCAGGGAAGCGAGATTTTGGTATTCGGCAGGTTGACGCCTTTTTTCGACGACAGCGTACCGCCGGCAATGATTGTGGCCACCACCTCGTCTTTTTTGTTAGTAGAAATAACTTTCAGCGTAATTTTACCATCGTCGATCAACACAAACTCACCAACTTTCACATCCTGCGGAAACTGCGGATAGGTAATGTAAATTTTCTCCGCTGTTCCCTCCTGTTCGCGGGTTGTAATGGTAATCTCATTGCCGTTAATCAGTTCCACAGCATTATCTTTCACTTTACCAATACGCAATTTCGGTCCTTGCAAATCGCCAAGGATGCCAACGTGCCGGTTCAGCTTCTTGTTCAATGTCCGGATATTGTCAATAACGTGCTTGATGGGCTCGTAGTCGCCATGTGAAAAATTGATGCGGCAAATATCGAGGCCTGCCAAAAACATCTGTTCTAAAACAGCAATGTTTTCGGTGGAAGGGCCCATGGTGGCGACGATCTTGGTTTTGTTATAATTAAAATCCATAAGTAAGTTTTGGTAGCACGAATGTAGCAAATTAAGGGAAAAAACGGTATTATTAATTCATTACCAATGCTGTTCCGTGCTTTCAGCACCTTGGTGCAACAGAAAACGGCCAGCATGCAATGAATCCGGATAGTGGTTTTTTAAGAGCGATGTGTTGTAACGTTATCATTTTACGAGGCTTCTTAGTATTTTTGCCACCTTACATAAAATGCCATGCCTAGTAAACTCGAAAAATTTGCCGAACTCAATACCTTTCCAAACAGCTTTGATCTGTTTTTTGACCAGTTGCCAGCCGGACTTCCGCTGAAGGGAAAATGGCATGCCGAAGTGTTCAAAAACAACAATCCTATCGTGGTGGAACTGGGCTGCGGCCGTGGCGAATACACCATTGGACTGGCAGAACACAATGCCACTAAAAATTTCATTGGTGTCGATATCAAAGGAAACCGTATCTGGACGGGAGCAAAACACGCTATAGACCACCGCCTGGCAAATGTAGCGTTTCTGCGAACACGCATCGATTTTATCGATTACTGCTTTGCTGCCGGCGAAGTTTCTGAGATCTGGATCACGTTCCCCGACCCACAGCCCCAGAAACCTCGCGAGCGTAAACGCCTTACCAACCCTGACTTTTTCCTGAAACGCTATCGCAAGATCCTCAAACCTGGGGGCCTTGTCCACCTTAAAACAGACAATACCGGCTTTTATGAATATACCATGGAAGTGATCCGCGAACGGAACCTGCCGTTGATGTATGCCACCGCCGATCTATACAACAATTGCCCGGAAGGCCGTGAAGAACTCACCCGCATCAAAACCTATTACGAAAACCTGTTTACCGAAAAAGGCGAGCGCATCAAATACTGCTGCTTTACCCTCGATACGCTCTAAGCATGTAATCGTTAATACCTTACCGGTATTTTGAGCGTTCAATAATGGATAAATTAGTGTTTTTTAGGGCTTTTTTCCGTGGCATAGTCCTATATTCGTAAAAAATTTGCACCCTCCAAACCATCATGGCTATAGTTTCGTTATTCATCACCTGGAATGCCGACCCCAACGTGTTTACCATCCCGGGGATCGATTGGCCGCTACGCTGGTATGGCCTTAGTTGGGCACTGGCTTTTATCGGTTCTCATTTTTTCATGAACCGCATCTTCAAAAAAGAAGGCCGCACCGACAGTCAGCTGGATTTGCTGACCCTCTACATCATCATTGCTACTGTACTGGGTGCGCGGCTTGGGCATTGCTTTTTTTACGATTTTGATTACTATTCGAAACACTTGCTTGACGTGTTTAAAGTATGGGAGGGCGGCCTGGCGAGCCATGGCGGCGCCATTGGCATTCTTGTAGGCATGTGGCTGTATTGCCGTAAAACCAAAGAAAGCTGGCTTTGGCTTTTTGACCGGTTGGTTGTGGTAGTGCCTTTGGCAGGAATGTGTATTCGCCTGGGGAACCTGATGAACTCGGAGATTGTAGGTAAAGTAACCGACGTTGCCTGGGGCTTTCGCTTCCTGAAAAACGACGAAGACCTGGCCAACCTGGCTCAGTTTGGCACACCCATACCAGTACGGCATCCAACCCAATTATACGAAGCTCTGTTTTACCTGTTTCTTTTCATCTTATTCTACTGGCTCTGGAAAAACAAGCGCAACGCGGTAGGCCCAGGTTTTATGTTCGGCCTTTTCTGCGTGCTCATGTTCGGTTTCCGGTTTCTGATGGAATTTATGAAAGAGAATCAATCGGCTTTTGAAGATACCCTGCCCATCAACATGGGCCAGATTCTGAGCCTGCCCTTTATTTTACTTGGTCTTTTTATGATCTTTAGGTCCCGTAGCTCCCAACGAGAAAACCCCTAACACCCTAAATATATGACCTTACTGAATACCTTTGATCCGCTAACAACATCCAAAACCCTCGAGCGGCTGGAGAAACTGTCGAGCAACACCAAACCCGCCTGGGGGAAAATGAATGCCGCACAAATGATGGCTCACCTCAGCATTCCTTACGACCTGGCGTATGGAAGAAAGGAACAACATTCATCGTTCTTCGGTAAGCTGATGCTGAAGTTGTTTGTAAAAAACATTGTTGTGGGTGAAAGCAAACCATACCCAAAAAATTCACGCACGGCGCCCGATTTTATCGTTGCCGACGAACGCGACTTCGAGCGTGAAAAAGCACGCCTGATTGCCAACATCAAAGAAACCGAAGCGAAAGGGCCTTCCTATTTTGAAGGAAAAGAAAGCGGCGCTTTCGGTAAACTCACTGCCCGCCAATGGAGCGTGCAATTCTACAAGCACCTCGACCATCATTTTACCCAATTCGGGATTTGATCTTTTCCGGCTTAACATGAAAAAGTCCCTAAGAAATCTTAGGGACTTTTCTGTTTTTACACATTACTGCACGTTTGGCGTGCAGGTACTTTATTGCTTAATCAGTTTACCAATTTTTACATAGTGGCCATTATTGACAACTTTGTACAGGTACACGCCGTTTTCCTGTTTGCTGAGATTAACAGCGTTTGTTTGTTTATTGAGTGGTTCTCTAAGCACCAGTTTTCCTAGTGCATCGTACACTTCAACATGCGAATTAGTTGATAAATCATTTGACACCCTGATATTCAGGATACCGTTGCTTGGGTTTGGATATACAGAAACATCGTTGGTTTCCGTGAGGTCTTCTATGCCTGTGCACGTACTTACAGAAACATTTACCATAGCCTGAGCTGTACACGTTCCGTTGCTTACCGTTACTGTATAAATAGATGTTGTTGTAGGCGTAACGGTAACGCTCATGGTATTGGCGGAGCCTGCGTTAGCAGACCATGTATAAGATGTTGCTGACGTAGATGCCGATAACACCACACTTTCGTTTGCGCAGATGAGTGTATGGGAAGCTGTAGCGGCAACGGTTGGACTAGCGAGGGTATTTACGGTAACCGTCGCTTTTCCTGAACAGGTTCCATCGGAGCCGGTAACTGTATAGACCGTATTAGAAGAAGGCATCACGGTTGTGGTTGCCGTATTGCCGCCCGCAGGCATCCACGAATAGCTTGTTGCAGTGTTTGAAGACGCATTTAACACAACCGGTGATCCGGCGCATAAAGGCACTGTCGATGACGCCATTGCGGTAATTGTTGGTACAGCTACACTTGTTAACTGAATGGTAGCTGTACGAATACAGCCAAAAGCCGATCCGGAAACAGTATAAACAGTTGTTGCGGTAGGTGTTACAACCGTTGTAGCAACCTGCCCACCCTGCGGCGCCCAGGTATAAGTTGTTGCACCGCTAGCATTTAACGTTGCCGAAGATCCTGCACAAACCAGTGTCGAAGATGCCGATGCGGTCACTGGCACGGTGTTTACCGTTACGGCGATGCCAGCCGTGGCTGTTCCGCAGGCATTGGTTCCTGCCACCGTATAGTTTGCAGTAGATGCCGGCGTGTAGGAAACCACTGTGTTGTTGCTTCCGCCTGTCCAGGTATAAGTAGCTGCCCCACTCACCGTAAGCGTAACGGCTGCTCCGGGACAAATTGTAGTTGAATTGGGTGCAATAGTTACAGTTGGTGTATTAGCCACTGTTATCGTGATGGCCGCCGAACCAGAACAACCGGCAGGATTACTTCCTGTGCCCGAAACGGTATAGGTCGTTGTGCTGGTAGGCGTTACCGCTACAGTCGGCGAAGTTGTATTGCCGGTGCTCCACGCATAGTTGCTCACAGCATTGGTTGTGAGCGTTACTGTTGTTCCTGCACATATAGAAGATGTTGTGGCATTTACATTTACATTACAAAGTGTTGTGATTTTTACCAATCCATTTCCACTTGCATCGGGATTGGCTACAAAACCTGGTTGGGATAGTTGAGCAGTCAGGCCACCCGTAACGCCGCCTACGTAACCTGAACCGCCGCCGGCAGCGCCGCCCCAGTTTCCACTACCACCACCATAATAACCGCCACCGCCAGCTGTTCCGCCGAGAGTTCCGGCATAATCACCACCGGTTCCGAAGGCACCCGGCAGAGAATAGCCCGAGATAGATCCCGGTGCTGCAGCGCCGCCGGCAGCCTGCGTGCCGCCGCCGCCTGCATAATTGGCTCCCCGACTACTGGTACCACCTACACCTGTCGTGCCGCCGCCGTTTCCACCATTTCCGGTATAGGTGCCATAGCCTGTAGCGCCACCGCCACCGCCAGCTACAATGATCCGGTTTGCATACGTTGTATTCATTGTTGTCCTGATATCGGTTCCGCCGCCGCCGGTTCCGCCATTATTTGTACTGCTAAATGTTCCGGTGAAACCGCCGCCACCATTCCAGCCGCCGGCTGTGGGCGCGCTGGCGTTAATGCCTTTGCCTCCAACATAAATGTAATACGTAGTGGGCGCACTGAGCGTGATCGTCCCTTCTGAATAACCCCCTTTTCCACCGGTTCCATTCGTTGCATTCCCGCCATCGGCACCCCATGCCTGTATGCTATAAGATCCTGGCGCCAAGGTTAGTGTTTGTACACTTCCCGTATAATTCAGCGTGTACGTTTGGGCTTGCGCCCCACTCAAACATAGCGTTGCGGCCAGAGCAAATATCCCTTGTCTGACAGATGGTAATGATTTGTAAATGTTTACTTTCATAGTTTATGTTTTTTTTAATGTAACTGCCCGGAAAAAAGTATCAGAATCCAAAATGGGGTATCCCGTCGGATCATTCCGGTTAAGCTAAAATAGGACTTATTATTGTAAAAGAGACGACTAATCGCTACTAATCTGAGTCGGATACAGGCTTTAGCATCCAAAAATCCTTTACTGATCTGGCTTCTATAAGTTTCGCGTGAAAACCAGTAAGGGTTTTTTATTGGCAGATTCCAAAATAACCCGTAACATTAACGACAGTTAGTCTTTAAGTAGTAACATCACGGTTAAAATTCCTTCCTGTTTGATCGGTTACTTTAAAATAAAACTCCCTTCCGCTGTTCACAACCCAATGTGGGTTTAGTCTGCTATAAGCATTTCCTACAGTTCATTTATTAATTACATTTACACTAAGGCATAACGGTTGCCTGAGATCCAATTATTCTACAAGCACCTCGACCATCATTTTACCCAATTCGGGATTTGATGCAAAACCCATATCACAAAAACGCCCCGCATTACGGGGCGTTTTTGTTTTGGATGATTTCTTTCTTCGGCCAGATATTATTGTTTAAAGACCTTCAACTGCACCAGTCCTGATCGTTGTTGCACGCGAACCAGGTAGATGCCGCTGTCGAAGGAGCGAAGATCAAGCTGGTGTTCTCCCGACTCCATGAGATGCTCCTGGCAGATCGTTCTGCCCACCATATCACTGATGCTGACAACGGCTGTTTCGGCAAGATTGATGCGGAATTCGCCGCGATTGGGATTCGGGTAAATATAGATCGCGCCGGCGCGGGCACTTGGTTCGGCAATGCCGGTACATGCTGATACCACGATGGTTATAGTGGCCGTATTTGAACAGCCGGTAAGCGCGTCAGTATAGGCATAAACGGGCGTATATGTTCCCGTTGTGAGTGGAGTAAAAGCAGTTCCCGAAACGTTAGTGCCACTGAAACTGCCGCCGGAAGGACTTCCATTCAGGGCGACGCTTCCGCTATTCACACACAGATTGTTGGGAGTAGCGCTGAGCGATACTGTCGGCAGGGAATTAACGGGCAGGTTCAATGTGGACGAGGCAACGCAGCCATTGACATCTGAAGCGTTAAGCGTGTACACGGTCGTGGCCGTGGGGCTTACAACGACCATAGGCGAAGCAGTGCCGCCGCTCCAGGTATAGGTGATAGGCGCAGTGCCACCACTACCGGTTGCCGAAAGCGTGGCTGTGCTGCCCGCGCAAACAGAGCCAGGACTGGAAGACAGTAATAAAGTGACAGGTGCCGGTTGATTGATGGTGAGGAAGTTGCTGACCGTACCACAGGCATTGCCAACCGTAACGGTATATGTTCCGGCGCCAAGCGAAGTTACACTCGCTGTGTTGGCGCCACCGGGCATCCAGGTATAGGTAAACGGACCAACGCCGCTGGCTGTTACGGAGGCCATGCCATCGGCGAGGCCATTGCAGCTGGTATTGGTATGGCTGGTTGCTGCCGATACCGAAGTATTCGAGAAGCCGGAGGCCGTGAGGCTTGCGCTGGAACTCACCCAGTTTGAAGTGCTGCCATTAAGCGCGAAATTAGCGAGGCTACCCTGATATGCATTTCCCGACAGGTCGGGTAGTGTGGTAACGCTAGCATTGGTGGCGCCGGCAACTCCCTGATTAAAGTTATAATTCATCAACAAGCCACTTTGTGCCGAAGGAATCGTATTATTCATGTTTGACTGAATCTGGCATGAGGAAATGGCACTGTTCCAGACACGGATCTCGTCGAGCTGACCGTTAAAATGCTGTCCTCCACCCGTACGCGCACCAATGGTGACGATTCCGCTGGTACCGGTGCTCGAAGATCCTCCATTTCCGGCCGACTGCAAGGTACCGTTGAAAAATACTTCCGCAGTACTGGTAGCAGATGTCCACCGCGCTGCGACATGCGTCCATTGGTTTTGTGGAATGCTAGCTGTGGTAGCTACCGACACCGTGACGCCGTTTTTGATCACATAGAAATAAATCGTATTGCCGGTGTTTGTTCCGAGAGAAACGAAATTGCTGCTGCTTGATTGGGCGAAAAAAATACGGGCAAACACAGAACCCCTTGGATAAACCCAACCCTCGATGGTGAAATCGCTGGTGGCCGGTGAAGTAAGCACATACGGAACCGTTGCGATATCCACCTGGTCGTTAGTCCCGTCGAAATCGAGTGAGTTTCCTGAAAATTGCGCCTTAAGAGGGTTGAAAAAAAGAACGATCATAAAAGGTAGTAAGGTTCGGATCATAAGAACGTGGTTTAGAAGATTCATGGGAAGATACGAAATTAGGCGATTCGGAATACTTCGGAAGCATGCTAAATGAAATATTTGTCAGACTCAAAATAATCCTTAACTTTGTTCCCAGTTAGTCTTTAAGTAGTAACATCACGGTTAAAATTCCTTCCTGTTTAACCGGTTACTTTAAAATCAAACTCCCTTCCGCTGTTAACAACCCAATGTGGGTTTAGTCTGCTATGAGCATTTCCCACAGTTTATTTATTAATTACATTTACAATAAGGCATAACAGTTGCCTGAGAACCAATTATGGCAAAATCTAAAAAGAAACAACCAAAAAAACGCTATTTATTTGAAGAAGTCCTGGCGTTTATGAAACATAACTCTGAAAAAACATTCAATTACAAGCAGTTGGGCGCGGCCATGGAGATCGATAATGAAAGCGACCGCTTCGCCCTGCTCGAAACCCTCGAAGAACTGAAACACCAGGGATTCGTTGTGGAAAAAGAGATCGGCAAATACCAGTCGAAAGAAACGAAAAGCTACCAGACAGGCACCATCGATTTTACCTCTACCGGCACGGCGTTTGTGGTCATTTCTCCCGAACAGCCCGACGTATTTATTCCGTTTCGCAAAACCCGCGATGCTCTACATGGCGACCTCGTGAAGGTGAACGTATTGCCACAGCGCGGCAGAGGCAAGCCTGAAGGCGAGGTGGTAGAAGTGATCAAACGCAACAAAACCCGCTTTGTGGGTACCATCCAGATCAACCCGAAGTTTGCCTTTGTGGTACCGGACTTCAATAAACTACATGTTGATTTTTTCGTTCCGCTCAGCGATATCAACGGCGCACAAAACGGACAAAAAGTACTGATTGAACTGACGGAATGGAAAAAAGGAACCGATAACCCCAATGCCAAAGTGGTAGAAGTATTTGGGAACCCGGGCGAGCACGAAACTGAAATACACGCCATCATGGCCGAGTTTGGCCTGCCAATGGAGTTTGCCCCCGAAGTGGAGGCCGCTGCTGAAAAGCTCGACACGGCCATTAAACCGGAAGAAATCGCCAAACGGCGCGATTTCAGAGGTATTACGACGTTTACCATCGACCCGGTAGATGCAAAAGATTTTGACGATGCTCTGTCTTTACAAAAACTCGAAAATGGCAACTGGGAAGTTGGCGTGCACATTGCCGATGTCACACACTACCTGAAACCACATTCTATTTTAGATAACGAAGCCGTAAGCCGGGCAACCTCGGTGTACCTGGTGGACCGAACGATACCGATGTTACCGGAAGTATTGAGTAACTTTGCCTGCTCGCTGCGGCCACACGAAGAAAAGTACTGCTTCAGCGCCGTCTTTGAAATGGATGATCGTGCCCAGATCCTGAGCCAATGGTTTGGCAAAACGGTTATATACAGTAACCACCGCTTTACGTATGAGGAAGTGCAAACCATTATCGAAACGGAAGAAGGTCCTTACAAAGACGAAATCCTGACGCTCGACCGGCTGGCGAAAATACTGCGCTCCGAGCGTACAGCAAAAGGATCGATCTTTTTCGATAAAGCAGAAGTAAAGTTCAAGCTCGACGAACAGGGCGCCCCACTGGGTGTATTCTTTAAAACCCAAAAAGACGCACACAAACTCATCGAAGATTTTATGTTGCTTGCCAACCGAAAGGTGGCTGAATTCCTCGGAAAACCTGCCGGCGAAAAAACCAACCAGAAACAAGGCCGCGGGAAACAGAAAGAAAAAGCAGACGACGCCGTCGTGTACCGCGTACACGATGTGCCAAAGGATGATAAGCTGCTTGACCTCAACAATTTTGTTGCACGTTTCGGCTACTCGGTAGCTGTGGGCAACAAGCAAAAAACCGCGCAATCCATCAATAAGCTCCTGCAAGATGTTAAAGACAAAAAAGAGCAGAGCATGATCGAACTGCTTGCGGTAAGAAGCATGCCAAAAGCGGTGTACACAACCAAAAATTCGGGGCACTATGGGCTGGGATTTGACTACTATACCCATTTTACCTCGCCCATTCGCCGGTACCCGGATGTGTTGGTGCACCGCCTGCTGGAAGCGAAGCTGCACCATGCGCATTATCTGAAAGCCGACGAACTGGAACAACTTGCCAAGCACTCTTCGGAAATGGAAAAGCTGGCCGCCGACGCCGAACGCGCTTCCGTGAAATACAAACAGGTAGAATACCTCGGTGATAAGATCGGGGAGATTTTCAAGGGTGTGATCAGCGGCGTGACCGAGTACGGCATTTTTGTAGAGATTGTAGAGAATAAGTGTGAAGGCATGGTGCGCACGCGCGAAATGAAAGACGACCAGTACTTCTTCGATGAGGAAAACTACCGTCTTGTA
This sequence comes from Bacteroidota bacterium, assembly GCA_036845295.1. Taxonomy (GTDB): domain Bacteria; phylum Bacteroidota; class Bacteroidia; order B-17B0; family Aurantibacillaceae; genus UBA4416. The sequence goes on from DAIUED010000006.1 coordinate 15,441, forward strand.
GGCCGACGCACCGGAAGAATATACACACTGGGCGATCCGGTAATGATTAAAGTGAAACGCGCCGACCTCGTAAAAAAACAACTCGATTTTGAACTGGTGGAACAGGTGAAACCCAAAACGGAAGAGATCCGTAACCCGAAGCGCTACAAGAGGAGGAAATAACCGCGGCCTCAGGACACGATCATGAGCCATACCCTGATGTTTGATCAACATTGGTTGCGACGCCTGTTTCGACTGTCCGGCCCGGAGACAAGCTCCGTGGAAGCGTTACAACACAGACTTTACCGCTGGTACCGGTTCCGGATATTCTGGCGTCTTCCTGTGAAAGGGTGGGATGATCGCTTTTCGCTGATTGTTTTCGGGATCCTCCGCAAACACGAACATGAGCATTATTCCTTTGTCGTCATCAATGGGATCCCTCATACCAACAACCGGTACATCGCCCGTTTGCACCGGAAAGCCTTGCGCATCGATGAGAGAACTTATGTTTCCATTTTCTTAAAGCCCGGAAGCCGCTTCGGCGACCTTATCCTGGGCGAACACATTGCCCGGAGGCTCAAGGCCCATGATCTGAGACGGATTCGTCGCCGTTTCAAAACATATGTCAGCAAGCAGGAATACCTGCGTGCGATCGAGTGGATCATCAAAGAGATCAACTCCCGATGCCTGCCTCCATTCCAGGACGTTTCCAGCTAACCCTTCAACAGCTCCAGGTATCTCTGTTAGCGGCTGGCATAACAAATCCCTATGATGCGGTTCTGAGTCGAAGGAACAGAGCGACAGGCGAAAGCAGATACCCTTTTTAGGGTATTATTTAGAATGATTCTCGATAATATTTTTGTGCCGCATTACTATCGCCATAAATCTTTATCTGCTCATGAGGAAATTAGTTGTCTGTTTGTTTGTTATTGGATTTACCGCCAGTCTGCCCGCTCAGCAAGGTGACACGGTAAAAACGGTCCATCTGGATGAGGTCATTATTCAGAATCCGAACTCACCGGGCGGCATGGAGCGCATGCCCGACGTAAAAGATAATGTGATTTATGCCGGAAAAAAAACTGAAGTCATTCTGCTTGATAAGATCAATGCAGACCTAAGTACCAACAACACTCGCCAGGTATTTGCAAAAGTTCCGGGAGTGAGTGTTTGGGAAAATGACGGTTCGGGCATACAGGTGGGTATAGCAACGCGGGGTCTTAGCCCGAACAGGTCGTGGGAGTTCAATGTCAGGCAAAACGGCTACGACATTTCCTCGGAGGTATTTGGTTACCCGGAGTCTTACTATAACCCTCCGATGGAAGCGCTTCAAAAAATTGAAGTGGTGAGAGGTGCCGCATCTTTACAGTACGGCCCGCAGTTTGGGGGATTACTCAATTACCAGATAAAAAAAGGAAATCCAAATAAACCCCTGGCTGTTGAAACACAACAAACCCTTGGCTCTTATGGTTTGTTCAACTCATACAATGCAGTTGGCGGAACGATCAAGAAATTTTCCTATTATGGTTTTTTCCATTACCGGACAGCAGACGGATGGCGTCAAAATAGCCGTTATATGTCGAATACAGGCTACATAGCAGCCAACTACCAGTTTACAAAAAAGATCAACGTCGGCATTGAGTACACAAAAGCAGATTATAAAAGCCAACAGCCAGGCGGATTAACCGATAAACAATACGTTGAAAATATCCGCCAGTCGTCAAGGGAGCGAAACTGGTTTGGTGCCCCCTGGAATGTAGGGTCCATCACATTAAAATACGCCATTTCCCCGTCGGTAAACCTTCAGGTCAAGTCCTTCGTCACGATTGCCGAACGTAACAGTGTAGGGTATGTTCAGTCCATCCTGTTCAAAGACAGCATCAATCCAACGACACTCGCGTATGCGCCGCGGCAGGTGGACAGGGATGTTTATAAAAATTACGGCGCAGAGGCCCGGATTTCTTTCAGGTACAGCCTTCTTGGGAAAGAGTCCACCCTGTCAGCGGGTCTGAGAGGCTATAGAGGGCATACCAAAAGGGAGCAATTAGGCAAAGGCACCACGGGCAACGACTTTGATCTGTCGTTAACGACTGCTTCTTACGGACGCTCGTTGAACTTTGAAACGACTAATTACGCTGTGTTTGCCGAAAATTTGTTTCAAATCGGAAAGCGCCTGAAAATAGTACCTGGCATACGTTTGGACTACATTGAAAATCAGGGAGACGGTTACATCAACACCACAGCGGCAGGCCTGGTAAATTTCGATAAACGCACGCGTCAGATTTTGCTCTATGGCATCGGTGGAGAATTTTTGGTTACTCGGTCAACCTCTGTTTATGGCAACTACTCGCTTGCCTACAGGCCTGTCACGTTTTCTGAACAAACACCTTCTGCTACCACCGAAGTCATCGATCCCAATTTAAAAGATGCCAGCGGCTTTAATGCCGATCTGGGATACAGAGGTTCCCTCAGAGACTTTTTAAACTTCGACATTGGTGTCTTTTACTTACACTATGATAATCGCATCGGTGTAATTACGCAAAACGGAGCGCCATTTAAAACAAACATTGGTACATCGGTGAGTAAAGGTGTAGAGTCGTATATAGAACTGGATGTGTTAAAGATATTTACGGACTATGCGACGTTCGGAAGCATCAGTCTTTTCGCCTCTAATTCGTTAATTGATGCCAATTATGTTAGCTGGCGTAATCCGGCTATCGAGAATGATCCTGAAAAATCTATCAAAAACAAGCGCGTGGAAAATGCCCCACGGTATATCCACCGGTTCGGAGCTACCTATTCCTTGAAAGGGTTTTCTGCCACTGTTCAATGGAGTAGTGTTGGCGATGTATATACTGATGCTGCCAATACTGAAACCCCTAATGCCAGCGCAACTGTTGGAAAACTATCGGGCTATCAGGTCTTGGATGCCTCTCTTTCCTATAAATTTAAGAAGCGCTATCTCGTGAAAGCAGGCGTAAACAATATTACGGATGAGGCCTATGCCACACGCAGAGCTGGTGGGTACCCGGGGCCTGGTATTCTGCCTGGCAATGGCAGGACTACTTTTGTGAGCTTGGGCGCAAGTTTCTAAGGCAGTCTTTCAAGACGGCAATGCTTCATGCAACCGTTTGATGTTCCAAAACAATGGGATTATTCGCCGCGCATGAAGTTTTTGCCAAACATTCAGCGACTCTAATTCTTCCCGAATCACCGGGTGTTTAACCTCGTTTTCCAGGAATGGGTCGGCGCAGTTGATCCGTTGACACTAGATGTCCTTTCTCTCCGTATTCGTTCTGGATACGCCGACTCGTAAGTGGCAGGATTTATTCGTATCTTTAACTTATCCCCTACCCGTTTTCCTCACATGAAGAAACTATTATGGTTATTCTTTCTGGCAAACTTGGGCCAAGCTTGCGCTCAGCCCGATACAGCCGGTGTGGTAAAGGTGTGTTTCCTATACGGATCCAAACCTAAGCACGCGTTTAAAGCCACCGAGTACCGCTATTTCGGCGGCTTGCATGGCGGGCACGTTTCCGTACAAGTCCATGATACAGACTATGGTTTCGGCCCCACATGCTACCCTGTACATCTATTTCCAAAAAAGCAACGGAAATCGGCATTTGAGACTGCAGCACTCAATGGGCAGCCGCGTTACAGTGCGGATAGCAAAACGGTTAGCTTTTATATTCCTCTATCTGCCAGCCAACTTGCCCAACTCGACAGTGTACTGCTGCGGTACAGCCATGAACCTCCGTACGACTATGCTTTCTTCGGCATGCGCTGCGCGTCGGCAACACAAGACCTTCTTTCTGCTGTGGACCTGATACCCAAGCGTAGGCGGTTTTATAATATCCTCACAACCTTTTACCCTAAACGGCTCAGAAAGCGCTTGTTTAAGTTAGCCTATGCACGGAATTACCAGATAGAACGCAGCAATGGCAAAACCACGCGTGTATGGGAAAAAGATTGACTTGAAAAGTGATTACTGGCCCGACAGTACAAAAAAGCCCCTGTGTAAACACAGAGGCTTGTAGCTCTTTTTTTTAAAGGTTATTATATGTGAATAATAATTCCTTTGTTAATAACTGTTGTCATAGGCCTGTGTTATTTAATAGTAAATATCTGCTTATTCGGCCCTCCCGGTAAGGGTGCCAGCCCCTCAATTTTGGTTTTAACGGTTCTTTTTCTATCTTGGAGGTTAAAATGCGTGTTCCGGCTATTTTCTTCCTTTTCTTTTTGTCGTGGTGTCTGAACGCCCAGTTTGATGCCGACATCAGCCGCCGCCTGAAAAGCCTTCGGGAGCTGGCCTATTCCGATTCTTTGGGACTTTTCAGGGAAGGAAATGAAGTGATAGCGGCTGTAAAAGGTACCGACCAGGCAGCAGCTATTGCCAATGTTTATCTGTACTTTGGTAATTACTTTTATTATACCCGAAGCATCGACCGGGCCAAAGCCTACTTTAACAAAGCCAGGCGACAAGCTATTTTAACAGGCAACCAACACATCGAAGACCTGTCGAACGTGAGGCTTGTGTTTATCGAAAATGAAGAAGGCCTGAACGATGACGCCGAAACCGAGCTGAGGGCGATGCTGGAAGATTCCAAAAAAAAGAACGACCACGAAAACACACTCGAAATTCTCAATTTTCTGGCTATTCTCAAGGAACGGGAAAATAAGTTGCAAGATGCCATCAAACTATACATTGAAGGGCTGGGCCTGGCCGATTCCTATAACCTCAACCACCACCGCGCAGTGTTCAGGAATAACCTGGGCCTGATGAAGATCTACGGCGGGCAGCTTGACGAAGCATTGGTCGATTTTCAGAAAGGACTTGAGATTGCCAAAACAGACCGTGACCAAAGCCTCATTAACCACATCCAGATCAACATGGCGCTGATCTACCTTTCCAAAGACAGTACCAAAACGGCGCTTGCCATGTTTGACGAGGTCGTAAGGCACTCTCGCAAAAACAACCACCCGCGTGAGCTGGCAAGCATCTTTGTAAACATTGGCTCGTCGCTAAGTAATACCGGCCGGCCGGCCATGGCGCTCATGTATCTCGACTCGGCCATCAATGTACTCCGAGAGCATCACATGTACATTGAACTGACCAAAGCGTATCTCGGAAAAACAGATGTACTCGTGAGGGTGCAGGAAAAGCCGGGCGAGGCGCGCAAAACACTCGATGAGGTTTTCAAGCTCACCGAAATTACTAAAAATATCGACGATCAGTCCTCAGGGTTCCTGATGCTGAGCGAAATAGAAAAGCAGGAGCATCATTACAAGGCCGCTCTCGAAAGCTACGTGAAATACAAGAACCTGAAAGATAGTGTGAACGAAATGCTTAACAGCAAAGTGGTTCAGGGGCTTCAACTGAAATACAATGTGCAGAAAAAAGAAATAGAGCTGGAAAAAGAACGGTCGAAAACCCTGGTGCTGGAAAAGAAAAACCAGGCCGAACGGTTTATCCGCTACCTCACTATTTTTATTTCGGCCATTTCGCTGATCCTGATCCTTGGTGTGGTTTGGGTCTTGTATTCGCGTAAGGTGCGCGAAAAGCAGGAGCTTTTCAGCCAACAGTTGATTGAAAAGATCGAAGAGGACCGTTCACGTATTTCCATGGACCTGCATGATGATATCGGGCAATCGCTGTCGATGCTCAAATCCAAACTATCGGCCATGAAAACACCAAATGGTTCCGACGAGCAAATTTTAGAACTGGGCCTGTCGCGCGTGATCGAGCAAACACGGGAAATTTCGCGAAGCCTGTACCCATCCTTTCTCGAAAAGATCGGCCTGGAACGTTCTGTTGCCAGCCTTTCCGAGAGTGTGCAGTCATCAACAGGCATCGAATGCAGTTTCGACATCAGCGAAAAAATAGAAAGCCTTGCCCTGAGTGTCAAAACGCATTTATACCGCATCCTGCAGGAGTGCACGAACAATACCATCAAACATTCGGGCGCTACCGCCCTGCGGATATCCATTACCGAAAAAAACGGAGAGTTTACCATGACTTACCAGGACAACGGACGCGGCTTTAGCAGTAAGCAGCAAAAGGGACTGGGCATTCTTTCCATAAAAGAACGGGCCAAAATCATCAATGCCAACATTTCGTTCGACGATAAAAGCTCCAAGGGCTTTAAACTCACACTCAAGTTCAGATAGTACTACATGAAACCTGTTACCTCATTGCTTATTGCCGACGATCATCCCATTTTCAGAATGGGGCTTAAAGATATTTTGCATCGCGTGTTTCCAAAAGCAACAATATACGAATGCCACGACGGCACTGAAGCATTGAAAAACATCTTAGACCACGATCCCCAAATATCGGTTCTTGATATCAATATGCCCGGTATCAACGGGCTAGACGTATGCAAGCAGGTGTTGAGGCAGCGACCCGACGCCCGCATTGTGATACTAACGATGTACAGTGAAAAGGAAATGATTAAAAACGCTATGCTCTCGGGTGCCATGGGTTACATTTTAAAAGACAATGCGGTAGATGAAATTACCGATTGCATCCAAACGGTGCTGGCGGGCAATAAATACATGGGAAGCGCCATGCAACCTCATCACCTGGAGTTGAGCGTGGAAGACAAAAAGAAAAAACAGTTGCTTGATGGACTCAAAGCCCTAAGCCATGCGGAACTCAAAACCTTAAAGCTGGTAAGCCAGAACAAAACATCGAAAGAGATTTCGGAATTACTGTTTTTATCGGAGAAAACCATCGAGAACTACCGCTCGCGCATCTGTCAGAAACTCGATCTGCCGCCGCGCAACAACAGCCTGGTAATCTGGATCAGTGAGAACAAAAATCTCTTGTCTTACATCAGCGAGTTTTAGGTTAATAATGCCACAAAAAAACCGTTGCAAAAGTTGCAACGGTTTTTTTCAAGACCATTGTGGTTTTTACCCCAACAACCAGCGGAACAGCAGGAACAAGCCGCATGACAATGCAATGGTTACCGGAAGCGTAAGCACCCAGGCCAGCATGATGTTGATGATGGTTTTCCGTTGCAGGTTTTTCAATCCTTTTTTAGCTACCATGCTACCGGCAATACCCGACGACAGCATGTGTGTGGTACTTACCGGTGCGCCATAGGCTGTAGCTACGCCAATACCGATGGATGCAACAATCTCGGCACTCGCACCCTGAGCATAGCTCATGTGCTGCTTACCGATCTTCTCGCCGATGGTTTTTACCACACGTTTCCAACCGATCATGGTACCGAGACCCAGGGAAATGGAGATCATGATAATTACCCAGCTAGGGGCGTATTCGATGAGTTTTTTCGAACTTTTGATCTCTTCTTTCAATTTCTTCTGATCGTTGAGCGTCAGTGACAAGTTCTCTCCTTTGATCAGTTTTTCTGCACTTTTCGTGATCTTTACCACGTCTTTGCGAAGTCCGAAGCGGTCGGCAATAGCCACATCGTTCGAGGTAAATTTTCCAACGGTTTGTGTACTGAAATGAGCGCTATATCCGATAATGTCGTGGTAAGCAAACAACTCTTTTTCGCCAAATTTGCTCGTATCGGCTTTGGAAACCAGTTCGCGGATGTGGGTCACATTGCCGTTGATGCTTTGCAGGTTCACGCTCTCATCGAGCGCAAACTGGGCTGGCAAAATAGCGATCAGGATCATCATGATAATACCTACCCCTTTTTGTCCGTCGTTTTGTCCGTGAAAGAAACTTACCAATCCGCAAGTTGTCCAGAGCATCATACGCACCCAAAGTGGCGGTTTTTTACCCGGAATGGGTTCTTTGTAAATAATCTCGTTTTTAATAAGGCGCTTGAAAATAAACATCACAATAATGGCCAGCGTAAAGCCAGCCAGCGGCGATATCAGCAATGCCATCCCGGTATCTTTGGCTTTGTCCCAGTTTACTGCAGAAAGACCGTAGCCACCCGGTAAAAAGTAAAAGGCAATACCAATACCCAAAATAGATCCGATAATGGTATGCGAGCTGGATGAAGGAATACCCAAATACCAGGTTCCGAAATTCCAGACAATGGCACTAACCAAGAGCGCCAAAATCATAGCAATGCCGTGATATACATTCGTATCTACCAGAACTTCCATTGGCAGGAGGTTCACAATACCCATGGCAACCGTAATACCACCCAATAATACACCACAAAAGTTGAGAATGCCCGAATACACTACCGCCACGGTAGGTTTCATGCTGTTGGTGTAGATTACCGTTGCCACCGCATTGGCTGTGTCGTGAAAACCGTTGATGAATTCAAAAAAACAGGCAAGCAGCAGGCAGATAACCAATAATACAATAATTGTCGTCATATATTTCTTTCTAATTTAAATTGTAGCAAAATTAGGGGCTAAGCTATTTTCCAATGTTAAGCTAATGTTAACATCTGTTGTTTAAATTCCTAATTCTATCTGAAAAACAGCGAAAAAATACCGGTTATGGTCTTGTTGCGCCAAAAGGTCACGTTCGCGGTTATAAAAAACATTACCTTGTACCTTTACCTTATGCTTATTGAGGTATTTGGTAACTCCAAGACCGTATTGTTCGGTTTGTCTTACTTTTCCAATCTGATCGTGATGAGGACTTAACAACGAATGGCGCAAGGCTATTTCAACCCTATTCTTAAAACAGTAACTGAGCTGGTTGTTGATACCGTCGCCTGTAACGATGTTCCGCGATTTGCCATCGCTTCCCACAACTATCGGCGATCCCTCGGTGTCGCGCCTGATATATTCGCTGCTTAAAGCCAATCCGCGGTATTTGAACATCAGGTCGGCCATATAGACGTTGAAGCTCCTCGTTGCGAGCAGGTCCTTTCCAAGCTGTCCGCCGTTGCGCACGGCTAAGTCGTTGAAATGGTAGCCTCCGGCAATGGATAGCTTTGGTTTAGGCTCACGTAAAACGTCTCCTTCAAAGTAATCACCGCCATCGGTAAAGGCTCCAAGTGGCAAAAATTCGAGCCGCGCGGTATAAGCCAGGCCGGGGTTGCTCTGCACAGAATTTCGCCCTTCTCCGCTTGTAATTGCCGCTTTGGAAAGCAGTAACATATCTTTACCCAGCTTAGAAGTATAAGTTATAAAAAACCCGAAATCCCGGTCTGGGGTAAAGGTTGCGTTAACAATAGACCTATCGTAAAATTGCTGACTTCCGGAAGAAATGATCCGCTGGCGGTTACCGGGCAATTTTCCCTGCCCAAAGCCAACTTGAAGGTTTTTAAACGGCTTGTAAAAAATAATTGCATCACGCACTACATTGGGGCTTGTATTCTGCGTGGAGGCATCCACATCACTCCAATCCATATCGCCCCTTGAAAACGATAGCTGCAGATAATACGCCAGCTTCGGGCTAACTACGTGTCCGGCAAAACTCAAACGGCAACGCCTGACGCGCGCCTCCCAACTTGCCGGCTGAAAATCCTCGTCGCTTGCCGTATTCATCAAAAACCTGTTTTGAATCCTGAAACGGATGTTTACCGAATAAGCGCTGTCGGGTGTAGAAAACCCCAAGCCGTTCTTGAAATTAAAGCCCGGCAATTTCTTTTGGTTCCCTTTGACCTCTTTCATATCCTTTTTTAAGGCAAGAAGCTCTTTGAGCAGGCTGTCGCTGGAAATTGTTGCGTCTTGGACTTGTGCTGAACCACCCAGCAGAAGCGAAACAAAAAGAAAAGTAATTATTATCTTCATGTAAATATATTATTATGCGGGCGCAAAATAATTATCAAGAAGTTATATATAAGTGTCTTTAATGTTACCAAATTGTTACGGCGCGTTTTTTAGGCATAAAAAAACCGGGCAAGCCCCGGTTTCTGACAAAATCTCGTTAATCAGGTCTAGCAGTCTATTTTTTTGATGCGATCGGCATGCCGGCCGCCTTCGAAGGCTTCGCTCAGAAACACGTCGATGCATTTTTTGGCTTCGGCCACCGAAATATAACGGGCCGGCAAAACCAGTATGTTTGCATCGTTGTGTTGGCGTGCCAGCGCTGCAATTTCAGAATTCCAGCACAATGCCGCACGGATACCTTGATGCTTATTGGCTGCCATGTTAATACCATTGCCACTGCCACACATCAGTATTCCAAATTCCACCTCTTTAGCCAGTACAGCATTAGCCACCGCATGCCCGAAATCGGGATAGTCGGCCCGTTCGGTGCTATAAGTTCCCTTATCACTTACCTCGTGCTGTTTTCCTTTTAAATAAGCGATCAGTTCTTCCTTGAGTTCAAATCCGGCATGGTCGGCGCCAATAGCTAGTTTCATATACATGTGTGGGTTGAGGCCCCAAAGGTAAGGCTTTTTTTAAGATCTAATAGCCGATCTCCACATCGCCACCCACAGCATAACTCTGGCAAACAAGGATGCGGCCCTGCTCCACCTCGCGGTCCGTAAGCACTTCGTTGTAAGCCATCCAAACCTTACCGCTCCTGCAGGTAGCAATGCAACTGGCACAGCGCCCAGCCTTGCAACTGTAAGGAAGTTGTAAACCCTGTTTGATGGCTGCATCGAGAATTGTGTCGGGGTACTGCGCAGAAAAAGAAAACGCCTGGCCGTTGATCGTGATAAGGATCTGATGACTATCTGTATCCGATGGCTGTATCTTCTTTAAGCGAGGCAGGCTGTTATAATCCTCGCGTTTGATGTGATCTGCCGGAAAGCGACTTTGCAAGGTGATCTTCACGGTGAGCATATAATCGAAAGGACCACATACATAAAACATGGCTTCATGCGGTTTAACGGCTAGGTATTGATCTACGAGCTGGTCGAGCAACCAGCTGCTCAGGCGCCGGTCGTAAATGCTGCCGCCGTTGCTAAACAAAAACTTAACCGATAAGCGACCGGTATGAACCAACTGCAATTGACCGAGTGCCTGGTAAAAAATGGTGTCTTCCGGACTTTTGTTACTGTATATTAAGGTAACCTTGTCAGTTGTCGTCTCGAGCAGCGTTTTAATCAGCGAAAAGCAAGGTGTAATGCCGCTGCCGGCAGCAATAAAGAAAAATTGCCGGATAGTAGTGAGCTCTGCGGGTAATACAAACTGGCCTGCTATGCCCGACGAACTCAGAACATCACCAACGGCGGTTTGCTGTATCAAAAAACGCGAAAATTCACCATTTTCGATCTGTTTCACAGTAATAGCCAAATGCACGTCGGTTGCCGGCGAAGACGAAATAGAATAAGAACGACGTTTTTCGCCATGTTCAGTATCAAATACCAATGTTAAAAACTGACCTGCCTCATAAACCGGTTTCCACGCATCCAACGGCTCAAGCACAAAGGTTTTGGCATCTTTGGTTTCAGAAATAATCTGTATTACCTTCAACTGCCTGATAATGGACTTCTGGTACATACTTTTAGGAATTATACGCACATTTCAAAACAATGTTAACGAATAGTAATCAACGTTAATTAACCTTGACAAAAAAGTTCGCTGATTTTGAAGTACTTGTAATGCAGGTGAATTAACAAATTTACTGTGTAAAAATTAATTGTACGTTAATAAGTTTGTGTAATTAATTCCCCGATTGTTCATATCAAATTTACTTAAGACAAGATCTGTTAATTCAAAATTTACTTTCAAAAAGTAGTGTGTGCATTTTACAGTTTTACTCACAGAAAAAATACCTTAATCCCTATCGAACTTACTCACACATTGTCTTAAAAAGCATTTTGTTCATTACCTTATATTCTTCTACAAATCAAAACTTTATAAGTTAATTAGCCGTTTAATATTTGTTAATAGAGTCTAATTAGTGGGAAAAGCAAGACAACAAAACCTTATTTTTACACAGTATTAACACCCTATAATAATAGTCTTTAAATTAATTTTTTAAAATATTTTATTAAGTATTATGATGAATTTCGAAAAAGGTTACCTCGAAAAAAAAATTGATCCGGCGCTTGATTTGTTCAAAGAGATTGCGCATCTTAAGAAAGAAAAGAACGCCATCATCCTTGCACACTATTACCAAGATGCTGATATACAAGATATTGCAGACTATATTGGTGACAGTTTAGGCCTCGCTCAACAAGCAGAAAAATCTACTGCCGATATCATTTTATTTGCCGGCGTGCACTTTATGGCTGAAACAGCCAAAATTCTCAACCCACAAACCAAAGTATTGATCCCTGATCTTAAAGCCGGCTGCTCGCTTGCCGATTCTTGTCCACCCAACGAATTTGCAGCTTTCAAGGCAGCTCATCCCGATCACGTGGTGCTTACCTACGTGAACTGTACCGCAGAAATCAAGGCACTTTCCGATGTGATCGTTACTTCTACCAATGCGGTGCAAATCGTCGAATCCTTTCCCAAAGATCAGAAGATCATTTTTGCACCCGATAAAAACCTGGGTGCTTACATCAACAAAGTCACTGGCCGTAACATGGTATTGTGGAACGGCTCCTGCATGGTACACGAAATATTCAGCCTCGAAAAGCTCATCAAGCTCAAAGCACAACACCCACAGGCTGCAGTACTGGCGCACCCCGAATGCGAAGCAGCCATCCTCGACCATGCTGACTATATTGGCAGTACCACAGCCTTGCTTAACTACAGTAAAAAATCGGATGCAAACGAATTCATCGTTCTCACCGAAACAGGCATCATCCATCAGATGCAGAAAGCCAGTCCATCAAAAACATTTATTCCGGCGCCACCCAACAACAGTTGCGCTTGCAACGATTGTCCGTATATGAAGCTCAATACACTCGAAAAAATATACAATACCCTCAAATATGAGCAGCCCGAGTTACTGATGCCTGTGCACCTCATCGAACAGGCCAAAAAACCAATTACACGCATGCTGGAGCTCTCGGCCAGCTTTGGCTTATAAATTTTCAGGTATGGATTATTAATGGTAAATTTAGATGTTTAATAAATTCTTGGTGTTAGTGCCACTCCATCTTTTGCGTAATAGTTACCGTGCGATTCTGCCTTGCCTGATCGTCCTCATTTCCTTTCCATTGAAAGCGCAAACCAATGTAAACCCAAACGGGTACAATGTGTTTTATTACGAAAATGGCGCTAAATCATCGGAAGGTACCATGCGCGATGGTAAACCCGACGGCTATTGGAAAAACTATTATAAAAACGGAAAGCTCAAGATAGAAGGCAACCGTAAGGATTTTCAACTCGATAGCATTTGGAAATTCTATTCCGAGAAAGGAAAGATCACTAAATCAGTAGCCTATGCAGAAGGTAAAAAAAATGGTTATACACTGAATTACGATACCAACCAGCGTGTGAGCAGCAAAGAACCCTTTGTAAACGACATCAAGCAAGGAATGGCTTACACCTATTATCCATCCGGAAAAACAAAACAGGCAACGCCTTATGTGAAAGGACGCCCGGATGGCATTGCCTATGAATATGCCGAAGATTCTACCATCATTTCCATCATCAAATACCAGGGTGGTATTTTAGCCAACATCGAACGCATAAACCGGAAAGATGAGAATGGAAAGAAACAAGGTGCCTGGAAAAGTTTCCACGAAAACG
>DAIUED010000007.1:0-27687 GCA_036845295.1 Bacteroidota bacterium
ACAAAAAACGGTTGCTGATCTCCATCTACACAACACCGGGGAAGAATTATATTTTCTCGCCTGGACGACAACACCATGGACTTTGCCATCGAATACAGCACTGGCAGTGGGCAAAGACATAGACTATGTAATGGTTGAGAGCTTTAACCCATTTACAGGGAAGCAACAAACCGTTATTCTGGCAAAAGACCTTGTTGGCAAGTATTTTTCGGAAAAACATACCGATCTGAAGTTTGAAGACTATAAACCCGGCGACAAAAACATTCCATTTAAAATCGTTGGACATGCGAAAGGCTCTCAGCTGGAGGGCATCCGCTACGAACAGCTGCTGCCTTTTGTGAAACCTCAGGGCGACGCCTTCCGCGTGATTACAGGCGATTTTGTGACCACTACCGACGGCACAGGCATTGTACACATTGCACCGAGTTTCGGCGCCGACGATTTCAGGGTAGCTAAACAACATGGCATTGATGCGCTGACGCTGGTGGACAAACGCGGACGGTTTACGCCGGAGGTTCAGGACGGCACCTTTCTTTACGGCGAAGAATACGTTAAAGAGGCTTACCACACGGATGCGGAAAAACAAGCGGAGTTTGAAAAGCAAAAGCAGATCCTTGAAGCTGCAGGTAAAATTAAGGAATTGAAAGCCTACCTGAGTGTTGACGAGCGCATTGTGTTAAAATTACAGGAGGAAGGCAAACTCTTTAAAAAAGAAACCTACGAACACAGCTACCCGCACTGCTGGCGTACAGACAAGCCGGTGCTGTATTACCCGATGGATAGCTGGTTTGTGAAAGTAGCCGATAACCGCCGGAAACTGGTAGAATTGAACAAACAGATCAATTGGAAGCCGGAAGCCACCGGCATGGGTCGCTTTGGCAACTGGCTGGAGAATGCGCTCGACTGGAACCTGTCGCGCTCGCGTTTCTGGGGCATCCCGATCCCGATCTGGACCAGCGAGGACCGCAGTGAGCAGACCGTTATTGGCAGCGTGGAAGAGCTAAAGAAAGAAATTGATAATGCAGTGAGTAAAGGCATGATGACGGAGAACCCACTTGGCAAATTTGTTCCTGGCGATTTCAGTAAGGAAAACTATGATACGTTTGATTTGCATAAGCCTTATGCCGACTCAATCTATCTCGAAAAGAACGGCAAGAAGCTGTTCCGTGAGCCAGACCTCATTGACGTGTGGTTTGATTCGGGCTCCATGCCATACGCGCAGCTCCACTACCCGTTTGAGAACAAGGAGCTTATCGATCAGAAAAAATATTATCCGGCCGACTTTATTGCCGAAGGCGTGGATCAAACACGCGGTTGGTTTTACACACTGCATGTGATCGGTGCATTGTGTTTCGATTCTGTGGCATACAAAAATGTCGTATCAAACGGATTGGTACTCGATAAGAACGGCAACAAGATGAGCAAGCGTCTTGGTAACGCAGTTGATCCGTTTGAAACAATAGAAACATACGGCGCCGACGCCACGCGTTGGTATATGATTGCCAATGCCGCGCCATGGGATAACCTTAAATTTGACGTTGAAGGTATATCGGAAGTACAACGCAAGCTATTTGGCACCCTGTACAATACATATAACGGGTTCTTTGCTTTGTATGCCAACGTGGATGGCTTCAGGGCAGACGCTGCCAACCTCGCTACCAGCTCGCGCACAGAACTCGACAAATGGATATTGAGTAAGCTGAACTCCCTGGTGCTGGATGTTACCGAGCAGTTCGAAAATTTCGAACCGCATAAAGCGGCGCGTTACATCGAGGAGTTTGTGGATGAACACCTGAGCAACTGGTACATCCGTTTGTCGCGCCGTCGGTTTTGGAAAGGCGACATGAGCGACGACAAGAAAGCCGCATATGAAACATTATTCCAATGCCTCGATACCTTATCGAAACTGATGAGCCCAATTGCGCCGTTTTTTGCCGATTGGCTCTACCAAAACCTTAATGGAGCCGAGGGAACTATTGATTCTGTACACTTGTCATCGTTTCCTAAAGCAGATACAGCGCTGATCGACACAGCGTTGGAACGTCGGATGGAGCTGGCACAAAAGATCTCGTCAATGATCCTTTCGGTGCGAAAAAAAGAAAAACTCAATGTGAGGCAACCTCTTCAAAAAATACGCATCCCGATCCTGGACGCCGAGTTCAGGCAGCATGTGGAAGCCGTGAAAGACGTGATACTGGCAGAGGTGAATGTGAAGGAACTGGAGTTTGTGACGGAAGAAGAGGCGCACATCGTGAAAAACCTCAAACTGAACTTTAAAACATTGGGGAAAAAATGCGGCAAACACATGAAAACGGTTCAGGCATACGATAATGACAATGGACCTCTTATCATCGGGGAAATCGAAAAAACGGGCTTATTCCGCATGAACGTGGAGGGAGATGAAATTGTATTGGAAACTGAAGATGTTGAGATCATTCCGGTGGATATTCCGGGATGGAAAGTCGCCAACAGCGGACAGATTACCGTGGCGCTGGATATTACGATTTCCAATACACTGAAAGATGAAGGATTGGCCAGGGAACTCGTGAACCGGATCCAGAATATGCGTAAAGAAGGCGGGCTTAATGTAACAGACAAAATTTTGGTGAAAATTCAACAAAATGACGCCCTCGATACCGCCATTAAGAATAATTTGAGCTATATTTGCGCCGAAACTTTGACAGACGACCTGCAAGTGGTACAGAATTTGACATCTTCCACGGCAAGTTCGGTTGAAGTAGATGATCTTGTGTCGACGCTCATTTCGATTGAAAAGTTAAATTAAATCTATTAAGCACTATGGCAAAGAAACTTGTAAAGCCTGCAAAAAAAGCAAGCAAACCCGCACCTAAAAAAGCAGCAGCCAAGCCTGTTGCAAAAAAAGCGGCGAAACCGGCTCCGAAAAAAGCAACGAAACCTGCTGCAAAAAAGGTGACAAAGCCTGCTCCGAAACCGGCTAAAAAAACAACGAAACCTGCGCCAAAGACTGCTGCCAAAAAACCAGCAACAAAACCTGTGACCAAAAAAACTGCCAATAAGGCTGCTCCGAAAAAAGCAGCTCCAACACCTAAGAAAGTGGAAAAGAAAGTTGCCAAACCGGCGAAAGCGGTAGCAACTAAAAAAACAGAGAAAGCACCCAAAGCCGAACCAAAAAAAGCGGCGAAAGAGCTGATCAAGGATAAAAAAACCGGGAAACCGATTGATGCCATCGCCAAAAAATCGGCAACCGCTTCGAAAAAAGCCGGAAAAACGGCAAAGAAAAACAAGAACGAGGACGACGAAGAGGAAGACGAGGAGCTTGAAGAAGCAGAAGAGGAAGAAGACGACTCGGATGAAGATGTAAAAGACGATTACGAAAAACCGGAAGAGGAAGATGATTCGGTAATGGATGGCGACCTCGACGGCCCACCCGTATTGGACCTGGAAGGTGGCGGTATTCCACTCGACGACGATGACGATGATGAAATTCCTGAAAAACGCGGACGCGGACGTCGCAAGAAAAACGAAGGCCGTGTTGCTGGTTCAGAATCATACATTCGCAACAGGCCTTTGCATATTGACATTACCAAGCCACTCATCAAAAAGCCGCAGGCTGCCCAGCCAAAGCCTTTTGTGAATACAAAGGATGATCGTAGCCGCTATTCGGATAAGGAACTGCTCGAATTTAAAGAGTTGATCCTCGATAAATTGAAAGAGGCTCAGGCGGATTTCGATTTGCTGAAACAAACCCTTTCCAATGCCGATAACCACGGCACCGACGACACCTCGCCTTCTTTCAAATTACTGGAAGACGGATCGGATGTGTTATCGAAAGAAGAAACCGCACAACTGGCGATACGCCAGGAGAAATACATTGTGAACCTGAAGAATGCGCTGATGCGTATCGAAAATAAAACGTACGGCATTTGCCGCGTAACAGGTAAATTGATCCCGAAAGAGCGCCTGCGCTCAGTGCCGCATGCCACGCTGGGCATTGATGCCAAACTCAACCAGTAATTCAACCTTACTTAAAATTCAAGGCTCCCTTCCGGGAGCCTTTTTTTTGATCCACGCTATAGATGTGCTGCCTGGACAGAATAAATACCTGCAACAGTCGCTCGCTTTTCATCCGGTACTTTACAACTACTCCGCAAAACGTATTTCGGCAACAGCAGCAACCTCCCTGATAAATGACTTTTGATTACCTCATAATAAAAAACCGCATTTCATATCGATAAAAGACATCAGGAACGAAAACCGAATTTGAATATGTAAGAAGTCAAAATTTCCGTTTGTCTTCCGATGAACCCTTCTTTAGTTTTAATCAATCATTAAAACCAAATCGTTATGAAACAATCATTTCAACTCGCACTGCTAATTGCCATTGGCGGCCTGATGCTCGGATCTTGCAAAAAGAAAAACGAGACCGCACCGATAGAAGAAACTCCAGTTACTACTACCGGCGGCACAACGGGTAATAATCAAACCGGCAGTTTGCAAAGCCTGTTCAGCAACCTGAGTACGCCCATGCAAACATTCACGGTAGATGCCGCCAGCTCCCGCAACTTCACCTGCACCAATGGCACCCAAATCTATATTGCACCAAATGCTTTTGTGACCCAAGCCGGTTTGCCGGTAAGCGGCGTGGTAACAGTACAGGTAAAGGACGTTCTTTCAAAAAAACACATGGTTCTGAACAATGCTTTCCCTGTGTCGAACGGACAACTTCTTGTATCGGGCGGTGAAGTTTATTTCAACCCGACACAGGGCGGGCAACATTTGAAAATCAAACCTAATGGCTATGTGAGTTACATGGTTCCTGCAGGCAGCAGTCCATCTTACCAGATGCGGGCCTTTTATGCGCCGGCAGCTACATCGGCGAGCGTGAGCCTCAATTGGGCAGCAGTATCTTCCGTTAGCACCAGCTCAGCCCTGGCGGTGATGCAAGACACAAGCGGCACAGGCGGCGGTACATATTACTACTATCTATTCAACTCCGATTCGGTAAACTGGGCTAACTGCGATTATTTTTACAATAATCCGGGAACTAAAACCACCTGCACCGTGAACCTCAGCGGTAGCGCAAACAATTCCAACACCATGGTGTTTTTGTCGATGGACGGTGCCAATGTTATTGCCCGATTAAATTCGACCTCTTTCAATACCATCAACCAACAATTTAGTTCCTATGCCAATTCCATTCCGGTAGGTTCCGCCTATACCATTGGCGCTATTAGCTTCGACGGCACCAGCTATTACTATGTGTCGCAACAGGTGACAATGACAAACAATATGGTTATCAATCTTCCTGCATTGACGCAAACGAGCAAAGCGCAGATTGAGGCTAACCTGAGTTCGTTGCCCTAAAGCCCACCTGAAAACGATCTAAAAAGCTCCTAAAGGAGCTTTTTTTATGCCATGTTCCGTTGAGCATTGCCGATCATTACTTCATAAAAAATAAAGAAAAATTTGCGAAACCGACTAGTTGCATATATATTTGCAACCAAAAAGTTGCGCATTAAATGATCCGAAGAGACATTTTCCAGGCCATTGCAGACCCCACCCGGCGAGGTATCCTGATGCTGGTTGCGATGCAGGCTATGACTCCCAATGCCCTGGCAGAACATTTTGACATCAGCCGCCAAGCCGTATCGAAGCACCTTCGCATTCTCAGCGAGTGCGAATTGATTGCGCAAAAGCAGTACGGCCGCGAGATCCATTACTCTCTTGAGCTGCAGAAGATGATAGAAATAGACCAATGGCTTGCGCCTTTCAGGAAGATCTGGGAGAGCCGGTTCGATCAGCTAGATCAGCTATTATCAACCCTCCAACACCAAAAGACATGACCAAAACACTACTATCAGACTTTACTATCGACAGGGAATCCAACACCATTCGCATTACGCGCGAATTTGCTGCGCCGGCAACACTGGTGTGGAAAGCCTGGACAAGCGCCGAACTACTGGCGCACTGGTGGGCGCCAAAGCCTTACCACATCGAAACCAAACAACTCGACCTGAACGTGGGCGGGACCTGGCTATATGCAATGGTAAGCCCACAAGGCGAAAAAACCTGGTGCAAAGCCGACTACCAAGCCATTGAAGAATACACTGTTTTATCGTGGCTGGATGCATTCTGCGACGAGCATGGCATTGAAAATACGATCAAACCACGTTCGTTATGGACAACCCGTTTCAACGAGAACAACAACTTAACCACGGCGCACATTACACTGGTGCATGAAAGATCCGAAGACATCGACCTATTGATAAACATGGGCTTCAGGGAAGGTTTCACGATGGCGATCGGCAATCTGGACGAGTTATTAATGCAATTAAACCAACAACCCAATGAAAAAAAATAAAGTTATCTTCTGGACAGCTACGATCATCATTGCCCTGATGGAAGCGGTAATGCCGCTTACCACCTGGATACTGGCACCTGAATTCATGACCTTTGGCACTAAAGCCCTAAGCTACCCCGACTATTTTGCCTATACGCTTGTGATTGCCAAAGTTTTGGGTGTGTTGGCGATTGTGTACCCTAAAACACCGGCAAAAGTTGCGGAATGGGCTTATGCTGGCTTATCGTTTACGCTGATCTTCGCTTTTATCAGCCACGCCTGTGTGGACAGAAACATCGGCTTTATGCTGATGCCACTTGTATTCTTAGCTATCCTTTCAATTTCATACATGTATCGTCAAAAACTCAACACTCCTTCCTAAATATGGCAAAACAGATTTTCATCAACTTAGCAGTGAAAGACCTTTCGAAATCAATGGCTTTTTACACGGCGCTCGGATTTTCCAACAACCCTCAATTTTCGGACGATACCGCCAAATGCATGGTATGGAGTGACAGCATTTTTCTGATGATCATGACGCACGACAAATTTTCATCCTTTGCCACCAAACCCATTGCCGATACAAAATCGGCGCTGGCCGGGCTTTTTTCATTATCGGTAGAGAGCGTGGGCGATGTAAACCGGATGATGGAACAGGGACTGAATGCCGGCGGAAGGGAGCCTAATGAGATGCGCGACTACGGCTTTATGCAGCAGCGTACTATTGAAGATTTCGACGGGCATACCTGGGAAATTTTTTTCATGGACATGTCTAAATTTCCGCAGGCATAGACGCCCTTGGTATTTCTCATCGCAGGCAGCTCCTGCTGGAATACCATACAGATAAAAAATCCCTTAAAAGCTAAATACCCCTAAATTTTGGGGTGCCAGGCATGGCTTTCGCTGGCAAATGGTCAAAAAGATTATCTTTGCCCATACAATTGTTTGCTTTTATAAGCGCTTTATGCTTAAAACCTATAAAATTCCGCTGATCACGGTCTTTGCCGTATTGCTCATAGACCAGTGTATTAAGTTATACATCAAAGCCAACTATCCTATCGGCGAAGTTTGCCGGGTGTTTGGCGATTGGTTTCGTATCACGTTTACCGAAAATCCGGGCATGGCCTTCGGCCTGGAATTTGGGGGCAGCAATGGCAAAATGATCCTGAGTCTGTTTCGGGTGGCTGCCGTAATCGGCGGTGCATTTTATATCCGTAAGATCGTCAGGGACAAGGAACACAAGGGCTTCATCATTTGTGTATCGCTGATCCTGGCCGGTGCCCTCGGGAATATTCTCGACAGCGCATTCTATGGATTGATCTTTGACCGCGGCTCAGTACTCGATCCGAACACTGGCATGTGGGAAGGATATCCGGGAGTCGCAGAGTTTACTACGCATGGTTATACGGGCTTTTTACAGGGTCACGTGGTTGACATGTTTTATTTCCCGATCTACCAGGGTACGTTCCCGGACTGGGTGCCTATCTGGGGTGGCGAGTATTTTGAGTTCTTCAGTGCTATTTTCAACGTGGCTGACATGGCCATTTCGTTTGGTGTGGGCATCATCCTGGTATCGCAGAAACGCTTTTTCAAACATAAATCCAACGATACGCCTACAAGCACGGAAAACAATACCAATAACACTACCGATAATACGCCGGCGGTGTAGGACACTAAAATCGGCTAACCGGCGTTTATTATTGACATGAAGAACGGCTTACATATTTTGTTTCTCTGCCTGGCTTTTGCTACTGCCTTTGGCCAGCATAAGGAGGAAAGTGGTGTAAACCTACCCAAATTCTACAAAAACAAAATGCATTTTGGTTTTTCGCTGGCCTACAACAAAACCGATTTCCGCATCCATACCGTCAAAAACTCCGAATTTCCGGACACATTGATTGATGGGGTAAAATATGGCATGAAGAGCATTTACACCAAATCGGATCCGGGGTTTGCACTTGGCATTATTTCCGATTTCAGGCTGCACGATTACCTGCGGGTGCGCTTCACGCCCAACCTGAGCTTTGCATCGCGCAACCTTGATTACACCTTACAAAACGACAAACGCGACAGCACTAAGCTATTTACTAAAACGGTAGAGTCCACATTCATCATCTTCCCCATTGAGTTGAAACTGCAATCGAAGCGACTCGATAATTTCGGCGCTTATGTGATTGGCGGCGGTGGCTTTGCATTTGATCTTGTGTCGAAAAAGAAAGGCGCCAAAGTGGGCGGTACCAATCAGCTGAACGAAGCAGTACAGCTGCAACGCAACGATTACTTTTACAGCGCAGGTGCAGGCGTTGACTTTTACCTGATGTACTTTAAGCTGGGCCTGGAATTAAAGATCCTGAAGGGCACACAAAACCTGTTGAACCCGCTGAACAATATTTTCACCAAAAGCATCCAGAAAGTCAACTCGCAAATGATTATTTTTTCGGTGACGTTCGAAGGCTAGCTACCAGGGCATCAAACTCCTTTTTCCGCTCGCGTGAAAGGCTCAGGCGCCTTCCGTTGAACATCTCGATCTCCGACTCGGAGGAATGGTAAGCTTTCATGTAACTGAGGTTGACAATATGAGACCGATGCGGTCTGAAAAAATAGTCCTGGCCGACAAGCGCCTCGTATTCCTTAAGAGGCCTTGACACCACGTGCTTGTCGTTGTTCTGTAGGTAGAATTCAGTATAAACATTATCCGCTTTCAGGAACGCGATGTCGGCAGTATGGACAATGATCTTCTTTTCATTCATCGACAGGACGATACGCTCGATTTTTTCCTGGCTTCCCAGGGCCTGAAGAACGCGCAGCTGATCGGCGGACACCAGACGTTTTTTCAGCACGCGGTTGACGGCTTCTACGAGACGGTTTTCGCGAAGGGGTTTCAGCACGTAGTCGATGGCGCTAAGTGCAAATGCTTCGACTGCAAAACCTCCGTAAGCGGTTGTAAAAATGATATCGAAATCCAGCTCGTCCTTGTCCAGATAATTGGCTATATCGATGCCGAGCTCCCCATTGAGCTGCACATCCAGGAATACGAGTTCGGGTTTTGCATCGCGGATGTAGGCCGCTGCCAGGCTGATCTTGTCAAAATCGGCCAGCACCCGGATCTCGGGAAAGCGGGCGGAGAGTATATTTTTCAGTAGTATAACGGCCTGTGGCTCGTCTTCTATGATCACGCAGTTAATCATGCTGTATGAGAGGAATACTTAATTTAACCAGAGTTCCGATAGCGCAGCCAATATCATCAACCTTATCTATGATCTGCTGACTGATTTTCTCGGATTTGTTTTCATTGAGCAATTCGATCCGATTGATGTTGGCTTCCGTGCTGAACGAGGCCCCTTTTCGCTGAACCCGCTGGTTAAGTGCTTCAGCGGCATTGCGTCCGATGCCATCGTCGTCAATACGGATAAGCAGGCGTTGATCTTTCACATCAAAAGACACCTGTATATGCCCTTTCCCGGACTTATTAGCCAAGCCGTGCTTCACCGCGTTTTCCACCAGCGGCTGAAGGATCATCGACGGCAGGTAGATGTCGTGCGAGGGAAGGTCTTGCGGGCAGGTAATGGTGTAGCTGATCTTGGGAAGGCGCATGCATTCGAGCCTCAGGTAATGATCGAGAAGTTTTACCTCTTCGTAAAGACTGATCTCATTGCTCCGGCTGCTTTCCAGTACTGCCCGGCTCAGGTCGCTGAACAAGCCGATGGATTCCGCCGCCTTCTCTTTTTCGCCGGCATATACGAAGCCTTGAATGGAGTTAAGCGCATTGTAAAAGAAATGTGGATTCATCTGACTTTTGATGGCTTTGATCTCGCTTTGCGAAGCCTTGTACTCTGTTTCCCTTAGCCGCTCCGCATCGGCGAGCCTCTGTATCAAAAGCTCATGCCGCTTCTTCGTTTTAAAGCGCGCGAAAAGAAAATAAAGAACCAGCAACACCAAGCAAACGATAAAGATGATGCTGTAGATCAACATACTCTTTCTCTGGGACTGCAACTGAACGATCTGATTTTCCTGCTCGAGCTGATGGATCGAAAATTCTTTACGTTGCGTATCGTACTTTACATGGAGTTCATCGATCGACTTCTGTTTGTTTTCCCCCACGATGGAGTCATTCAATGCTGTGTACTTAAGCAGATATTGGTAGGCCTCGTCTTTTAAGTTATTCCTGAGGTAGATCGGATGGATGTTGCGGTACACATTAACCAGGGTTTGTTTGTCGTCAGACTGCACACAAAACTCTATACTCTTCTGTAGATACGTAATGCCCAACTGGTCGTTTTTCAAGCCGCAGTAAGACAACCCTTTATTCATGTATATCTGCGCCAAGAAAAAAGAGTTGCCACTTTTGAGAACGATATCTTCCGCTTTATTGAGGTAGGCGATGGCATTGGCATACTCTTTTTTGAATACATACTCGCTGGCAGTATTGCTAAGACTTAACGCCATACCGAATGCGATCTGAAGTTTATGGCATATACCGTATGCTTTCAGGTAAGCGTCGATTGCTTGATCATGGTTTCCTGCCGCAGAATAAGCCCCACCTATGTTTACCAATAAAGCCGCCCTGTTCTGAATCAAGCTATCATTCCTGCTCAGCAAGATCGAATCGCACTCCAGTAATAAGCGAATGGCTTTGGGCGTCTCACCGGTTCGTATAAATAAGCTGGCCAGGTTGCTCTTGCTGATGATGATGTTGTTTGGACTGTTCTGCTGAATGGACCGATTGAGTGCCCTGTTATAGAATTCCGCAGCCTTGTCGTAAATAGATACCTGATAATAATAGTTGCCGATATTGTTAAGCGAACGGATCTCTCCATTGGCATACTTCAGCTTTTTCGACAAATCGAGAGAGCGCTTGGCATAAGCCAGCATCTCATCGTTCACGTCAAAAGTCCGACTGACGCAATAATCTACCAGTAGCTCCACCAACACCGTATCTTGCTTGGGATAATTTGCGACGCGCCGTTTCAGCGAGTCGCTTGCGGATTGCGAATGAACTACGGCATATCCAAGAAAAAAAATGAGAGAACTAAAGAAATATTGCCTCATATGACATTAAAGATAAAGACATTTCGCAAGTTTAACCTAACAGTTCGCAAGCTTTTTGGGCTACTCTC
The DNA here is from genome assembly GCA_036845295.1 of Bacteroidota bacterium. Taxonomy (GTDB): domain Bacteria; phylum Bacteroidota; class Bacteroidia; order B-17B0; family Aurantibacillaceae; genus UBA4416. The sequence goes on from DAIUED010000007.1 coordinate 11,440, forward strand.
ATTTAATATGCTGCTTCGCAGGCGTGCAGAACAACAAAATAAACATCAAAACCGGATGTAGCGATGCCTTTTTTCCAAAATCACCATCAAAAAAAATTACGGTAATAGCAACCGCATCATCAAAAGCTACCTGGTCATTCCAGATATTACTCCTGAAACTTCAGTCAGCACTTCCAGCGCGAAGGACAACCGTCAGGGAGCTGAACATTGGGCTGAGCAATATGCAAAAACAAAATCCAGATCTATTACAAAAAAAGGATCCAGGGATCTGACTTATCATACGATAAACCTGGAGCTAAGCGTCACCACTTTGCAAAAGCAAGATGCAAGGCGCATCACGTTGCTAACGGGAGCAGCGAAAAGCCAAACGTCCTGCTGCATATTTCGGAAAGCAGACAGAGCAGATCGTCGCTAAGCAATCGAACTATCTTGTGTAGGCTGTGAGTATGCCCCATACTGAACGCTTGTGTAATTATACACACATCAGGCTCTATGGCGAGAGTCTTTCTGCATTTCACAAGGTCATCCATACCATTCGCAAGGTTGTTTTGCCAAAGGCGTTCAGAGGTTCTTTATTTGTCAAAAAAAAACCGATGATCGTCAAGCATCTTCAAATTATATCCCTATTAACGAACTAGGGCTAATTTATATTAATACATGAAATCAACCCCAGCCATGAATAACCGACATGTAAGCCGTCACGGCACCTCTGAGTCGATTCACCACATTCTGTAAAGCAGCTACTAACCGCATAAAACCATACCAAAAACATCTAAAACAAAACCATATGAACAAAATCAACATTCAATCTTTCGCAGTGGTAAGGTCTGTATCGAAAACAGACAAAAGCGAACATCCGGCTATTTTGCTACAAACCGAATTCATATCCAAAGTAGCAGAAGCGATACAGGGCAGTAAAAACAATCAGGATCAAATAAACCGTGTAAATGAACTTGCCAAAGAATTTGTAAAAAGCGGCCGCTTTTTAGCTGGACTCGAAGACGCTAAGCGTCTTTCTGACAAATTTGCCGGATCAGAATACGATGACACCTACAACGCCATCCTACAAGACAACATTCTAATGCGCACTATCGGTGGAACATCCGACACAACAGTTTCACTGCAGCTCATAAACGACTTAAAAAATAACTATGTAAAAAGAAAAGGGAATGAAAAACTAAATCCCGAAGACATAGACATTTTGGTTCCTGAAGGCATTTATCCTTCGCTTCCATCCGAAAAACAACCAATCGCGTCTCCTGTAAGCAATGAGGACAGTAAGAAACGAGAAGAAACACTTGCCTTTGCAAAACTACAGAAATTAGAAGAATTAAAAGAATCCATCAGCATTTTAAAAAAACAAAATGTGCGGACACTAAAACGCACCGAAAAAACCAAAGGCAATGACGCCATCGACAAAATTCTTGGATACCTGAAACAAAACGAGGAAGAACTTGCAACGGCTGAAAAAAAGATCAACGCCGATTATGCCAAACAAAACGCCGATATGCCGCGTTTTATTCCCCAGGAACGTTTAGCCAGGGTTGGCGACACGTGGATTAACAGTAACTTCATCAATAATCACCTGGCCGACAGCCCCCTCACTCCGGCTTTTCCTGACGAACCCGATTTCCCTGGCGCCAACGAAACATGCAATCTAAAAGACGGTTTAAAAATAGCCGATTTAAAAACAATTGATATTGAAACCGTAGCTTACAGGCCCAGTGAAATTGCACACATTAACAATGTGCAACCTGCCGAAAAGCAATTCAAAAAAACCAGGCGCCTAAAAAGATCAGAAACATTCGAGTCCTATTTTCAGGAAGATGAGTTTACCAAAGAAACAGACACTCAGTCCACAGAACGGTTTAGTATCGAGCGCTCGGCTCAGATGGTTGCACAGGAACAGCAGTCCTTCAACGCGAATGCAGAGGTAAGTGCATCCTATGGACTTGTCTCCGGGTCGTTAAGTACTGGTTTTGGTATGTCGCAATCGCAAACCAATAGCAACTCCACCTCACAAAATTACGCCAAAGAATTTGTACAACGGGTTATAGATCGTACCAGTCAGACTATACGAAAAGAACGCAGTTTTAAAACCGCTGAAGAGTTTGAAGAAATCGTAAAACACGAAGTGAATAATGAAGCCAGCAATGTGCCTAAATCTTACGTTTACAGGTGGCTGAACAAGCTGGTAAGAGGCACGCTAAAAAATTATGGCAAACGGCTTATGCTCGAAATTAACATCGCGCATCCCTCTCATTATTACTTATCGCGGTTAGTAAAAGACGATACCGGCAACGATATTATTGGCTTACCGGTAGATCCCCGAAAATTGGTATTCCCTTCATCTTCCTGCCGTGCGGGCGAAAAAGTACTGCCGTATTTTCTAATGGAATACAATTACATTGAAATGGCCGACACCTACAAGACCCAACTGGGCGCGCCTCCTGAAGAAATTGTGACGGTGTCTAAAAGTGAGGCCGTTTACGATGACAATGTAAAAAAGGCATTAAAATACGAAATGGAAATTCCTCCGGGATATACCGCAAAAGAATGTTCGTTTATTTTCACACAGGACCGGGTTGGGGGCACGACTCAAGAGCCCAACGATCAATACATGCGTATGTTTATTGGCACTGTATCGGTTTACGATAGAAGTCGCGTCAGCACCATTCCTTCCAATTATGCTGAATACGACAAAAACAACACAGCTCCCGGTGCCCTGGCAAGCTCCACTTCTACCATAAAAGGGACCATGACACTCGACAATCAGGAAAACAAACTTTCCATTGTCGTGACCGGAGGAACCTATCATTTTTCATACACTGTGGAAGTGAAATGCGAAAGAAAACCGGAACTCTTCAGAGAATGGCAACAAAAAAGTTACTACTCCCTGATTGAAGGTTACGATGCTTTGAAAGAAGCCGCTGAAAGCAAAAAAGCTGGCTATTCGCTTGAAAATATCGGCATGCATCCATTAAAAAAGAAAGAATTCGTGAGAACAGAACTTAAACGCGAAGCGTTACGAAAAATGCTGGACTGCAACCCACTCGGTGCAAGTTTCTTACTTAACGATGAATACAAGTTGCCAAACGAATACGAACTGAATTGCTGCCTCGATAATAGCAATGCAAAACAGGCTGCCTTTCTGGAAGAAGTATTTGACTGGAACAATATGACATTCTCATTTCGCCCATACTACTACACCAAGAAAGACTTTTGGATTGACTTACTGAAACTGGAAGACGAAGATCCTTTGTTTGAAACCTTCCTAAAGTCTTCGTATGTGACCTTACAAATTCCTGTGCACCGGGACGAAAACAAAGAAAAGGCTGCGATAAATTTCATTTACAACAACAGCATCAACAACTTAAGTACTGTTCCTAATGACGCCAGACAATTACTAAATGATTTAAGGAGCCAGCAAGCCGTATTCACCGTCGATATTAACAACCAACCCATTCCAACCCCAACCAGCAGCACGGATATTGGCTACTTCGAAGTAGCAACCGACCTGGTGATTCTGGAAAAAGGCACCGAAGACGGTGTAGAAGTAAGGCCGTACCCTGAATCGTCAACTGCCCCAACAACCAGCGTAGCCATACCTATGGTTTATTCTCCCGGCATCATTACTAACTAAAAGAAGACCAAAATGGCAAAATTAAAAATTGAAGATCTAAGCTACATCGCCATGGAAGGAGGAGGCGCCTCAGGCGTTGTGTATAATGGCGCTATTAAAGCCCTTGAAGAAAAACTGAAGGAAAAATATCCGCAAGTCCCCGGCTCGTCCGGGGCCTTGCTGGACTATTATGACGGACAGTACAGTAAAAGACTGAAAATAAAGGGAATCGCCGGGTCTTCAGCCGGTGCCATTAATGCGTTTGCCTTAGCGCTTGGTCTCAGCGCCCAACAAATAGATGAGGACATCATGCAAAAAGTGAGTTTCATCGATTTTTTGTCGGAATACGATGAAGGGTGTTACCGCATGATCGGTGCCGATGGAGAACTACTCATAGGCAGGGGACGAAAACCATTGGGAAAAACGAAAAAAGCCTTTGTCTTTGGAAAAAAAGTAAATGCGAATTTCTGGGCTGTTACGTCCCGGAATCTGTTTCTGAATCTCATCACGCGCGCGCTATTTGCAGGAGTTTCGGATACGTTGCAGGAGTTTTCAAGAATGTTTGGAAAAACACAAAACAATCCGCGCTTAAACGCTTTCCTGGATGAAACCATAGGACAAACAGGTTATGGTGAAAATACGGCATTTAGTGCCATTCAAAACGGACTAAATTTACTTATTGGCGGAGACGGCAGCGGGGTGGCGAACGACGTTACACGAAACCCGGATAACCGAAATAAGGCGCGGTTTAACCTGTTTACCAGCATGCTTTGGAACAGAGGCCTGTTATGGATACTGAGAAAAGTATTTAAAATCGATCCGAAACATACCGGTATGAAAATCAATTACCGCTCCATCGGTAATCTCATCTGGGACAGGGGCTTTTTCTCGGGGTTTATCGTCCGTGAATTCTTCATGGATCTGGCGATTCACTCAGCTCTAAACAATACCCATTTTCACCGCCAACTCACTAACCCCGATTGGAATAAAAAAGCCAATGCAACGCTTAAAAAAGACGTGTTCAAGTTTGATGCACTCAAAGAATCGCTCCTCTCTATAGGCGAAAAAACTAGGAATAAAGGCAACAAAAATGAAGAAAAAGGTTTTGAGTTTCTATACCGGAGAAACCGGAAATCTTCATTTTCCAAAAGTCTGTCTCCTGAAGAAAAGGCGACCCTGAATACTCTCGTTGACTTCATTCAGAAAATGAACTTTGCACAATTTTATGAATTAACCGGTGTTCAATTTGGTGTCTGCGTCTCCAATTTTTCAACCGATCAGCCACTCTACTTTTCGCACGAATACTCTCCTAATTTTATTGTTATCGAAGCTGTGGCCGCCTCTATGACCATCCCTCCAGCTATTAAACCGCTCTATAATGAAATGAATGTCGTTGCACAAGAAAGAAAAATTTCGTTCACGCATACAGTTAAAATTATCGAAAACAAAGAAGAAAAAAGTGTTACCACACAAAGGATCTTTTGCGACGATAGCGGAAAATTCAGTAACTCTGATTACTATGAACTGGAAATGGTTGTCAAAAAACACCTCCAAAATAAATCCGTTGAAAAAAACAATTACATTGACCTGAACAATAAGATTGGCTCTGCCAGCTATCTTCAACTACTAAGAAAAGAGGTACTACAGAATCCCAATGCTCAATCACTGAATGTCACCATTGAAAATCAGGAATATGTATTTCAAAAAAACCTTTTGATTTTCTTCTACAATGCCGCTTATAAAGGCCTATTGATTGATGGTGGATACCGGAATAATATTCCCTATAATTTTTTCAGGGAAGAAGGGTTTTATGATATATCCAAACCTTCGGGTAAAAACCCCGCGGATAACGCACTAATAAAATATTTAGCATTCAGATGGAACGAAGGATTTTATGATGCATCCGACCTTTCCGATAACAATGCAACAGCGAACGTCTTAAAAAATGTTCTGGCATTAAAATTAGACAATAGCTTTCCTCTTTCCACGCAATCGCAATTCTATAAAACCTGCGAAACCTTGCGTGCCCAGCACGGGAAGTCCATCTTTAAACGTTCCATTCTTTTCATGAAAGAATCCTTTGAAGATCAAAAATCCATAGAACGTATAATAAAAGAATTGGAAGCTACTTCAAATAGCGCACTGAATGAACTGTTCTCAAAAGATAACGCAACCATTATTAGCATAGTCAATACCCTACAGGCTACTATTAAAAAGCTGGTCCCAATAGATGGCTACGGAAATTCCAAAGACATCAACTATTGCCTGAAAAAATCGGCTGTTGCTTTACTTGATAAATACTTTGCAGAAGATGAGCATGCTCCCTGGAGCAAAAACAAAGCCATTCTCAGCACGGCCATGGAAGGCTATGAATTTGGCACCGGTGATGGACAAATCCGCTACATGTCCGACCATAATTATATCATCCCGCTTTATAATTATGGTGTTACCACTTTCGATTTCAATTTTAAGGAAAAGCTAATGCCGCTCGTGAAACTGGCAAATAAGCATTCCAAAGATGCCTTAAACGCGTATTTTTTAAGCTAAGCCGGCAGACAAACATGGGCAACCCACAACGTGACAAGCCACACCGGCTACGGCAAAAAACGTATCGGTTTGTTAAAGCCAACTGGTAAGATCAGGTATTACATTCAAAAAACGCCACAGCCAAATAGGTGCTGTGGCGTTTGAGCTTAGGCTGATTGCGCTATTTTTTCCTATTTTTGTATCCGAAGAATAGACATCTTCCCGTATGAAAACAGAATTGAATCTGGCCCTGGCGCCCCACATTGCTTATGACGAGCAACTCCTGAAAGAAGAAGTATCCCGCGAGCTTTCTTTAAAAAGCACCGATTCCCTTTTCATAAAAGTACTCCGCCGCAGCATCGATGCGCGTTCACGCAACATCAAGATCAACCTCAAGGTGTCGGTTTCCGTTAACGAGCTTCCCGAAAACCAGAAGCTGATGATGGATTACCGTGAGGTGTGGGAAGCGAAGCACAGCATCACCATCATCGGCGCCGGCCCTGCGGGGCTATATGCCGCGCTGCGCTGCCTGGAGCTGGGCATCAAGCCCATTGTGTTCGAGCGTGGTAAAGACGTACAGGCCAGGCGACGCGACCTGGCGGCCATTAACAAAGAGCACCTGGTGAGCCCCGAAAGCAATTACTGCTTTGGCGAAGGTGGCGCCGGCACCTACAGCGATGGCAAGCTCTACACACGGTCGAGCAAGCGCGGCGACATCGAGCACATTCTTCAAACCTTTGTGTACCATGGTGCCGACGAGGTGATCCTCGTGGATGCACATCCGCACATCGGCACCAATAAGCTGCCGAAGATCATTGCCAACATGCGAGAAACCATCCGCGCTAAAGGTGGCGAGATCCATTTCGAATCGAAACTCACAGACATCCATCACCTGAATGGCGAGGTAAAAAGCATACAAATCACAAGGCTCGTTGATGGCACGACCGAGGAACATCGGTGCCAACACCTGATCCTGGCGACCGGGCATTCGGCCCGCGATATCTACGAGTTGCTGAACGACCGTAACATTGCGATCGAGACTAAGCCGTTTGCACTGGGCGTGCGGGTCGAGCACCCACAGGAATACATTGATTCGATACAGTACAGCTGTCGAAGTCACGAGGAAGTGGTAGAAAAACGCAGCTACCTTCCGGCAGCCTCCTATGCGCTGGTACAACAAGTGCAGGGTCGTGGCGTGTATTCATTCTGCATGTGTCCGGGCGGCATTATCGCGCCATGTGCCACCGCCCAAAATGAGGTGGTAACCAACGGCTGGAGCCCCTCCAAACGTAACAATCCCTACGCCAACAGTGGCATCGTGGTAGGGCTTGAACTCATGGATTTTGAACCTTACAAAAGATACGGCGCTCTGGCTGGCTTACAGTTACAGAAAGAAATCGAACAGCGCGCCTGGTTGATGGGCGGAAAAACGCAAACTGCACCGGCGCAGAACTTGCAGGATTTTGTGAATGGCAAGGTGAGTTCGAGGCTCATCGGATGTTCTTACGTTCCGGGCGTTACTTCCGTTCAGATGAATGACGTGCTTGGCAAATTTATCGGTACCAGGTTGCAACAAGGTTTCAGGGAATTCGGTAAAAAAATGCGTGGCTACGTAAGTAATGAAGCCATCATCGTAGGCGTGGAATCACGTACCTCAACGCCCGTGCGGATTCCGCGTGACAAGGTAACCCTGCGCCATGTACAGCTCAAAAACATGTATCCCTGTGCAGAAGGCGCCGGCTATGCCGGTGGCATTGTGAGCGCGGCGATGGATGGCGTCAATTGCGTAAACGCCATTTACAGCACATACTGAAGGCGTGCAATAGTTTATTCCTTTTTGCGCGCAAGAATGAGACGCAGCGAAGAATCGCGGGCTACATAGTTCCAGGCCCAGTTGAAAAAGATCTGCAGCTTATTGCGTACGCTCAGGATGAGCATGAGGTGCAAAAACATCCAGAAGAACCAGGCAAAGTAGCCGTGAAATTTCCAGAACGGCAGATCGACCACGGCTTTGTGTTTGCCAACGGTGGCCATCGAGCCCAGATCCTTGTATTCATACTGCTCCAACTCTTTTCCTTTTTGCAACTTCAATAAATTATGGGCCAAGGTTTTGCCCTGGTTTATTGCCACATTGGCCAACTGCGGATGTCCATTGGGGTATTTCGGCGTTTCCATATAAGCAATGTCGCCAATAGCATAAATATTGGTGGTATCGAGCACTTTATTGTACCGGTCCACTTTATAACGGTTTTTCACCATGTTTTCCGGATTGAGGCCCGGAATGACATTTCCTGTGACACCCGCAGCCCAGATGAGACTTTGCGTAGGGATGGACTCTCCATTGTTCAACCTGGCGGTCTGCCCGTCGTACTGGGTGACAATGGTTTCGGTTTTTACGATCACACCCAGTTCTTCGAGGTAACGGCGCGAAGCTACTTTCGCCTCTTCGCTCATGCTGTTGAGCGTGTGCTTGCTTCCTTCCAGCAGAAACACGTTGAGTCCCGAAAAGTCCATGTGCGGATAATCACGCGGCAGGATGTTTCGCTTCATTTCTGCAAAGGCGCCTGCCAGTTCCACGCCGGTAGGCCCCGCACCTACCAGCACAATGTTGAGCAGCGCCTGCCGCTCTTCGGGCCGGGCCGACATCAGTTTCTCGAAGTTGAGCAGGATGCGGTTGCGGATCTCGATAGATTCTTCGGTGGTTTTCATGGCCATGGCATGCTTTTCGAGCTCGGCATTGCCAAAAAAGTTTGTTTTGCAACCGGTGGCAATGATCAGGTAATCGTAAGAAAATGGGCCAATGCTGGTTTGTATGGTGTTTTGTTCGGGCATAATACCCGTCACATCTGCCAGCCGGATCTGAATGTTTCTGGATTTTTGAAAGATCTTCCGGAACGGAAAGGAAATGTTCGATGGTTCGAGACGCGCACTAGCCACCTGGTAATAGAGCGGCTGGAATTGGTGATGGTTCTGCTTATCGATCAGCAATACATCGTATGCCGTTTTGTTGAGGGCTTTGGCTACGTGCAGTCCGGCAAATCCGCCGCCTACTACAATTACTTTTTTTTGGTCGGGTTTCATAACACCATGTATATTAATCAGACAAACATGCCGATCAATCTACAGGATAATTATTGTGCGCCTGTAAATGGACCGCTTTCGTTGTCGTTTGGTTTTTGCTCTGTTGTTTTTGTCTCCTGGATGGCTTTCCGCTGTTTCTTGTAAACATACACGCCTGCCATCAACAGGCCTGCAAAACCAAAAAGGCCAAGCATTCCCCATACGAGGCCGCTCGACGATTTTACCACAACCAGGAATACAACGGCTACAAGCAAAACTGTTGCCAGTTCGTTGAACAAGCGGAGTTTAAAAGAGCCCGTTTTATAGATGCCTGCGCGTTGCTGGTTGAAAAACACATGGCATTGCAAATGATACAAAATAAGAATCGTTACGAAAATGAGTTTCAGCCACATCCAGGGCTGGTAAAAAAGCACCGGATTTTTAAGGAGCATCCATGTTCCGAAAATGACGGTTCCTACAGCAGAAGGCCAGGTGATGATAAACCACAACTTGCGTTGCATGACAAGCAGTTGTTGGGTAAGAATGCTTTTTGCGGGCTCATCTTTGCCATTGGCCTCGGCGGTGTAGATGAATAACCTGACCATGTAAAACAACCCGGCAAACCAACAAACAACGAAAATAATGTGAAGGGCTTTTATGTAGTTATACTCCAATATTATTTTATTTGCTGGGGTAAAGGTAGTATTTTTGGCGCACAAAAGTAAATTTATGACTGCTCTGAAAGCCAAACCTGCCATACGTTCCCTGACGACCAACACCGAAGTGGTGCTACCTAACGACACCAACCATATTGGCAACCTGTTTGGAGGCAAGCTGCTGCAGTGGATGGACATTACAGCAGCCATTGCTGCCGGCAGGCATTGTAACCGGGTAGTGGTTACGGCCAACATCAACCACGTGTCGTTCGACCAGCCGATCCGGCAAAACAGTGTGGTAACGCTCGAGGCAAAAGTATCAAGGGCCTTTACCAGCAGCATGGAAGTGTATATTGATGTATTTGTGGAAGACCGGATTACTGGTAACCGAACCAAATGCAACGAAGCCATCTTTACCTTTGTGGCCATCGACCAGCACGGCTCACCGCTTCCGGTACCGCCGGTGATACCGGAAACAGAGATCGAGAAAAAACGTTATGAAGGTGCACTTCGTCGCCGGCAACTGTCGTTGATCCTGGCCGGACGCATGAAGCCAGACGATGCCACGGAGCTGAAAGCCTTATTTGTAAAGGACTAAGCGGTTAGGACTTTGCGTGAGGGATCGAACGGAAATCCTTTTGCCCGGCTTCGAGAGCCTCAGCCTACGGGCAAAAGATTGAAGAGAGAACCCGGCCCGAAGGGACACGCCCAAAGCCAGCACATGAACCTAAGATAAAATTGGAAACCACAGCTGGAAAGAAGGGCTACAAATGCTCTTATATCTGGCTCACATCAATGTCGTTCATGCACTTGAAATGACCTTTCGGACATTTGTGATACCCCAATTTGGAACATGGCCTGCACGAAAGGCCTTTCACTTCAAGAATTCTGGATTGCCCGCCCGCCAGATACGGCCCCATTCCAAACTCGGGAATGGTGTTTCCCCAAAGTGATACAATATCTTTTTTATAGGCTGCTGCTATGTGCATAAGCCCCGTATCGGAGCTGATGACCCGCTGCGCCTGCCGGATAACCGACGCGGATTGATTCAGGCTGAGTGAACCACACAAGTTAACAACCTTGTCTTCGTAGGCGATGGCCACCTGGTTGGCAATTTCGGTATCTTCTTTTCCCCCAAGCAACACAAGCGGGCGCTTACTGTTTTTGGCGATCGCCAGCAGCTGATGCAGTGGGATGCGTTTGGTAAAATAAGAACCACCGGCTACCAGCACCTCATACCCGTCATGAAACTGCGGTGGTAGCACCTGCTGGACATCAACTTCCTCTGCCGGAGAGATGAAATAATCCAGGCCTTTGTGATCATTCTTTACGCCCAGCGGCGATACCGTTTCAATGTATCGATCTACAATGTGCTTGTGAGGCAAGCGGTTGATCCTGAAATAAACCATGAGGAATTTTTCCCAGTTGAGCTTGTTATAGGCCAAGGAGGGTTTTCCCAATGCGCGCTTCAGGCGCAGGGTTCGGGCATTGTGATGAAGGTCGATGATGTAGTCGTAGCTCTCCTCTTTTAGACGGGGAACCACTTCCTGCAACGCTTCATCCATCGTGTAGAGCTTATCGATGTAGGGGTTGTGGCGAACCACAGAGGCAAACTTTTCTTTGGTGAGCACATGCAATTCTACAGCATTCACCTGCTGCTTCACACAACGGATCACCGGCGTGGTAAGTACAATGTCGCCAATGGAACTGAATCTGACAATGAGAACTTTCAAGAGCGGCAGAAATTACTTCGGCGAAAAATGGTATTCTTTAGTGGTACCATTTGACTGAAAATTACGGAGCCACAATTCCTTTTCGTACAGTTTCAGGATCTGCAATACGGATGGTGAAGGCAAATTGCCAATGGAAATGGATTTTGGCGTGATGTTCAGGTCTTCCTTCCCGGAAGAAAACGACCAATCGCCGCTTTCCGTCACACCAAATCCCCAAACGTTATACGTGATGGTATAAGATCCTGATTTGGTAAGAGTTACTGTGTAGTCGTTGAGAATATTGGTATAGAAAGCGGTAGAGTCAACGCCACCACTAATGAGCTGGTCGAGTTTCCAGGTATTGGCTACCCTTTCCTTTTTGCTTCTTAAACTGATGGCAGGACCTTCCGGGTATTTTTTACATCCATCGAAAAGGATTGCACTACCGCAGAGACTTAAAATAATTATCGCTATTTTCTTCATTGTTAGTAAATTTGCCGGGAGGCCGTTTTATGTCTCAAAAATAGAAAATATTTTCATGCACCTGTGGTCGCGTCCGGTTCTTTTTCGCCTTTCACGGGAGTGTAGGGCCATGTAACCTGCCCTTACCCAATAACACGCTACTTTCAGCATACCTTATGACGTTTATTGATACACATACTCATTTATACGCCGATCAGTTCGACAATGACCGGCAGTCGATGATCGAAGCAGCCATTGCCCGCCAGGTAACACGTTTCTACCTTCCGAACATCGATCACGAAAGCATCGCCGGCATGCTGGCACTCGAAGAGCAGTTTCCGGGTCAGTGCCTGCCGATGATGGGACTTCATCCCTGCTCGGTTAATGCAAACTACGAGGAGGAGCTCGCGTTGGTGGAACAGTGGCTTGGCAAGCGCCGTTTTGCTGCCATCGGCGAGATCGGGATTGATCTGTACTGGGACAAAACCTTCATCGCCGAACAGGAAATCGCGTTTCGTCGCCAGCTCAACTGGGCTTTGGAATTTGGCTATACCGTTTCTATTCACTGCCGCAGCGCATTCGACGAGATCTATGCCATCCTGAAATCGTACCCCAAACTACCTAAATGCATTTTCCATTGCTTCAGCGGCAACACCGAGCAGGCACAGCAAATCCTGGCGCTTGGGAATTTTAAACTTGGCATCGGCGGCGTAGTCACGTTCAAAAATTCGGGACTCGACAAGGTAGTTGAAAGCATTGCCCTCGAACACCTGGTACTGGAAACCGATGCGCCTTACCTGGCACCGGCACCTCATCGCGGCAAACGCAACGAAAGTGCCTACATTCCGCTTATTGCCGAAAAGATCGCATCGATCAAAGGCATAACACTTGAAGAAGTGGCAGCCGTAACGAGCCAAAACGCGCTGGATATTTTTGAAAACTAAGGCATTCATACACTCACCTGCTCTTAAAATACTGGTCAACGCCCACGTATTCATTTCGCTGTGCGCAGCTGCCCAGGTGCTCGTAACGTATATGCTGTGCGGCATTCCGGTAAATGCCGACAACAACGCCTACATCCTGTTCGTTTTTCTTTCGACCTACCTTCAATACAATGTGCAGCGGGGTTATTTTATTCAACAGGTAAATCTTTATACCGAAAGCACCGCGTGGATCCTGCGTCACCGAAAAGTCCTTGTCATTACGGCGCTGGCAGCTGTCGTGACGCTTCTGTTCCTATGCCAGCATCTTAGCTACATATCCATCGCCATTCTTGCAGGTGCCGAGTTGGTATCTACGGCCTATTATCTGCCGCCACTGCATCTGCGACGATACGGCTACCTCAAGCCACTGGTCATTTCTTCTATTTGGATGCTTAGCTGCACCGCCGTGCCGCTAATCGAAAACCAACTCTTCAGCGGCACGGTATTGTGGCTGTGGTTGTCCCAGTTCTGCTTTTTGTCTGTGCTGAGTATATTGTTTGATGTGAAAGATACAACCGACGATTTTCTAAATGGCATTGCCACTTACTCTAATACGATTGGCATGCGCGGTACACGTGTTGTTTGCTGTGTGCTGGCACTTGGATCGCTGACTGCGTTCTGGAAATTCGGCGGCGTGGGTCGGGCTTTCTATGCACAGGCCTTGCTTACCGTTCTAGCACTTATTACCATTTTTACTACCCACGAAAAAAGACACCGCTACTATTTCTACCTGTGGGTTGATGGTCTTTTGCTGTGGCAGGCCTTGCTGCTTTACGCATTTTTATTATAGATATGTCTTGGAGACCAGGTAATTGGTCACATAGTCTTTTACGCCGTCTTCAAGGCTTGTAAAGGGCTTGGCATAACCCTGCGCAATGAGCTTGTTCATATTGGCCTCGGTGAAATACTGGTACTTATCACGAATATCCGCCGGTGTGTCTATAAAGTTAATATCAGGCGTTTTTCCAAGGGCACTGAACGTGGCTTTTGCCAGATCGAGAAAGGTGCGCGCTTTACCACTGCCGAGGTTGTAGATGCCGCTTTTCATGGAAGATTCGTGCGCAAAATAAAGCACATCCACCACATCTTTTACATACACAAAATCGCGTAGCTGACCGCCATCGCTGTATTGAGGATTATGGGAACGGAAGAGTTTAACGCTTCCTTTTTCGTTGATTTGATTAAAGGCATGAAAAATGACACTGGCCATCCGTCCTTTATGGAATTCGTTAGGACCGTAAACATTGAAGAACTTAAAACCGACCCATTTCGGAGGTGTAAGTCCCTGCGATAAGGCCCACTTATCGAAATCGTTCTTACTGTCACCATACGGATTCAGGGGCTTCAGGGAAGCAATTTTCGATTCATCGTCGTCGTAACCATGCTCGCCAAGACCATACGTTGCTGCCGACGACGCGTACACTAAGGGAATGAAATGTTCTGTGCAAATGTTCCAAATAGCTTTTGTGTAATTCACGTTAAGCTCATCGAAGATGGCGGTATTGAATTCTGTGGTGTCGGTACGGGCGCCGATATGATATACAAAATTAACCGATGCAGCGTGCTGTGCAAACCATTCGAGGAACTCACTTCGTTCCACTAGCCTCAGGTATTGTTTGCCAAGGTAGTTTGCCTGTTTCTCATCTTTCGAAAAATCATCTACCAGCACCAATTCGGTGTGGCCTTCGCCATTGAGTTTTGCCACCAGGCAACTTGCGATAAAGCCGGCGGCTCCTGTAATTACGATCATATTGCTTATTGAGTGAGAATTATTTTTTTTGTAATAACCTGGTCATTGAGCCTGAGTACCAAATGGTAAGCACCTTCTGCCAGGTGCCGGCAATCGATGGCCTGCACAACCGGTCCCGCATTCAGCATTTCCTGGCGGCTAAGCACCATAGCCCCGAAAGCATTATATACTTCCACTGTTACCATTTGGGTTGTTTGCAGAGTATAGTTCAACTGAAAACGTCCGGCTGAGGGATTTGGAAACAATGCAACATCTTGATTTCCGGCATCTGCCTGAGCGATACCTACCGGAAGTTCAGGTGCCGGTGTCAGCTTCACCTGCCAGGCATTCAGCACTGCCATGCTGGTATTTTCGGTAAGCACGCCCACCAGGTATATATTGTCGGGGTTGTAGCGGTATTGCCCGTTGAGCGCAACCGGCAGAGTGTATGTATAGCTTTTGCTATAGGTCTGTCCGGTAGTGCTTCCGTTTACAGGAATAATGCCGCCTGCCCCGCTGGCTCCATCCAGGAATTCGGTTACCACATATTGATGGCTGTATTGGTTAGGGCCCAAAATATAGGTAGTGCCTGCCAGTGGATAACCCACCTGGTAGTAAGGCGAAGCCTGTATGTTAAACAAGCTGCTGTATTGGTTCCATCCATTATCCGAAATGTCCATGATCGGCCCGTACACATTATTCTCTTTCACATACAGGTTCAAACGGTAATCGCCTTTCACATCACCAAGGAAACTCGCTGATACCGTAGCAGCGATCTGACGAGTAGTCGCATTATAGCTGACTCCATTTACACTAACCGATGCAGGTACAACCATTGTCCGGCGTTGTGCAGCCAGGCTCGCCCACTGGCTCCTGGTATTGGAAATTTTATTTGTTCCCGGGTAATAATAACGGTCGATCATGGCCGATGAGCTGGAGCCGCCGAAGTTGGTGGTAAGCGTGGTGCCGGTTGGATTGGACAAGCTATCGCCCCGGTGAATGGACGTCGCGATTACGTTAGTATCGGCCAATGAAAGATTGCGCAGGGTGATATAGCTTTCGGGGCAATCGCCGCACTTCGTATTCGTAAACTCTTCCACCAACACTTTTTTCAGTGGAAGCGCATTCGATACCGTGAGACCGGTGGCAACGGTATCGTTGGCATGTTGCTGATCGGCCTGTCCGTTAATGGCGCTCACCCATATCTTTACGGGCTGATAAGCCGCTACAGGCGAACTGTAGAGCAAGCTAAAGGTGTAAGCTGATGTTTCGAGGTAATTGAGCGGAAGCGTGAAATTTTTAGTTTCCGAAACGACCTGTCCGCTACCTACCTGGTAATTCAGCACGATGCCCGTGACAGGTGTTACACCGTCGTTGCGGAAACTGACAGTGATCGGGTGATTGGTGTTGATGGTCGTGTACTTATAAGTATCGTTGGAGAGAAGGGCCACATCATAGCTGCTTGCCACATTTTTCACAACGATGTCATCTACCCAAA
>DAIUED010000008.1:0-27378 GCA_036845295.1 Bacteroidota bacterium
GGGCTATCAAATGGGCTCAAAAGTCGTACGAAGACTATAATAACAAATTGGCACTGCAGTATGTAAACCAGCTCAAATACAGGCACCAATTAAACCCTGTTCAAACCAATTGATGTCGGAAGAGAGGTATCAGTTTTCATTAACACTATTTAAGAGCTTTTATCCCTTTAATTTGCTGTATTTCGGCTAAAAGCGTAAATTCGTCGTTCTTAATAAAAATGAGCCAGTTAGCACTGATCGATAAGCAAAAAGTACCCGGGCATATTGCCATTATCATGGACGGAAATGGCCGCTGGGCCAAGCAGCAGGGAGAGAACCGGATCTTTGGTCATTACGAAGGCGTGAACTCGGTGCGTGAAGTTGTGGAAGCTGCCGGCGAAGCCGGTGTAAAATATGTGACGTTATACGCGTTCAGCACCGAAAACTGGAATCGCCCCAAAGAAGAGGTCGATGCCCTGATGGAGCTGTTGGTATCTACCATCAGCATGGAAACCCCGGAGCTTAATAAGAAGAACGTTTCACTCATGGCCATCGGCAACATTGGCAGCCTGCCGCCTGCGTGCCTGGCAGAACTCAATGAGTCCATTGCTATTACCTCCAAAAACACAGGTCTCCGGCTCATATTGGCACTTAGTTATTCGGCCAAATGGGAGCTTACCGAGGCCATGAAGCAAATCGTCGCGGATGTACAGGCAGGCACGCTCGAGCCAGCCGATATTACAGAAAAAACCATCGAAGACAGGCTTTGCACCCGCCATATTCCTGATCCTGAACTGATGATACGTACCAGTGGTGAGCACCGCATCAGCAATTTCCTGTTGTGGCAGCTGGCCTATGCCGAGTTTTACTTTACCGAAAAACTCTGGCCCGAGTTTCGCAAAGAAGACCTGTTTGCCGCTATTCTCAATTATCAGCACCGCGAAAGGCGTTTTGGTAAAACCAGCGAACAAATCCTCAACTCTAACAAATAACCGGCAGCTTTTTCGATACATGAATCACACCACCAAGGAAGTAGCTATGCCACATAGCGTTCGTAACATATTAAACAAGAGCAGATGAAATTGATTAAACTCCCCTTCCTGTATCTGTTGTTGATGCTGAGCGCAAGCGGTTTTTCCCAAGTACTATTGGAATCGTCGCAAACCGCTGAACCAATCGATTGGGCCAAACCAAAAGAATATACGCTGGCTGCCGTAGAAGTGGAATGCTCGCAATACACCGATAAAAACATTGTGCGACTGTTATCGGGCCTTACACCTGGTGACAAGATCCAGATCCCGGGCGACAAGATCTCTGAAGCCATCAAAAACTTATGGAAGCAGAGTTTGTTCGAAGACATCAAAGTGTACCTGGTAAAAACAATCGGTAACGAGGCCTTTCTAAAAATCAGCGTTGTCGAAAAGCCCCGGTTGTTCGGTTTTTCATTTACCGGTAATGTAAAAAAGAACGATGCCGACGAGATCAGAGGGAAAATACGGTTTGTACGCGAGAAAGTGGTCACAGATTATACCCTGGGTTACATCAAAAATATTGTGAGGGATTATTACGTAAATAAGGGTTTCTACAACGCCGAAGTTACCATTACCACAACACCGGAAAAAACATCGAAAACGCCGCATGTGAACGTTTTTATCAATGTCAAGAAAGGTAAAAAAGTAAGGATCAAAAACCTGACTTTTCATGGCAATACTGTAGTAAAAAGCTGGAAGTTGCGTAGCAAGATGAAAGATAGCAAGCCGTTCCGCCTTTACAATCCTTTCAACTCCGGTAAGTACCTCGAAGACAATCTCGAAAAAGACATGCCCACCATTCTGGCCAAGTACAACAGCAAGGGCTACCGCGATGCGCGCATCAAAAAAGACACCGTGTATTTCGTGAAGAAAAACCGGGTGAACATTGATATCTACATCGAAGAAGGAAACAAGTACTACTTCGGCGATATCAAATGGTTTGGTAATGCCAAATACCGCAGTGGTCAGCTCGACACGATCCTCAATATCAAAAAAGGCGATATTTTCGACCAAAGCCTGTTGGAACAAAAGCTCTTCATGAATCCGAATGGTTACGATATCTCTTCATTGTATATGGACGATGGCTACCTGTTCTTCAATGTAACACCGCAGGAAGTGAATGTACATAACGATACCATTGATCTGGACATTCACATGTATGAAGGAAAACAGGCTACGATCAACAAGGTAACCGTGATGGGAAATACCAAAACCAACGACCACGTTATTTACCGCGAGATCCGTTCGCGTCCAGGGCAGCTCTTTCGCCGTTCAGATATCATCCGTACACAGCGTGAGCTGAGCCAGCTCGGCTATTTCGATCCTGAAAAACTGGGTGTGACGCCAACGCCGAACCCGGCTGATGGAACCGTGGATATAGAATACCGCGTAGAGGAGAAACCTTCTGACCAGGTAGAGCTTTCGGGCGGCTGGGGCGGTGGCCGCGTGGTAGGTACACTGGGCTTGTCGTTCAACAACTTTTCGATGCGCAATATCTTCAAGCCTTCGTCGTGGAGCCCGCTACCAACCGGCGACGGACAGAAGTTCAGCATCCGCGCGCAAACCAACGGGGTTTACTATCAGTCTTACAATATCTCATTCACAGAACCATGGCTTGGTGGCAAGAAACCAAATTCACTTTCGGTATCGGCCTTTCACTCGCTCTTTAACCAAACCGGCGAAAAAAAATACACTAAAAACGAAGACGGCAACAAAGTGCTGAACCCGAACAGGAGTACACTTTCTATTACTGGTGGATCGGTAGGCTTTGGCAAACGACTGAAAAAACCGGACGACTTTTTCTCGCTGTACACCGAGCTAAGCTATAACTATTACGAACTTAACAATTACTTTGGTGTGTTTACCTTTGCCAACGGATTCTCCAACGACTTCAATGGCAAAGTCAATATCAGTCGTAACAGTGTAGATGCGCCGATTTTCCCGAAAAACGGCTCTAATTTCTCGCTTACGGGACAGTTTACGCCACCGTACTCCTTGTTTAATGGCAAGAACTACGAAACAGCTACGGATGCCGAGCGCTATAGGTTTATCGAATACCAGAAATATAAATTTACTGCCGAGTGGTTTACGCAGCTCACCAACTACAAGCCAAAAGGCGAAGGAAAAGAAGCCCGTAACCTGGTGTTGCGCACCAAGATCGGTTACGGTATTCTGGGTATGTATAATCGCAAAGTAGGCGTGTCGCCATTTGAGCGTTACTACATGGGCGGCAGCGGTCTTAGTGGTTACCAGAACTTTGTGGCCCGCGAAATCATTGCGCTCCGCGGTTATTCAGACAACTCGGTGTCCAGTGCCAATGGCGATCCGTTGTGTGCCCGCTACACCATGGAGTTGCGTTATCCTATTTCTCTTAACCCACAGGCCACCATCTTTGTATTGGGCTTTGCGGAAGCCGGAAATACATGGGCCAAGTACAAAGATTTCAACCCGTTCCAGGTTAAACGCAGCGCAGGGTTTGGCTTAAGGGTATTCTTGCCTATGTTTGGTTTGTTGGGTCTCGACTATGGCTGGGGCTTCGATAATATTCCGGGCAACCCGAGTTCGGGCAATGGAAAAGGACAGTTCCATTTTACGCTTGGAGCACAGTTGGGCGAGATGTAAACTAAAAAACGTTAATACACAAAATATACGTATCTTGGCATACGTTATGATGAATTACGAAATAGCAAAATGAACAGCATCATGAAAAAATCACTCTTAACGCTCCTTATTGTTCTGGCAGCAGCCGGCGCCTCAGTCGCTCAAAAAATGGGCTACGTCGATAGCGATTATATTCTTTCAAAAATCCCTGAATACAAAGCTGCACAGGCAGAGCTTGATAAAATTTCGGTTGATTGGCAAAAAGAGATCGAAATTAAATACGGTGAAATTGATAAACTCTATAAAATATACCAGGCCGAATCGGTATTGCTCACCGATGATATGAAAAAGAAACGCGAGAACGAGATCATCAATAAGGAGAAAGAAGTGAAAGAACTTCAAAAGTCGCGTTTTGGCGTGGATGGTGAGCTTTTCAAAAAACGCATCGAATTGGTAAAGCCCATTCAGGATAAAGTTTACAGCGCCATTAAGCAGGTAGCCGAACGAGGCGGATTAGCTTTTATTTTTGATAAAGCCGGGCAGGTTTCCTTATTGTATTCCAACAGCAAATACGACAAAAGCGAAGATGTACTCACTTTTATGGGCTATAATAAAAAATAAAAGAAACCCCGATCATTAACTTATAATTCCAAACAACCAAAAAACAATGAAACACTTAGTAAAAACGATTGCAATTGTTGCCTTAACTATTGGGTCTGCTACCGTGGCGCAGGCACAGAAAATCGCTCACATTAGCCTGGACTCTCTCATTACCCTGATGCCGGAAAGCAAAACCGCCCAGGATGTAGCCCAAAAATACCTGAAGGAATTGGAAACACAGGTAGCAACAATGGAAACCGAATTACAGACTAAGTATGCCGATTACATGAAGAACCGCGATACGTATTCACCAATCGTAGCGGCCGCCAAAGAACAGGAATTGCAAGACCTTAACAAACGCATCGAAGACTTCAAAGGTCAGGCGCAGCAAGATTACCAACGTAAATACGGTGAGCTGTCGAAACCAATCTACGATAAGGCTAAAAAAGCCATTGAGGCAGTTGCCAAAGAAAATAGCTATAAATATGTACTCGATACAAGCACTGGCAATGTGTTATACACCGAACCGGGCGATGATATCCTGAACCTGGTGAAGAAAAAACTCGACTCAATGCCTGCGGCCGTCATTCCGGGTGCGCAAAATAATACTGCCACGCCAAAACCAGGTGCCACCAAACCCGCTCCTGGTGCGAAACCGGCAGGTAGCAAGTAAAATTACCTGTATATTTTCGAGGGCTCCGTTACTTCAGTGTAGCGGAGCCTTTGCTTTTAACGCATCTCTGTTAATAAGACATTTCTTTTTCTGTTAAAAACGTTAAGAAAAGCATCAAATTTGGTTAATCCACAACTTGTATTTAGATAAGTTGAATAAACAGTTTGTCATGCAAAAAACAATAGTCATTTTATTAGCATCGATGTTGCTTCCCGTATTTGCGTTTTCGCAAAATAAAGATATGAAGCAGGAGGCGGCTTTTTGTTATGAGAACCGGGAATATAAATGTGCTTACGATCTCTACGATAAGCTGAGCGCACAAAACCCAAAAGTGCTCGAATATAAATTCCGGCTAGGCGTATCGTCCATCAACTACCCGGAGAAGAAAACGCGTTCCATCGAAATTTTCGAAGAGCTGAAAAAGGTAGATAAATCTCCGGAGATCAATTTTTACCTCGGCAAAGCGTATCACATCAACTATCGTTTCGACGATGCCCTTGTTGCCTATAACGATTACCTGGCAGCCATGCAGGGAGTTAAACAAAAAGACGACGACAAAGCCCTGGTAAAAGAAGCAAAGCTGGGCGTAGCCAACTGCGACAACGGCAAATTGCTTATCAGCCAGAAAGTGATCGCCGATATTAAAAATATTGGCGCCCCGATCAATACCTCCGAAACAGAAGGTGTGCCTGTTATTTCGGCCGATGAGTCGGTGATTATTTTTACCTATGCCGGAAGAAAGAGTACCGGAGGCCTGCTCAACGATGCCCTGAAACCTGATGCAGAAAGTGGTTCTTACCACGAAGACATTTTCATCAGTGTACGCAAAAACGATTCGGTATGGTCTGAACCTACTGGTATAGCCACACTGAACACCAAGGGCAACGATGCTGCGGTAGCGCTTTCGCCCGACGGGCAAACATTGTTTTCTTTCATCAGTAACAACGATGCCGGCGATTTATACATGAGTTCGCTCAATGGCACTGAGTGGAGTAAACCGGTACGCCTTAACAGTAATATCAATACACCAGAGTGGGAAGGAAGTTGTTCTATCTCATCCGATGGCCGCTTCCTTTATTTCGCCTCTGAGCGTGAGGGAGGACTTGGTGGCCGTGACTTGTACGTATCGGAAAAAATCAATGGCGATTGGGGACCTGCTGTGAACCTTGGGCCGGGCATCAATACCGAGTACAACGAGGATGCACCATTTATTCACCCAGACGGTATTACTTTATTTTTCAGTTCAGAAGGACACAAAAGCATCGGTGGTTACGATATTATGTATTCGATTAAGAAAGACAATGAGTGGATAGAACCATTAAGCATGGGAATTCCACTCAATACCACCGAAGATGACCGCTTTTATGTGATCAACGCAAAAGGCGACCGCGGCTATTTTTCATCTAACCGCGGCGGTGCCGGTGGAAAAGGCGGGCAGGATATCTACTCTGTGGAGCCAGGTATTTTGGGCGAGAAACCCATCCTTGCATTGCTGAAAGGCAGTGTGTTTGCTGATGACAAACCTATCGATGCCAAGATCGAAGTCAGTAAAAAGGCAACCGGCGAGGCTGTCGGTCCATACTATGCCAATGCAAAGACCGGGAAATACCTCATGGCTTTATCTCCGGGAAATGGGTATAAAATTCATATTTCGGTGAGCGTGCCGGGCTTTGAAGCCATCGACGAGGAGATCGATGTGCAAAAACTGCAGAAGTTTGTAGAGATCCGCAAAGACTTTTACCTCTATTCTCCGGCTTATGCCAACAAACGTCAGCAAAAATCGGTGAGCCAGTTGCTTGATAGTTTACTGGGTAACGTAACCAATGTCGAGGACTTTAAAAATGACGCCGTTGTAACCAATGTAGAAAATGCGACAGTAACTAACACGGTGGAGCCTGTGAAACAAGATGTAAAGCCTTGTGATGGTGTGCCGGTTCCCGATTTCAGTTCACTGAAAGGCAAATCGCTCAACGTGCCCGAAAACTACAATAAACTCCTGGAAATGGGTGGTAGTATTTGCGCCGAAGGTTTGGTATTTAAAGTACAGATCGCCGCTTATAAACATCCTGAAAATTATAAATACGACCACCTGAAAGAATTTGGTAAACCGGAAATTATCAATTACCCGGATGGTATTACCCGCTTTACACAATTGCAATTCTCTACCCTGAAGGAAGCAGAAGCCGCACGCCAAAAGATCATCGCAAAAGGGCAGCCGGATGCCTGGATTACCGCTTTGGTGAGCGGAAAACGCTATACCCTTGAAGAGCTTATCATGGTTAATTTTATGGGAAAAGCCGTCAATTGACGGCTTTTTCTTAATAAACATTAATTCTGCCGTTAAGAAGTTTTAAAAGCCCGGACGACACGTGATATTCGCCTTCTCTTAGCCTACCTTTGTATCAGACTAATTTATTGGGGGGAAATCATGAGTAAGATTAATTGGAACGACGTTGCACTGCTCGAATCCATTGCCAACCAGTGTATCTGGAAAGGTAAAGAAGTAGGGCAGGCCAGGGCGGCATTAAAAGCCATCTACGGCTACGACATTACATACAGCGACGAGTGCGACGAGGAAGAACAGAAACAGGCAGATTCCGATAAAGACGACCACAAACGGTATCAGCCTTAAGCAAAAATCCCCTTACAATTTTTTGTAAGGGGATTTTTTTATCTCTTTGGTATAGTGGTTAAGGAACTAGTTATTCAGCATCACCGGCATTACGAGCATCAGTACATCTTCCGCCGGATTTGCTTTTTGCGTAGGCACAATAATGCCTGCGCGGTTCGGCGCACTCATCTCGATCGTTACTTCATCGCTTTCGAGATTGGTAAGCATTTCGAGTACGAATTTGGAATTGAATCCAATTTCCATGTCTTCGCCCACATACGTACACATCAGCGTTTCGTGCCCTTCGTTGGCAAAATCAAGATCTTCTGCCGAAATTGTAAGCTGGCTGCCAACTATTTTCAGGCGTATCTGGTGCGTTGCTTTATTGGCAAATACACTCACGCGGCGAAGCGCGCCAAGGAAAGAAGCCCTGTCAACAGTTAATTTGTTAGGATTTTGTTTTGGGATTACTGCTTCATAATTCGGGTATTTACCGTCGATAAGGCGGCATACCAGGTTAATGTTGCCGAAGCTGAAATAGGCATTGGTTTTATTGAATTCGACCTTCACCGCATCGTCGATGCCAGCCAACAGGTTCTTCAATACATTGAGTGGCTTTTTAGGCATGATAAAGGCAGCCGAAGCACCGGCTTTCGCATCATTGCGGGTATAGCGAACGAGCTTGTGCGCATCGGTAGCCACAAAAATAGAGTTGTCGTCGTTAAACTGGCAGAACACGCCACTCATTACCGGGCGCAGATCGTCGTTGCCGGTGGCAAAGATGGTTTTGTTGATGGCATTGCCCAGAACATCGCTTTTGATGATTACGGAGGTAGGCGCATCCACTTTGGGCAGTTTAGGGTATTCATCGCCGTTATGGCCAGTGAGTGTATAGTCGCCGGTTTCTGTTTTGAGCTTGGCGCTGAATTTTTTGGAGTCGATAATGAACGACACAGGTTGCTCAGGAAGGTTGCTCAGGGCTTCGAGCAATGTTTTAGCCGGAATGGCAATACTGCCATTTTCAGAAGCCTCCACCTTTACACTTGTGGTAATGGTTGTTTCCATATCGCTGGCATACAGCGTTAGACCGCCGTTGTTCAACTCAAACAGGAAACAATCCAGGATCGGGATGGTATTGCTCGAATTTAAAACGCCACTGATGGATTTCAAATGTTTCAAAAGCGTAGAGGACGATACTACAAAATTCATATATCTAAAAAAATAAGGTGATTAAATGGATTTGCGCATCTGTTGCACCACTGTACAACGATACGGCTTATCAAATTTAGCGATCTGAAGAAAGGAAAAAGGCCGGGTGCTGCTGTATTTATACACTACTTTTTAACATCACCGCGGAGGCAGGAAGTAACCGTATGTTTGTAACATTTTTCCAAACACATAGTACTGGGCCATGCCGAAGTCCTTGCCTTCGTTATAGTTCACAAAAAGCCTGTCGGGATCATATTTATAATCGACGCCATATTGTTCGTTTTTTGAGGCGATAGGGTATTTATGGTAGAACTTCGTTACATTCTGCCCGTTATCGCGGTCGGTTACCGTAAGGGTGGCAAAAGGCACTGCCGATTTAGCCAGCGAATCGATCAGGGGCGATGTTTTTTCAAGGACATATTCGCAGTTCACGTTCTGGAAGTAGGCAATGTACTGTTTCAGTTTCTCCTCCGAAAACGGCAATTGCTGGCCCTTGCCGTTCTTCAGCCCAAAGCGCTGCATACTAAACAAGTCGATGACAAATGATGAATCCGGGATTTCGTGGAGATCCAATTTGATTTGTTTGATTTGTGGCGGCCTGTAATTGATCATCAGGCGGTCGCGCCAATCCGATTCTTCCACAAAATAGCGCGTTGACAAATAGCCATTGAATCCTGGTATATGTGTAATAAAGGGATCCGGAAAGTTTTTATCCGTTTCAGGATCGCTCATCAGCATATAAGTACCGGTGTGGTCTTGCGTAGGGTGCCCTACATAATACTGCTTCACTTTTTTTCCTTTGCTATAGGCCTCTACTTTCACCGATTTTCCGGCCATGAGCTTAATTACCGTTTCGCGACCGGTTTTTGCTACCGGCGATTTTACTTCTACCATGCGCAGCGTGTAGAGCAGTTCATAAATGGCATCGGGGCGCGCCAGAAATTTGCCGTTTACTGTCCAGCCCTTCGGGCCACGCTCCAACAGAACCGATTGCCCTTCCTTATCGGCCATGAAAATTTTATCTACCGATGCGGTATCTTTTAGGCCGAAGTTGCTGGCTTCCTTATCAATCGTAGAGTTTCCGCCTTTATTTTTATACACGAGAATGGCTGTAATGGCCAGGATAATCAGAACAAAAATGGTAATAACAGATCTTTTTTTCATAATGACTTATGGGGTTGCAACGGTAAAGGGGAATATGATGTAGCCGTTTTGCATTGTTGCAATGTGTTAACGGCTGTATTTTCTTTTGCGAACATAGAATTGGATGAGACCAAACAAAATAACTGCCGCTAGCGGCAAGCCTACATTTATCCACTTCCAGCGCGAGGCCTGTTGCCCTATTTTTTTCTTATCCAGCAGCCGCAGTTTTACCTCGCGCGAACGCAAGTGTAACAGGCTTTCGTCGTCGAGCAGGTAGTTCATGCAATTCAATAAAAATGTTTTATTGGCAAATTGCTCATTCATATAGGAGTCGAAACCTACTGGCATTACCCTGCCTGAGCTTCTCTGGTATTCGTTTTTTGCGATATCGCCGTCGGCTACCACAATCATGCGGGTCGGTTTGCTCTTGTCCATGATATCGAAAGCGCTGTCCTGCACAAACGCACTCGGAATGCGGTTTTTATAAACCGATTCGAAACGTCCTTCGAGTAGGCAGGCCATATTTTGAAACGAATTGGTGTATTGCTTCTCGTCTGGCCTGTAGCGTATCATTCCCACATTGATGCGTGTTGGCGTTGGTTGTGTTTTGGTGTATTTCGAGGTTTGAAGCAGGATCGTCTTTTTAACGTCGCGGGCAAATACCGTGTCGAGCGTACCAATAAATTCCGTGCGAATGAGGTCGAGGTTCTTTACGATCGGGTGGCTCGATACTGGCAGGATCAACGGGTAGTACATCCACGGAAATGGCTGAAAGTCTGGTTGTCCTTTCTTGAAACCCACATTGATAGGTACGCGCGCACATTGCAGATCCTGTACCATCAGCGGGTTAAGACGCACGCCATATTTAAAAAGGATCTCGTCGAGGTTCAATTCATTTTTAAACCCAAGTGTGTAGCCCTTGGTATTCAGGGTGTCGCGGTTGATATACACCGGATCGATCAGCCACAAGGCTTTGCCGCCGTGCATGATAAACTGGTCGATCAGAAAGATCTCTTTTTCGGTAAAGGCGGAATCGGGTTGGGCAATAACAATGGCATCGGCACCTTTGAGCGAATAGAGCTTATTGTTCATCTTCACACGGCTTACGTTGTAATACTCCGTGAGTGAGTTCATGAAATCGGCGCAGTATATGGTGTCGAGTTCGCCATGGCCCTCCAGGAAAAGTACCTCCGGCTTACGCATGATCTGTGTTTTGCGGATGCTGTTCGATAAGCCGTATTCCAGTTCCTGCACCGAGTTATTGATGCTTTGTTCCTGAGCATACCCTACCTGCTTCCGGTAAATTTGCCACACAGTTTCATGGCCCTTGTAATTCACAAGAGCACCCGGCCATATGTATGTTTCCGATACCTTTTGAGAGCTGCGGTCAATAACCTGCTCAGGCATAATACCTTTCTGGAAAAGTTGTTTTTCGAGGTTCTCCACTTCCTCCTTATTAGGGTTTTCGAGCGGATTTACGAATTCATACTCGATCTTGTCGCCGGAATAAGCACGGTATTCGTCAAGGATCTCCTTGGTTTCGTTCCGCAATCTCGTAAATCCCGGATTAAAATTGCCCTGGAGGTAAACTTTGATGTAAACCACATCGTCCAGTTCTTTGAGCAGTTTTTTGGTAGATGCGGATAAGGTATAGCGTTTTTCAGAGGTGAGGTCGAAACGTTTGAACAAAAAAGCGCCTACAAAATTAAGCAGCACCAAAATGGCAGCCACTACCAGAAGCATCAGAATGTCTTTTTGCTTTTGACCGTTTTTTTTACTTACCATTTTCTGCTTTGTAATACAAGTTTTGACAGGAGATTGAAAAATGCAATGATGGACAGGAAGTAGATCACATCCCGGGTATCGATCACGCCACGACTCATGCTAATGTAATGGTCGTTCATGCCGATACTTTTAACCAGCGCGTCGTATTTGCCAAAAATGCCTGAAGAAGAAACGAAGTCGAAACCAATGTAAGTGATAAAGCAAAGCAACAGCGCCATGATGAAGGCAATTACCTGGTTTTCGGAAACTGCCGAGGCAAAGGTACCAACGGCCACAAAGCCAGCACCTAAAAAAAGCAAGCCAACATAAGAGCCCCACATGCCACCGGTATCGATGTTGCCTTTGGGATAGCCCAGTTGATAAACCGAGTAAAAATAAATAAGTGTAGGAAGCAGCGAAACCAGTACAAGCACAACACCTGCAAGGTATTTAGCCAATACGATCTGCATTTCGGTAAGCGGCCGCGTGAGCAGCAACTCGATGGTTCCGGTTTTTTTCTCTTCCGAAAAACTACGCATGGTAATCGCCGGTATCAGAAAAAGATACACCCAGGGGGCGAGGATAAACAGCGGATCGATGTTGGCAAAGCCATTATCGAGTACGTTGGATCCGGCACTCTCCGTAGGTACCAGCCACATAAAAGTGCCTATGCCGGTAATAAATACGCCAATGGCAATATACCCGATGAGCGAGCTTAGAAAGCTCCGTATTTCTTTGACCAACAATGTGTACATACAGATCTCAAAAATAGCAATAGATTTTAAAATAAGCTACCTGTATGGATAGCCGGCGCCAAAAATTAGTGTAATTTTACATATTTCAGTTTGTTTTGTGAACAAGCCCGTTTTTCTTTTCAGGCAGTTGCTTTTTGCCATATTGATTTGCCTGTCGGGGCAATACATCCGGGCGCAAAACCATATTTCGGGCGTTGTTGCTGATAGTTCAGGCGCGGGTTTTCCATTTGCAAATATTGCTTTGTTACGTGCCGGAGACAGTACACAGGTAAAAGGTAGTATCAGTAACGAGCAAGGGCAGTATGAATTTAGTAACCTGGCGCCCGGCACCTACCTGCTAAAGTGCTTTGCCGTTGGTTTTACCGGGCCATACAGTCAGCCACTGCAAATCGATAGTGCGGCGGTGGTACAACTTCCGGTTATTGTGTTACGGCCTGCAGGTGTGAGCCTTGGCGAAGTTTCGGTAACGGCTATCAAAAAAGTAATTGAGTTTAAAAATGGGATGACGGTGCTCAACGTGGAAAACAGCATCATGGCCGCCGGCAACACGGTATTGGATATTCTGAAGCGTATTCCGGGTGTAACGGTTGACAATAAAAATAATATTGCCATTGCCGGCAAGCAAGGCGTTCGTATCATGATCGACGGGCGAATGCAGCAACTGTCGATGGAACAGTTAGTGGCTATGATGAGCGCCATGTCTGCCGATCAGCTAAAGAAAATTGAGGTGATTAAAAACCCGCCGGTAAAGTACGATGCCGAAGGCAACGCTGGGCTTATTAACCTGGTTACCAAAAAGGCGGATTCGCAGGGGTACAGCGGAAGCATCACCTACAATCCCGGAATGGGGCAGCGCTTCGGTAATTCCATGTATGCCACCTTCAATCTCAAATCGCGGAAGTGGACGGTGTTTAGCAGCCTGAACCCTATGTATAAGATATTCTACGACCGCTACGATTATCATAAAACCATTCGGTACAACGGTCAGGAAACATTTTTTGACCATACCGGCGACCATGAAAATCTCAGGAAATACATCAGCGGTAAAATAGGAGCCGATTACAGGCTCAATGCCAAAACAACCCTGGGATTTTCGGTAGGCAACACCATCAACAAAGCCTTGCCGGTAGAGCATGGCTTTGTAGCCATTAACGGATTCAACGATCTCGGGTTCGATCATTACCAGTATGTAACCAATGAAAACGCCTTTTGGCAGAACCCGGCATACAACCTCAATGCCGAGCATAAATTCGATACCCTCGGTACAATGCTTTCTTTGTCGGTCGATTATACCGATTTTCGTGATGCTTCCGATCGTTACAGCGAGTCGGTTTTCCTGAACAACGACGATACAGGCGCCAAGCCATCGCAGGTTTACACCTCGTCTAACAAAAGCCTTATTCGGATTTTCACGCAAAAGCTCGATTTTCAGAAGTACCTGAAACCCCGGTGGCTTTTAGAAACCGGCGCCAAAGCCACCTTTGTAAAAAACAGTACCGATTTTTTGTTTAACCGCCAGGATACAGTCACAAAAACGTTTAGGGTAGATACCGCTTTTTCTAACGATTACCGGTACAATGAAACCTTGCTGGCAGGCTACATCAACCTTCGTAAAGAATTCAAAAAAGGAAGTGTAGGTTTTGGTGTCAGGGCTGAGCATACTGAAGTTTCAGGTAGTAATCTAAGCAATGGCTTTCGCCTCACGAGGCGCTACCTCAACTGGTTTCCGAGCCTATCGGTAGATTATCAGCTTAACGACGAGCATGCCTTGCAGTTTAATTATGGCCGGCGGCTCGACAGGCCAAGCTATGATCAGCTCAACCCCTACAAACGTTTCGAAGACCAATATGCTGTAGCGGCGGGAAACCCTTACCTCAATCCTCAGTATAGTCATAACATCGACTTTACGCATGTTTACCGCCAGTGGATTACCAACAGCGTGGGCTATGCGCGGTTTACACAACTGTTCTCGGAAGTGTCGTTGCAGAACGATAGCACCAAGGTCACCACCTTTACGCTCGCCAATCTCGATTTGGCCGATTATGCTTACTATAACCTGTTCTTACAGAAGCAATGTTATTCGTGGTGGAATGTAGAGTTTTCGTTGAATGTCTTTTATGTGTCATACAAAAGTGTATTGAGCGGCGAGGCACTCAGAACCCGGACCCTATCGTCTAACATCTATATTAATAACGATTTTTTGCTTCCACACGATTTTAAAGTGCAGCTCACAGGGCATTACAATTCGCCGGTAACGAGCGGCCCCAATCACAACAAGGCCAATGGCAGTTGCGACTTCGGGATCAAAAGATCATTTGTCCAAAACCAGTTTACGGTGATGTTCCAATTTCTCGATATGTTTTATACAGACATCAACCGGTCTGTTTACAACTTCGGGAACCAGTATTATACATTTAATTTAAGGAACGATACCCGGAGATTTCGGTTAACTTTGAACTATAAATTCGGAAAAACGAACATTCGCTTTGCCGAAAAACATAGTAACGAACAGGAAAACGGACGTCTCCAGAAAAATTGATTTTATGAAACGCTTTGCCAATTTTATATCCTATTGCTTTCATCCCTTGTTAACGGCCACCTATGGTTGCCTGCTCGTGTTCTTTGGTATGAAAGGTAGCATTTACTATGTATTTACGCCGCTGAGGTTAAAGGTAGTAATTACCGTAACGGTATTTGCTTTTACCGTTTTGCTGCCAGCCCTCAATATGCTTATTCTGTATCGACTTAATTACATCAGCTCTATGAAACTCGAGAACCGGCGGGAACGTATTTTCCCGCTCGTTATCACGTCATTGTGCTATTTCGGGCTTTACTACATGATTTACGATCTGAATGTGTGGCCTGCCATCAAGCTCTTTATTTTAGGCGGAGGACTTTGCATTTTGTCTGCTGCTATCATTCATTTGTGGTGGCAAATCAGTGCGCACATGATCGGAATCGGTGGATTAGCAGGCATCATGCTCGGTTTGGGTTGGGTATTGCAGATGCCCGTGTTTGGGACTTTATCCCTGTGTCTCCTGTTGTCCGGCCTTATCGGGTTTTCCCGGCTTTACCTTCAATCGCACACACCCAGGCAAGTTTATGCCGGCTTTATTTTCGGATGCTTCATGCAGTTTTCCTTACTTTTTTTAACGC
This sequence comes from Bacteroidota bacterium, assembly GCA_036845295.1. GTDB lineage: Bacteria > Bacteroidota > Bacteroidia > B-17B0 > Aurantibacillaceae > UBA4416. The sequence continues at coordinate 15,523 of DAIUED010000008.1, forward strand.
AAAGCCTTACATTTGCTTAGAGAACAGCATTCATGAATTTAATTACAGGAGCTACAGGATTGATCGGGGCGCATGTGGCCTTGCAGCTCCTTCAACAAGGAAAGCCTGTTACGGCTATTAGACGCGCAGATAGCGATATCACGAAAACCAGACAGCTGTTCAGTTACTACACCGCTGAATATGATTTGCTCTTTGACCGCATTCGTTGGGTAGATGCCGATATTACAGATATTTATTCCATTCTGGACGCGCTTGAGGGCATTGACCACGTGTACCATTGTGCCGGTTTCGTGTCGTTTGATGCTAAAGACCGGGAGCAAATGCACCGGGTAAATGCCACAGGAACTGCCAACATGGTAAATGCCTGCCTCGAAAAACCGGTTAAGGCTTTTTGCCATGTAAGTTCGATTGCCACCTTGCAAAACCCTGATATTACTACCAACATCAGCGAATCCATTTCGTGGAAATCGTCGCCCGAAGCAAGCGACTATGCTATTAGTAAATACAATGGCGAGCGGGAAGTTTGGCGCGGCATGGAGGAAGGCTTACAGGCGGTGATCGTGAATCCGGGTCTTGTGCTGGGGCCAGGATTTTGGGATCAGAGTTCCGGACGTTTGATCAGCACATGTTACAAAGGATCTGCCTTTTATACCTCGGGGTCGAGCGCCGCTATTTCGGCTACTGATACAGCGGCCTGCATGATTGCCCTTACCGAAAAACGATTGTTCGGCCAGCGTTTTATCCTCACAGCACATAATTATACATTTCGCGAACTTTTGAGCGAGTTGCATGTAGCGTTTGGTAAAAAAGCACCTTCCATTGAGGCGGGTAAGGCCATGCTCCGCCTTGGTCTGTGGCTCGACGCATTGCGGTCTGCGATTACCGGCAACAAAAGGGTGCTTACAAAAGCGACGATGTATGCCGGCCTGGCGAAAAACACGTATAACAACAGCCGCGTCAAAGATGCACTTCACTACAATTTTGCGTCCTTGCAGGAAACCATTCGGTTTGTGTGCAGCCTATATCTCAAAGAACAGAAAAGCCATGCATAAAGTACTTTATTTTGTAGCACTGGCCACCTTGCTGGCGGTGGTTTATACCTGTAAAACACCGCAAAAAGGAACAACAGCATTACCCGGCAACGACGCACAATCTGCTGCACCGCAAGAAAGCGTTTCTCCGGAGCCTGAGCAAACAACATACCTTCTGCCACCAAAAGACTCGCTGGGAGAAGTTACCATTAATCTTGTGGGTGACCTGATGTGTCATTTGCCGCAAACCAATAACGCCAGGCTCAAATCGGGCGAATTTGATTTCAGGCCGAGTTTCGAATACGTTAAACCCTATCTTGAAGACGCCGACCTCACGATCGGTAATCTGGAAACAACCTTTGCCGGTACGGGTCAGCCATACGCCGGTTACCCGGCTTTCAATTCGCCCGATGCCTATTGTGAGGCTATCAGGGATGCCGGTTTCGATTTCCTGGTTACGGCCAATAACCATAGCATGGATACGCGTGAGGCGGGGCTTTTGCGTACTATTCGGGTGATTCGTGAGCACGGTCTGGGTTATGCGGGTACTTATCTTGATCGGCGTGATCATGATTCGATTCGCATCCTTGATGTGAAAGGTATTCATATTGCCATTCTCAATTATACCTATGGCACTAACGGTTCGTACCCTTCCGCCGAACACCGTTATATGCTCAATGTGATCGACTCGGCCGACGTCACAAAATCCGTGACAGAGGCACGTGAGCGTGGGGCCGATTTGGTGATGGTGTTTTACCACATGGGCGTAGAAAATGTAGTAGAGCCTACGCAAGCACAGAAAGATGCGGTAAGGTTTGCTTTACAGGCAGGCGCTTCATTGGTAATTGGCGCGCACCCACACATGGTAGGGCCCACCAAAGTGATGCCTTCTGGCCCGCACGCAGACTCAGTTTTTGTGGCCTATTCCCTTGGTAATTTCCTTTCCAACCAATACTGGCGCTATACGGATGCGGGTGTAATACTCAGTATTACGGTCGAAAAAAATTTCACCAAAGGCCATACGGCCTATAAATCGGCGTCATTTTTGCCAACCTGGGTTTACCGGGGCGACGGTGGTAAGAAAATGCACATTGTGTTCCCGGCGCACTGGTATGCCGATACAACCAGATTACCCGCTTTTTTGAACGAGGGGCATCGCCGGAAAATGGAAGAAGCCTTCAATGATACAAAGCAGGTCATCACTAAATACAACCCTTATATTTCCTTGCGTACAGTGAAATAACCGAAATTTAACATTTCCAAAAAAAAAAGGAAAAAAATTTTGTATAATACCGGAAAGCCGTATCTTAGTATATTATAAACGGATAATTTTTAGAGAAGAGATTTTATGCACATAGCGATTGCCGGAAATATCGGTTCAGGGAAAACGACCTTAACATCACTGCTGGCTAAACACTATAAATGGACCCCTCACTACGAGGATGCAGATGATAACCCCTACCTGAACGATTTTTATGACGATATGCAGCGGTGGTCGTTCAATTTGCAGGTGTATTTTCTCAATTCGAGATTTGGGCAGGTGCAGGAAATCCGCAACGGCAAGCAAAAGGTAGTTCAGGACCGTACCATTTATGAGGACGCCTATATCTTTGCGCCAAACTTGCATGCCATGGGTTTGATGACAACCCGCGACTATGAAAATTACTTCAGCCTGTTTAAGTTAATGGATAGTCTTGTGAAAGCACCGGATCTGATCATTTACCTGAGAGCGTCGGTACCAACCCTTGTCAAACAAATCCAGAAACGTGGCCGTGATTATGAAAATTCCATTCGCCTCGATTACCTGAAACGACTCAATGAGCGCTACGAGGCATGGATCTCGACCTATGAAGGCGGTAAGTTGCTGATTGTGGATATCGACGAGATCAATTTTTCTGAAAATAAGGAAGACCTTGGAAAAGTATTGAGAATGATAGATGCCGAGGTAAACGGTTTATTCAAATAGGATTGGGCTTAGGATCAAATAGCGAAGAACAGTTTGTAAAAGCACAGTACGAGCGCTTACTGAACGAATACGGGCAGGGGCAGTCGGTGTTGCTATCGCACCAGGGCGAACTTACTCAAAGCGTGATATCTTCCATAGAAGAGAATGTGGAAGCAAAAGTCGGCGAGCTGGAAATCCCGAAAGGCCCACTTAAAAAAATCTTTTTTATTAGCGTAGAAACGCTCCAGAACATGCTCATCCATGGGCATAAGACTAGCGATGGACACCAGTACAATTTTTTTATCCTGGCCAAGAATGGAGTGAAGATGCACGTGGTGTCTGCTAACCTCGTTGCTAATGAGTCGATCCCGGCACTCGAGAAACAGATTGACACCATCAATTCATTCGATGACGAAAAAGCGCTTAAGGCCTATTACCTCGAGCATCTGGAAAACAACACCATGAGTGATAAAGGTGGCGCGGGCCTTGGTTTTATAACCATTGGCATGAAGAGCGGCAATAAGCTCCAAATGGATTTCCAAAGGATCAACGATCAGTTTTCGCTGTTTACTCTTGTTTCTACCGTAAGTTTAAGCTAACACTTTCACGCTACCATTTGCAGGATCTACGAGATTAACGCCCGGCATTTTCCCTTTTTCAAATGTGCCATAACGCCCGCTGATGCCAAGAAAGTCTGCGCCATTTGCTGTGGCCGCCTCTAGCCAGGTTTCTATAGGAATGGCTGGAAATTCTTTTTGCAGAAGTAACAGTTCGTCCCATACCGATAAGGTGTTGTTGCTGGCAAGGCTATCGGTGCCGATAGTCAATGTACAGCCTGTTGCGTACAGCATTGCAACATCAGGTAAGGTGTTTTCAATATACACGTTAGCGTTTGGGCATAGGCACCAATACAAATTGGTAAGTTGCTGTTGGGCAGCTTCCACATCGGCAGCAGTTGTAAACGTATTATGTACAAGCAATGTGTTCCCGGAATGTTTAAGCGCGTCGAGCAGGCTCATCAGGCTGGATTTCCCACTGGCATTAAAGAAATCGAGTTCTAGCCCAAGAGTGCTGTACAGGCGGAGGTAGTCACCGGTTTTACGACGGAAAAAGTCGTTCTCAGCCTGGCTTTCCTGGTTATGGATGCTGGTTGGCAGTCCGCGGTTGTGGCAGTAGTCAGCGATCATACTTACCAGTTTCGGAGAGCAGCTATATGGTGCGTGGGGTGCGAGCGAAGCAGAAAGGCCGGAAACGTAAAAGGTATCGAGTGTGGATAAACCGGCATCAAAAACCTGTGTTGCACGCAGCGGGTTCAGGGCAATGAGCTCCACAAAGCTGTGATAGTGTATGCGCGATTGTTGCTTGACGCTCGCTGAAAGTACAGTGTTTGAAATGTCGCCAACAGCAACAATTCCTTGCCTGGCCATTTCACGGTCGGCATCTTGCATCTGTTCCAGTTGCGCTTCTTCGGGAAGATCCTGGCGTTGCCGTACCACCGATAATCCGAAATCGACGATGCCCGTGTGGCGGGGAATGCGATTCTTGAGATGGCTTAGTTCGAGATGGCAGTGTGTGTTTACGAAGCCCGGGCAAAGGATGCCGTCGTATTGTTCGATGCGGCCGGCTTCGACACTGCCTGCGGGCAAAAGGTCGAGAATAGAGCCATCGTCACCTACTGCAAGGATGTGTGCATCATTGGCAAAATGATGTCCTGAAAACAAGCGGGAAGCGGCAAGAAAGCGCATAGATGGCAGGCGTTGATTCGGCGCTAAATATAAAACATTTATCATGAATTAACCCTATCTTTGCGGTTCGTAACATGCCCGACAAAAAAGACATACGTGCCTGCACCGAAGCCCAGCTTATCGACATTCTCAAAGAGAAAGGAGAACCGAAATTCAGAGCGAAGCAAATTTATGAATGGCTTTGGAAAAAAACGGCTCATCGGTTTGACGATATGTCGAATTTGCCCAAGCCCTTGCGCGATTGGTTGAACGAGCATTTTGCGATCCATGCGGTATCGGTGAGCGACATGCAGGTAAGCAACGACCGCACGATCAAATGCGCCATGAAACTGGCGGATGGCAATGTTGTGGAAAGTGTGTTGATTCCGACACAAACCCGGATGACGGCCTGTATTTCGTCGCAGGTAGGTTGCAGTCTTACCTGTAAATTCTGCGCAACCGGCAAGCTCAAGCGTTTGCGTAACCTGAATGCCGATGAAATTTATGATCAGGTAGCTTTGGTCAAGAATCTGGCAGAAACCAAATACGACCAGGCGCTCACCAATATTGTATATATGGGCATGGGCGAGCCTTTGCTCAACTACGCCGAAATGATCCGTTCGGTAGATCGCATCACCGCACCCGATGGTTTAGGAATGAGCCCAAGCCGCATTACCGTGAGCACGGCAGGTATTGCCAAAATGATCATGAAGCTGGGTGATGACGGTGTGAAGTTTAACCTGGCTCTGTCGTTGCATGCTGCCAACGACGAAAAGCGAAATCACATCATGCCGATCAACGAAACCAACTCGCTGGAGAATCTCGAAAAAGCCCTGAATTATTTTTATGAGAAAACGGGTTCCCGCGTCACTTTCGAGTACATTGTATTCCGGGATTTTAACGATGGCATACAAGATGCGCGCGAACTGGCCGATTTTTGCCGGAAAACAACAGCAAAAGTAAACATCATCGAATACAACCCCATCGACGATGGCGAGTTCAGGCAAACCACCCCCGAACGGCTTGAAGCCTTCGTGAAGCATCTTGAAAGCAAAGGCGTTATTGTAAACGTGCGCCGCAGTCGTGGTAAAGACATTGATGCTGCCTGCGGACAGCTGGTGAACAAGAACAAAACTGCGCAGCAGGTGTTTAAATGACGACGGCCTGTTGGCGCAATTTCATGAATTTAATCCTATATTTACGCTACTTTTCTGAGTGGATATTGTTGACCAAATAAAAGCGCCGATCAGCATGCAAATGGACGAGTTTGAGATCAAGTTCAAACAAGCCATGCGAACCACCGTTCCGCTACTCGATAAGATCACCACTTACATTGTTAAACGAAAGGGCAAGCAAATCAGGCCCATGTTTGTGTTCCTGAGCGCCAAATGTGCAGGGCAGTTCAATGAGAGCACGTACCGGGCAGCCTCGCTCATAGAGTTGTTGCATACCGCTACGCTTGTGCACGACGACGTAGTAGATGATAGTAATGAACGCAGGGGTTTCTTCAGCGTCAACGCGCTCTGGAAAAATAAAATTGCCGTGCTCGTGGGCGATTTCCTGCTTTCAAACGGCTTGTCGTTGTCGCTCGACCATGACGATTTTCACCTGCTTAAAATTGCGAACAACGCCGTGCGCGAAATGAGTGAGGGCGAATTATTGCAGATCGAAAAGGCGCGTAAGCTCGACATTTCAGAAGACGTATATTTCGATATTATCCGGAAGAAAACAGCAACGCTTATTGCAGCCTGCTGCGCCGCCGGGGTGGCCTCTGTGAGCCAGGATGAAGCCTTAATTGCACGCTTCAAAGCGTTTGGGATCAATACGGGTATTGCGTTCCAGATCAAAGACGATCTTTTTGATTTTGGCGACGACACGTCCATCGGAAAACCGACGGGCATCGACATCAAAGAAAAGAAAATGACGCTGCCGCTGATCTATGCACTCAACAATTCTACCTGGACAGAAAAGCGCAAGATCATCAACATCGTCAAGAACCACAATAACGATCCGAAACGCGTTGCAGAGGTGATCCGTTTTGTTTATGAAAAAGGCGGTATCACTTATGCCGAGGGTGTGATGCATCAATACAAGGACAAGGCCCTGGCGCTGTTGCACGAGGTTCCCGACAGCGACTCTAAACAAAGTCTGATTAGCCTGGTAAATTACTCGATCGAACGTAAAAAATAAAGCACATGAAAAACTTCTTTTATCTAACGGTATCACTGGCTGTTTTTACCCTGTTATTCAGCAACTGCGGAGGCAATGAAAAAGTAAACAAAGAAGATGCGAAACGCAAAGAGGATTCGGCAAAAGCAGCGGCTGTTAAGCCCATTACCGTTAATCCCAATAGCGAATTTGCCATTACACCGCCCGATGCCGACTATACCGGCGACTATGTAGATAAATACCCCAACGGTGTGATCAAGTTCACTGGGAATTTCCGTTTCGGGGTGCGTCACGGACATTGGATGGCTTTTTACGACAATGGCATCAAGTGGAGCAAGTGTTATTATGACAAAGGAAAAAAACATGGTGAGACCATTGTGTATTTTCCGAACGGCAATATCCATTACAAAGGCTGGTACAAAAACGATTTGAAAGATAGCCTTTGGTTCTACTATAACGAAAGTGGCAAGGAAGTGGATCGCCGGGCTTTCCGCAACGATCAGGAAACGGGCCTGGTGAATTAAGCCATTATCTCTTTAGATCTTCTTGGTAAGTGGCGCTTGTTTCAGCGTCACGTGTTTAAAGCGTTGTGGCATGTTGAAGAGAAGACAGAGGGCGTCCGGGCGCGCTTTGCGTTACAATCTCCGCGAAAGAACAGCGCGGAGGATTTCCACTGCAATCGCTGACGCGTGTTTTCAAAGCTAGTTTTTAGCTTATTTTTTTATTCTGGCCTTATAGTGTCGTTATGCCTTTTGAAGCCACCATCGCATGGCTTTAACCTTATCCTCTTCGCTTGAAAAACAGTCATCGTTCAAAGCAGCATTTGTCGCCTGTACACCGTAATTAGAGATAAGCCAGAAGGGCAACTGTTCAATGCTTTTGTTCCAATTGCCAAGAGTTCGTTTCAATATATCATGAATGGTTTTTTCTGAGATAGGTTTTATTTCTTCTAGTATTCTTCCGGAAAATTCCTGGATCCTGAATGCATTCTCTCCCGAATGGTTCTGTTCGAATAGCCTTATTATAGCTTCGACGATTAGCTCGTGGCTTACATGTTGTAAAAGGAAAATTAGCTGTCGAAGATAAAGATCGCCGGATTTGTTGGAGGCAATTTGCACTTCGCGAACGATGTCTTCGGCAGTTCTTGGGAGTTTCATGAATATGATAGATAATCGATAGACTAATAGTAGCTTACAATTAGCTGCTCCGATCCTATAGATGATTTACAGTTGTTTAATTGAATGCTTATCAAGAAAACGTTCTATCATTGGCACTACGAATTCACTTTGTTTGCGGGATGGCTGTATTGTAGTGATCTCATCGATGTAAGCGCCATGTGTGCCTGGAATGATGGCGAGTTCCGACCCATCAAGCAATCGTTGAAGTTCGAGCGCATGTGCTGGCGTAATCACATCTTTATCGCCGATGATAATGAGTGCCGGTGCTTTGATGTTTTGAAGAAGTGCATCCGGAATATCCGTGAATTGTTGCATGCGTTTGGCATCCCGGTCGTGCATGGTTTGTAGCCCGTTTGGGTCTGGTGCTACCTGGCGATAAGCCTCTTTCAACGCCTCCGGCATGTTTTCCAGGTTGGCTTGGTTCATGAAATTCCAGAATCCCTCTGGAACGCCGCTGCGTTTTGCAAGCGGTGAGCCCAATATGATTTTACGGACCAGTGCCGGGTGCCGGATGGCAAGTTGAAGCGTGGTGGTAGCCCCGTTGCTGAATCCAAATACATCAGCCTGGCTGAGTTTCAAATGCTGAAGCAGCGCAGCGACATCGTCGGCATCCTGCTCAAAACTGAGATCGGCATCGCGGTCGCCGGTACGGCCGTGCGCCTGTAATTCCACGGCTATTACTTGCCGGTTTTGGGCAAATAACGGGATCGTGCGCCCAAAACTTGAGCCAATGGTGGAGCCGCCGCCGTGGATCAGCACCAGCGGCGCGCCCTGTCCGTAAATTTCGTAGTAGATGTTCAGGCCGTTCACGTTGGCGTAATTGCCCGAGAATGTATGGTCTGTTTGGTTGGTTGAAGTCATAGTGCGTGCAAAGGACGGAAATGGGTAGTTAGGTTTTGGTCTTTCGGAGAAGAAAAGAAATGGCAATGATCAGTCCTGTCATATAAACGAGGGCGAGGCCGGGTTTTTGAAACCGGAAATGTTTAATGTCGAATTGTTTGTAGAGCGTCACACTCAGTATGATCACCACAATGATCAGAACGGCATGAAGGCTTTTTTTATTTTCCATATCCTCGTCGTAACATTTTGCCGGCAGTGGATGATAAAGCGAAGAGACTTCTGACTCAGTCCGAAAAGCAGGTCAGGTGGGTTTTACCTGGCATTATAGAGCCAGCCGCTTGGATCCATGGTTTTCTGGCCTTTCCAGATCTGGAAATTCATGCTCGATTTGCCATCTTCTTCCAGTACTGTTCCGATGGCCTGTTTGTTATCAACCTTGTCGCCTTGTTTCACAAATACTTCACCGATATTGCTATATACGCTTAGGTATTCGCCGTGGCGAATGATGATGAGTTTACCGCCCGTTGGTGAAATAGCAATGCTCGTAACCTCGCCCTGGAAAACCGCCCGCGCCTGGGCGCCTTTCGAAGTACAGATCTCCACACCACTATTGTTCATCATAAAGCCTTTGATAGCAGGATGCTCGTATTCGCCGTAGGGCTGGCATATCACGCCTTTCAGTAAGGGCCATGGCAATTTGCCACGGCTGCTCGCAAAGTCGGCACCTAATGCCTCAGCCTCTTCCGTGAGCTCAGGAGCCGTTGGCTTGGTCGGTGTTGTTTTGGTTTCGGGTTTTACCTTGGTTTTACTTTCTTTGGCGGTGGCTTTGGTTTTGGCAAGTTTCTCAGCTTTGGCGGCTTTTTCGGCAGCGATGCGTGCCGATTCTTCGAGCTTGCGCTTAATTTCAGCCTCTATCAGTTTTTTAATGGCAATCTGAAGGTTTTCTGAATCACGCTTTTTCTTCTCCAGTTCCTCTTTCAATTCTTTCTCTTGCTTCTGTAATTCGCTCAGCACAATTTCCTGCTGTTGCTTTTCGCTGTCGAGTTGTGTTTTTTCGGTTTGTTCGTTGCCCAATAGCACGTTTTTCTCGTGCCGCTGCGCTTCCAGTTCCTGTAATTTCTGATTCAAATCCTGTTGTGTCGATAGAATCTCTGCCGCCTGTTTCTTACGAAAAGCCGTGTATTGCTGAAAATAACGAAGACGGATATAGGCCTGGTTAAAATCGCCAGACGCAAACAGGAACATGAGTTTGGTGTAGGAATCCTGGTTGCGCTGAGCAAAATAGATCATCTTGGCGTATTCGCCTTTCAGCTTCTCCAGGTTCATCCGAAGTGCGTTGACCTCGCCCGTGTTTTTTTTGATAGTGGAGTTGATTTTGGAAAGCTCCGTGTTGATGGTTGAGATCAGCTCTTCGCGTACTTTGATCTTGGTATTGATTACCACGATGTTATTGATTTGCGACTTTTTGCTGGCTTTGGTTTGACTAAGTTGGTTGTTGAGTTGCTTAATGTCGTCGTTGAGCTTGTTTCGTTTATTCTGCAAGTCCCGTTGCGAAGGTGATTTGGTCTGTGCCGTCAGTGTGGGAGAAGCAAAGGCGATAAAAAAGAGGCATAGTCCCAGGAACGCCAGGTTACTTTTTCTCTTTTCTAATCGGGATAGGGTCATAGCTCTTTGGTATGTTCAGCGGCATTTTTTGCGGCTGATTTATTTCTATGCGAACATAGTCAATTTTGAGGTTTATTTTTTTCTCTGCTACTATATCAATATCAACATGATGCGGTGCAAAAACGGAGTCCACGGCTGCAAATTTCGAGTAAGCGGCGCTGAACTTCCGGTTGGTACTCACATCCACAAAATCGTTGTGGATGATCTTAAAGTTGTCCGGATCCAGCGTCATGGTTTGCAGCGAGCGTTTCAGCGAATCCTGTCCGGCTGTTATACGTTTCAATTTGCGTTTTCGTTCCGTACTTAGCTTATAATTGCAATTTTCGCGATCGGCCATGGGTTTCAACTTGTTATCGTCATCATCGAAATCGGCACTATTACCAAACAATGCGGCTTGCAGCAAATCGAAGTCGAGGTCGGCGTTCAGGAGCTGGTTAATGTAATTGAAGTCGCCTACAAAGTATTGTTTTTTGATGTAAACCACCATTTTTACCGTATCGCGGGTAATAAGCAGCCGGGCCACGTCGATCAGTCCTATAGCCTGTATCTGGATCCAGATGGCGCTGTCTTTACGTCCACGGATTTTTACATCGAGGTTTTGATCTTCGCCGTCAATCAATGTCTGTACATCGGCTTTGGCGTATATCCAGCGGTAGGCAAGCTCTTTTTGCTTCAGGTTCTTCGTCAGCATTTTCGATGTGCGGAACAGCAAACGGCATTTCCCTGTAGCAGTGTCTTCCGTTTGGGCAGCCTGCGATTTCTGGAGATCCTTTTTGGTTCTGCAGGAGCCAGCCAGCAAGACCAGCAAGAGAAAAAAAGTCGTATATAAAAAAGTTCTACGCATCGTGTGGGGAAATGCTTTTGCCGGAAAGGGCTTATTCGTAAAGTTTTTGATCGCTTATTTTTTTATCGAGCCATTCGGATCCATCGCCACTTTCTTTAGCTTGTTTCCAATACATCAGCGCTTCTGTTTTTTTGCCAAGCTGGTACAATACGTCGCCATAATGCTCGGTAATTGCCGAACGTTTAGTTGCCAGTTTCACAGCTGATGCCAGCCACTGTTCAGCTTGAGTGTATTTTCCCTGTTGGTACAAGATCCATCCATAAGTATCCATATACACTGGGTTGTTGGGTGACAGTTCGTTGCTGCGGCGTGAAAATTTTTCGGCCCGTTCGAGGTTCTTTTTCCTCAACGACAAAAAATACGCGTAGTTATTAAGTACCTGGCTATTGTCTGGATCCACTTTCAGTGCCTCGTCAAACGCTTTGTCCGACTTGTCGTGATCCTTCAGGTAATTGTATGC